>JBKHDD010000149.1:0-12143 GCA_046541515.1 Desulfococcaceae bacterium
CCGGTCAGCGAAGCGATTTGTTTCCGGTCGAGCGAGCCGATTTCGGGCAGATGAGCCGCGATGGCGGCGGCGGTTTTTTCGGCGATCCCCGGAAAGGACGCCATGATCTCGATCTTTTCCTTCAATTCCGAAGAGGAACGGACGAGTTCCCGAATGCTTGCTTCAACTTCGGCGATCTGGAGATCCAGGGCGGCGACGACGGCCCGGATGCTTTCCAGGACGGCGTCCCGGGCATGTTCGGTGCGGTTTTTCTCCGCCGTCCGCATGGCGACGAGCTGGCCGCGGCGAACGTTCAGCGCCTTGATTTCCCTCGCGACCTCGTCGATTTTCTCCGTTTTCGGCGGTTGGAGCATGGAGCCGAAAAGGGCGATGATTCGGGCGTCGATTTCGTCGGTTTTGGCCAGTTGCCCGGTCGCCTTGGCGAAATCCCGGACCCGGGCCGGGTTGACCACGGCGACCGGGAGCCCGGCGGAGACGAGGGTTTCGGCAAGGCGCTCCTCGTATCCGCCCGTGGCCTCCAGCGCGACCAGCTCCGGCTCCATGGGCTGGATCGCCGCCAGCAGTTTCCGAACGCCCTCTTCGTCGTTGCCGACTTTCAGGTTGGTTCCGTCGGCTTGAACATGAACGTCCAGCGTGTTCTTGGAAACGTCGATTCCGATGCAACGGTTGTTCATTTTTGACCCTTCCTTGCGATGCGGGGTCGCGGAATGGCGCCCCATGCGACTGTTCGGGATAAAAATGGCGGCGGCGGACCTCGCTACATTGCGGGTTCGGCGACCCAAGGGGCAGACGATCTCGCCGCCGCGTTTTTTCCGCCGCCCGGCCCGGCCGGGCCGGGCGGCGGAAGCCGATGAACGTGGTGTTTCCAAAAACCGGGGCGCCGTCGGGATTTCGAAAGCCGTTCCCGGTTCCGGCGGGCGTCGCTTCCCGCCCGGCGCTTCGCTCCGGGGGAGCGGCCCACCGGGGCCTCTTGGTCAACTATCGAAGCTGGGAACAACATACAACGGGCAGGCCCCCGTGCCTGCCCTGGCCAACGAAGAGCAGGCACGAGGGCCGGCCCTACCGATGGAAAACTTCGATTTGTAGCCGGCGAAAGTGTAATTCGGTTCCAAAAGATCGGTTTTTGTTCCATTGTTCCACGTGGAACAATTCTTTTCTTGCGACCACAAGGGAGATGGCCTGATTTGTCCCTTCGATGATTGGCCGGTCCATGGCGGAAGCGGACTGCTGATCATTTTATTGTTCCACGTGGAACATCCTTCTTTCTGATTATACTTGGAGGCGGAATAAATTGCGTTTTCGAAGAACGGAAAATCGGGCGTAGGGGCAGGCCCCGTGGCTGCCCTGGCCAACGAAGAGCGGGCACGGAGGCCTGCTCCTACCGATCGAAAACCTCGATTTGAAGCCTTCGAAAATATAAAAGAGGGTGCCCATCGGTTCGGTTCGATCCGAATCTTTTGAGTTGGCAAAATTTGGACAATTTTCGGCGCCCGCACGATGGAATAGTTTTCGGTCCTTCCGAGGTGCCCAAAATTCAATGTTCCACGTGGAACATCTACAGGGGTTGCCCCATTCCGTCTTTTTCGCCATTCATGGGATGAAATGTCGTGAAAAGCAATCCATCGTAATCGGAAGCGGAAAGGACGGCCACATGACCGATGAAAACAGTTCGAATGGGAAAAACAAGAATTTTTCCCTGGAAGTCCAACCACAGGTGTTTTTCACCTCCACGGGGATCATTCTCTTGCTGATTGCCTCCACCCTGCTTCTCGGACCCCAGGTGGAGAATTTTTTTGAAGTGTTTCGGCGGTCCATGACCAAGTATGCCGGATGGTTTTTTATCTGGACCGTGAATATCATTCTCATTTTTATTCTGCTTCTCCCGCTGGGAAAGTTCGGCAATATCCGGCTGGGCGGTCTGGAGGCGGAGCCAGAATTTACCACCTCCGGCTGGTTGGCCATGTTGTTTGGGGCGGGCATGGGAATCGGGCTTTTGTTTTATGGCGTCGCCGAGCCCATGCTGCATTTCGGGAATCCGCCGGTGATGGACCCTCGCAGCGTGGATGCGGCGCGGGAGGCGATGGCCAAGACCTTTTTGCACTGGGGCGTCCATCCATGGGCGCTGTACGCGCTGGTGGCCATTGCGCTCGGCTTTTTTGCATTTAACCGAGGCATGCCGCTCTCGGTTCGAACCGCCTTTTATCCCATTCTGGGCGATCGCATCCATGGCTGGGCGGGCCACGCCATTGATATCCTAGCGATCATTCCGACGCTGTTTGGGGTGGCGACTTCTCTTGGTTTGGGTGTTCAGCAATTGAACGCGGGCCTGAACCATGTGTTTGGCCTGAATCAGTCCGCCTTCGTGCAGGTACATCTGATTGCAGGCATTACCGCCATTGCCACTTGGTCGGTCATCAAAGGACTGGACAAGGGAATCCGGCGGCTGAGCGAAGCCAATATGATTCTGGCGGCCGCCTTGGCGGCTTTCGTGCTGGTCCTTGGGCCCACGCTGTTTATTTTGGACGCCATTCCGGAAAACATTGGCTTCTATTTCCAAAATCTGCCTCGGCTTAGCACTTGGGGAGAAGTTTACGAGGGCGGGGCATGGCAAGGCGAATGGACGATTTTTTACTGGTCCTGGTGGATCGCCTGGTCTCCCTTTGTCGGAATGTTTATCGCCCGCATTTCCTATGGCCGTTCCATCCGACAAATCGTGCTCGGGGTGCTCCTGGTTCCGACGCTGGTCACGGCGCTCTGGTTTTCCATCTTCGGCAATACCGCCATTCAAATCGAAATGTTCGGTGGCGGGGGAATCTTCGACGCGGTTCAAGACAATATCTCCGTGGCGTTCTTCGTGCTGTTGGAGAAATTCCCTTTGAACAACGTCACTTCGCTGCTGGCCTCCCTGGTGGTGGTTTCCTTTTTCGTCACTTCGTCGGATTCCGGTTCCATGGTCATCGATATGATCGCTTGTGGCGGCAATCCCGATCCGCCCATGATTTCCCGAATTTTTTGGGCCGTTTTGGAAGGCGCGGTTGCCGCGATTCTGCTGGTGGGGGGCGGTCTAACCGCCTTGAAAGCCGCCACCATTTCCACGGGACTTCCGTTTGCCGTGATCCTTTTGTTTATGTGCATTTCCTTGCAAAAAGGATTGGCGCGTTATCTTCGAAAGCATGAATTGGGGGACAATGAATGATGCGATCGGAATGGAATCCGGGATATCAACGGGGAGGGTAGGGCGGATGACCTTAGACTCGCCTGAAGATCGACCCGCAGCACGTTGATGAACCGATATGCCGCATCCCCCCGAGGGAATGCGGCATTTTCATGTTGGTGGCGAAGGCTGAAAAGTCCATTCTTCTGCCGGGCTCTCTACGTTTTCC
This sequence comes from Desulfococcaceae bacterium, assembly GCA_046541515.1. GTDB lineage: Bacteria > Desulfobacterota > Desulfobacteria > Desulfobacterales > Desulfococcaceae > CAYFVR01. The sequence continues at coordinate 3,384 of JBKHDD010000149.1, forward strand.
GGGCTGATTTGGATGGCGAGAAGGCGGATTGGTTTTTTTCGAAAGGGAGGAACGTGGAATTGTGCGGCGCTGGCGGGTGATTTGGGTGAGGAGGGGAGGGGAAGGGTGATTGAAATTTCCGCCGCGGGTGGAGGGTCCAGTGGATTCCAAGGGGATCGACTCAACCAACCGTGAGCCTATTTCCCGATGCAAAATCGGCCGAAAATTTCGTCCAGCACGTCCTCTCGCACGGTTTTCCCGAGAATGTCGCCCAGCCGTTCATAGGCCTCTTTCAGGTCGATGGCGATCAATTCGAACGGGAGGCTCACGTCAATGCCGGAAATTGCGGTTTCAATGCGTTCCAAGGCCGCCTCCAGAAGGCCGCGATGCCGAAGATTGGGAACCGCTCCGTGGGAAAGGTGGCCCGACGACGGTTCCACCGCTTCCGCCATTCGGCGAACCAGCGCATGGATTCCCGAGCCCGTTCGGGCCGAAATCGGTTGCCTGGGGAACCTTTCCCACTCCGGTGGGATTTCCCAGGCCAGTGGTGGCGGTTCCTGGGGCGGTTTTTCTCCATCCATTCCGGCGGAGGAAACGATCCGGTCCATTTTGTTGATCACCCAGATCACCGGAGAGGAACCGCTGGCCGATGCGATTTCCAACTCTTCGGGGGAAGGCGGCGCCTCGGCTTCGGTCACCAGCAGCACCAGATCGGCCTCGGCCAGCCGCTCTTTCGCCCGGGCCACGCCAATCCGTTCCACCGGGTCCTCGGTTTCGTGGAGTCCGGCGGTGTCGGTGAGGGTCAACACCATTCCCTGAAGGCTCATCTGTTCTTCGATGACGTCGCGGGTGGTTCCGGGAATCTCCGTCACGATGGCCCGTTCCTGGCCCAGCAACCGGTTGACGAGACTGGATTTTCCCACGTTGGGCCTTCCGGCCACCACCACCCGAACGCCCTCTCGGGTCATTCGCCCCTCTTCCGAGCGCCGAACCAGCACGGAAACCGGTTGTCGGACCTCCGCCTCCAGCCGTTCCCGCAACGCGACCGGAGATAGTTCCTCGCCCACTTCCTCCGGAAAATCGATGGCGGCCTCCATGGCGGCCATTTCTTCCCGCAGCACTTCCCGGATTTCCTCCACTCGCCGGCGAAGATCGCCGGCCAACTGGGCGGACGCGGCGTCCAGTGCGTTTCGGGAGCGGGCCGCGATCAAATCCATGACGCCTTCGGCCTGGGACAGATCGATCCGCCCGTTGAGAAAGGCCCGCCGGGTGAATTCGCCCGGCTCGGCCAGGCGGACCCCGCGTCGGAGCAGCTGATCCAGAATGGCTCGGAGACCGGCCGGCCCGGCATGGGCCTGGATTTCCACCACGTCCTCCCGGGTGTAGGAACGGGGCGCCCGCATCACCGCCAAAAGGACTTCGTCGATCATTCGGCCGCTTTCCGGTTCGACGATAAACCCGTGGCACAGCCGATGGGATTCCCAGTCCGAAACCGGCGCGGCTTCCCCGGGATCGCAACCGGCGTCTCCGGAACGTCGGAAGAGAACCGACGCCGCAGTCACGGCCTCCGGTCCGGAAACGCGGATGATGCCGATTCCGCCGCCGCCGGGCGGCGTGGAGATGGCGGCAATGGTGTCGGTCTGCATGGGCTTCTCCAAAACAGAAAAAGGCGAGGGCCGAAGCCGCTCGCCTTAAATCATTTCGAAAGGGGGGGACTTCGGGCTATTTGCCGCGGCCGCGCCGTTTGCGATTGGGGAAAATCACCAGCTTCCGGTAAAAGCCTTCGCCCACGCTTTGGGTGCGAACGTCGGCGTCGTCCTTCAGCGCCAGATGAACGATCCGCCGGTCATGGGCGCTCATGTGCCCCAGGGACGAAGGCTTTCCGCTTTTCCGGGTTTTGTCGGCCAGCTTTCGGGCCAGCTCTTCCAGGTTGGCCTTGCGGTTGTCCAGGTAGCCTTCCACGTCCACCTGAACGCGGACCCGGCCCTCGGCCTGCTTGTTGACGATTTTTTCCACCAGATACTGGATGGCTTCCAGGGTCTGTCCCCGCTTGCCGATCAGGACGCCGGCGTTGCCGCCGGCCACATTGTACCGAATGCCGCCGTTTTCGGAAACCACCGAAATCTCGGCCTCGCCGCTGATCAGGTCGATGATCCGTTCCAACGCCTCGCGCCCGCGGTCGGTGGCCTCCGCCAGCACTTCGGGTGAAATTTCGGCCGCCTCGGGCCCTTCGTCGGCATCCTCGGTGTCCGAAGATTCTTCCTCGACGGATTCTTCGGCGTCCTCGTCCGGAGACTCGGCTTCGGCCCATTCTTTCTCTTCTTCCGGCCGATCGGTTTCGGGTTCGCCCATGGGCGTTCCGGCGCTTTCGCCTTCCGGCTTTTCGTCCATCGCGTCGTCGCCAAAGGTTTCCCGCAGAATCGACGAGACGGTTTCGGAGGCGGACGTCTCCATCCCGCGGCCCAAGGGGGTCTTCCCGCGGTTCCGGTTTCGGCCCTTGCCGTCCTTTTCGGGCAGCATGACGCTGATTTTCGCCTTCTTGGCGCCCACCAGCCCGAAAATGCCGGAAGAACCGTAGGAAATCACATTATATTTCAGCTTGTCCTTGGGAATGTTCAAGGCCGCGGCGGCCTTTTCCACCGCCCGATCCACGGCCTTGGCTTCGAATTCCTTACAAGATGGCATGAATGACCTCCATCATGCGGCTTTCTTGGTGACGTAGTACTGCTGTCCAATGGAAAGAACGTTGTTGACCAGCCAGTACAGCACAAGTCCGGAAGAGAAATTGATGAAGATGACGGTGAACATGATGGGCATGAACATCATCACCTTGGCCTGGCTGGGGTCGCCGGGAGGCGGAGACATCTTCTGCTGAAGAAACATGGTGGCGCCCATCACGATGGTCAGCACCGGAATGCCGTAGGGCGGCTCCATCAGCGGAATGGCGAAGTCGAAACGGAACAGCCGATCCGGGGCGGAGAGGTCGCGAATCCAGCCCACGAAGGGGGCGTGGCGCAGTTCGATGGCCTCGTACAGCATGCGGTAAAAGGCGAAAAACACCGGGATCTGAAGAATCATGGGCAGGCAGCCGCCCACCGGATTGACTTTGTAGATGCGATAGAGCCCCATCAGCTCTTCGTTCATCTTCTGCTTGTCGTCTTTGTACTTCTCCCGGATTTCGGCCATAAGCGGTTGAAGCTTTTTCATCTCCGCCATGGATTTGTAGCTTTTGTTGCCCAGGGGCCAAAGCAGGATTTTGATGAAGATCGTGAGAATGATGATGGCGACGCCGTAGTTCGGGATCGCCTTGTAGATTTGGTTCATGATCCAGAGGATGGGCTTGGCCAGAAAGTCGAACCAGCCGAAGTCGATGGCGCGGGCGAGGCCGTTGTCGTAGCTCCGCAACAGGGAAACGCTTTTGGGGCCGAAAAACAGGTCGTACCGCTGAGTTTTGGTTTCGCCGGGCGCCACGGTCTCCTCGGGACTGATGAAGCGGTTTTCCAGCACCTCGTCGGGCGAAACGGCCAAATGGACCCGGCCGGCCGGACTGTTTGCGGGAACGGCGCTGGTCATGAAGTAGCGGCTTTCCAGCGCGAGCCAGCCGATTTCCCCGGCATAGGTGTCCTTGTCCTCGATGTCCTTGGCCTGCACCTGTTCCAGAGAATTGTCGACCAGGGCGCTGGGCCCTTCGAAACCGAATCGGGCGGTGGCCCCGGGCAGGCGGTTGAACAGGGAAAGGGTCTGGCTGCCCCGGAGCGTTTCTCCGGTCCCGTTGATCACGCGGGTTTCCAGGCCGATCAGGTAGGTGTCGGGCCGGAAAACGTACACCTTTTCCAACACCACGCCGGTGGCGGCGCGCCAGGCAAAGGCGACGCGGCGTTCGCCGTCTTCCACCCGCCATTCGTCGCTTTCGGCGTCGGTGGCGAAGCGCACGTCCCGGGGAACGGGCACGCCGGCGCCGGTGAAGCCGGAAATTACGGTGCCGCCCTCGAGACCTTCATCCAGCAGCGCCTTGAGGGGCGCGTCCTCGGAAACCGTCTCCCGGTAGTCTTTCAGAACAATCTCCTCCACCGCTCCGCCGCGTTCGGACAGTCGCACGCGATAAAAGGCGTTTTCAACGGTGATGGTCCGGGGGGGGCGATCGGTCGGGGGGGGAATGGCCGGGGGCTGGTCGGCGGAGACCGCCTCCGCTTCTTGAGACGGGGGCTGGGAAGCCGGCGCCCGCGAATCCGCCTCGGATGTCGAAGGGGTCTCCGACGGCGACGACGGTGCGGTGGCGTCCGCGGGCGGCCGGCGCGGCTGAAGGGCTTCCTGGTCGACGAAGAATACATTCCAAATTAAAAACACAAGGAAGGACAGCGCAATGGCGATCAGCAATCGGGCTTGTTCCATCAATTTCTCCTAAGCGGCCTTGAAACGGGGTGTCGATCGGGTCACGGGCGGCTGGCTCATGGGACGGGCGCTTCGAAACGTCGGCATCCGGATCGAAATTTGGCTCGATATCCGGGGCGGAGACAACGCGCGGGGATGCCGCCTCAGGGAACGGGGTCGTACCCTCCGGGATGAAAGGGATGGCATCGGAGCAGGCGCCCGACGGTCAGCCGGGCGCCGCGGCCGGCGCCATGGCGGCGAATGGCCTGAATCGCGTATTCGGAGCAGGACGGGTAAAAACGGCAGGAGGGGCCGATCAGCGGGGAAATCCCGATCTGATAGGCCCGGATCAGAAACATCAGGGCATGCTTACTCGCCATCGCGGGGAATCCGATCGAACAGTGCCAGCAGGTTTGAAAAAAACGCTTGGCTGGAAAGTTGCGCGGCCTGAGGTTTGGCAATGATGTTGATGTCCCGGACGCCGGAGATGCGGTCCCGGTGGAGCCGGAAGCATTCCCGCGTAAGCCGTTTGATCCGGTTTCGGACCACCGCCTTCCCGACCTTGCGGGTGACGGTTACGCCCAGCCGGTGGCGCCCCGTTTCTCCGGGGCCGTAGTTGGCGATGAAGTACCGGTTCGAAACCCGCCGTCCCGTGCGGGAAAGCCGCAAGTATTCCGGACGTTTGCGAATCCGATCGTCTTTGGTGAAAGTGAACCGTCGGCGTTTTGCGCCGCCGGCGGCATCCCCGGAAGAGGGCGCGCCGCCGGACGCGACACCCGCGTGTTTCAGGCGGAAAGCCGTTTGCGGCCGCGAGCCCGCCGATTCTTGATGATCCGCCGACCCTGTTTCGTGGACATTCGCTTCCGAAAGCCGTGGGTCCTCGCCCGTTTGATTCGGCTCGGCTGATAGGTGCGCTTCATGATTGTTCTCCTTTTTGGGGGTTGTGGATGATTTTGGTTTCATAAAAAATGGGTATGCGCAAGCGACCAATTTAATCACAAGCCGGCGGGAGCGTCAAGCCTTAACCGCTTGTGAGCGTTTCAAAAAGATCGAATTCCTCCAAATGATAATCGGGGTTGGGATAGACCACGATCTGCTTTCCCGTGATCCGTTCCAGCGACAGAATCAGGCCGTTTTCCTCGCCGTGCAGCAGCTCGGCGATGTCGGGATTGACCCGGATGGTCACCTTTCGGCCGGGCACGTCCTGGGTGTCGCGCATCACCTCCCGATAAATGCTGTAACAGATGGATCGCCCCGACATGAGGTAGCCCTCGCCCTCGCAGTAGAAGCAGGGCTCGCACAGCATCCGCTTCAGCGGCTTGCGCACCCGCTTCCGGGTCATCTGGATGAGGCCCATGTCGGACATGGGCAGAATGTGGGTCTTGCTGCGGTCCCGACGGACCGCCTCCCGCAGGGCGTTGAAGACCTTTTCCTGGTTGCTTTTGCGTTGCATGTCAATGAAATCGATGATGATGATGCCGCCGATGTCCCGCAGCCGGATCTGGTAGGCGATTTCCTTGACCGCCTCCAGGTTGGTCTTGAGGATCGTCTCCTCCAGGTTGTGCTTGCCCACGTAGCGACCGGTGTTCACGTCGATGGCCACCAGCGCCTCGGTGTGCTCGATGACGATGTAGCCGCCCGATTTGAGCCAGACCTTCCGCTTCAGGGCCCGGGAGATGTCGCCTTCCAGGTTGTAGGCGTCGAAAATCGGCTCCCGGCCCTCGTAGCGTTCCACCGATTCCTTCATGGCCGGCATGAAGGTTTCCAGGAAGGAAAGAATCGATCGGTAGGTGTCCGCGCCGTCCACCACCACCTGGTCGGCCTCGTAGGTCAGCAGGTCGCGCACCGCCCGCAGGCTCACCGTCAGCTCCTGGTGGAGCAGGGCGGGGACCGGGGCGGCCGGAAACCGTTTCCGGATGGTCTCCCAAAGATTGGTCAGAAAGACCATCTCCTTGGTGATTTTCGCATCTTCGATTCCTTCCGCCGCGGTGCGGACGATGTAGCCGGTTTCTTCGTCCCGAAGCGCGCTCACCATTTCCCGCAGGCGCGTCCGTTCGGTCTCGTCCTCGATCCGGCGGGAGACGCCCACGTGACGGGAGGCGGGCATCAGGACCAGAAACCGGCCCGGCAGGGAAATGTAGGAGGTGACCCGGGCCCCCTTGGTCCCGATGGGCGATTTGGCCACCTGAACCATGATTTCCTGGCCCTCCCGGATCAGCTCCTCGATGGGCGGCCGCTGCGGCGGGGCCTCGTTTTCCAGGCTTTGCTCCTGGGCCTCTTCCGCCATGGCCGCGAACTCGGCCAGATGATCGGGGTCCCGACCGATGACGTCGTCCACGTAGATGAAGGCGGCCTGCCGCATGCCGATGTCCACGAAGGCGGCCTGCATGCCGGGCAGCACCCGCTGCACCCGGCCCTTGTAGATGTTTCCGGCGACGTCCGATTCGTCCTGACGTTCGATGTAAAGCTCCGCGATGGTGCCGTCTTCCAGGAGCGCCACCCGGGTCTCCTGCTCGCAGACGTTGATCACCAGCTTGCTCTTCATGACCCGCCTTTCTGGGGGGAACGGGATTGGGCATCGGGATTGAAAGGGGCCAGCGCGCGGGGCCGGGCCAGGGGAGAACCGGGAACCGGTTCCGGCGGCGAAATCATCCGTGGGCCATCGGCCCGTCCCCCCGGATTGCGCCGACTATCGCTTCACCACCCGCGCCGTCCGGATGGTCGCGTCGTCCAGCCCGAAGATTTCGACGAGCACCTCGGCCGGCCGCACGGTTTCGCCGGGGCGGTTGGCCAGGGTGAGATGGATTTCCCGGTCCCCGGCCGGTTCGATGGCGATAACGGCCGATTTCAGGTCGATCCGGCGGGTTTTTCCCTTTTTGTTGGTCCGCTCCAGCGGCATCGTCCCCGCGTCGCGGAAAAATTGTAAACGCTTTGGGTCGAAAATACCAGAACGGATTCGCACGGTGTAGCGGGCTTCTTCCGTCGGTTTTCGCCCTTTTTTGGGCGGGGCGGGATTGCCGCCGGTCACCCGGAGCCCGTCCGGCAGCTCCCGGTCGAGCGCTTCGGCCACTTTGTCGGGTTGAACCACCCCCGTGACGGTCAGGTAGGCCCGCTCGTCCAGGCTCTCCATGCCGATGGGCAACGGGTCTCGGAAGGAGATTTTCGGCATGGGATGAAAGCCGCCGGAATAGGCCACGGGGATCCCCGCCCGCCGGATCGCCCGGATGAAGACGCCGACCATTTCCAGGTGGCCGAGGAACCGGGCCGGACCTTCCTTGGCGAACCGCAGCTCCAGGGTCGCCTCGCCGCCTTCGCCGGCGCGGATCACGGGGGGAAGCGCGGCGGGTTTTCGTTTTTCGTGGACCACCGGTTGCAACGTCTTGAAATCGCAAACGCCGCATTTGGCGCATTTCCCGTCCCGGCAGTCCGGGGTGGGGGCGGCGGCCAGGGCGTTTTCCCATTCGGCGAGCAGGAAGTCCCGGCCCACGCCCATGTCGATGTGGTCCCAGGGCAGCGGTTCGCCGGCCTCCCGGGTCCGGGCGATGAAAAAGGCGGGATCGATTCCCGTCGCCTCGAAGGCTTCTTCCCACAAATCAAAGCGGAACCGGTCGCTCCAGCCGTCCAATCGGCACCCCAGTCGCCAGGCGGTTTCCAGCAGCGGCGCCAGCCGCCGGTCCCCCCGGGAAAAGACGCCTTCCAAAAAGCTGACCTTGGGCGACTGCCATTTGAACTGGACGCCGGGTTTGGACAGCCGGGCCTTCATCTCCTCGATCCGCGCCTTGGATTCGGCAAGGGAAAGCTGGGGACACCACTGAAACGGCGTGTGGGGCTTGGGGATGAAGGCGCCCACGCTGACGTGAATTTTGGCCCGCTTCCCCTTGGGGCCGCGCAGATTCCGAAGCCGATCGGCGAGCGCCACGATGGCGTCCAGGTCTTCCTGGGTCTCGGTGGGCAGGCCGATCATGAAATAGAGCTTGATGGTCTGCCAGCCGGCGGCGAAGGCGTCGGTCACCGTGGCCACGATGTCGTCTTCGGCGATGTTCTTGTTGATCACGTCCCGCAGCCGCTGGCTGCCGGCCTCCGGCGCGATGGTGAAGCCGGTTTTCCGGACCCGCTTGATCAGGTTCATCAGCTCCGGCGTCAGCGTGCCCGCCCGCAGGGAGGGCAGGGAGACGGCCACGTGGTCGGCGGCGCAGCGGCCCATGAGTTCGCTCATCAGCCAGGCGATGTTGGCGTAATCGCCCGTGCTGAGGGAGAGAAGGGAGATGTCCTCGTAGCCGGTGGCGGCCAGGGCCCGCTCGGCCTGGGCCAGCAGGGTTTCCGGCGACCGCTCCCGCACCGGGCGATAGATCATGCCGGCCTGGCAGAACCGGCAGCCCCGGGTGCAGCCCCGGGCCACCTCCAGCCGCA
>JBKHDD010000150.1:0-12022 GCA_046541515.1 Desulfococcaceae bacterium
CCGGAATCGAAAGGAGACGGCCATGAACGGCAAGCAAATCGCGCCCTACGGCACTTGGACCTCCCCGATCACCGCCGACCTGATCGTGTCCCATACGGTGGGCCTCTCGAATATTCAGATTGACGGCGACGACATTTACTGGCTGGAAATGCGGCCGGAAGAGGGCGGCCGCCACGCCATGGTTCACCACCTGCCCGCGTTGGAGACCGAAGACCTCGTGCCGCCGCCCTGGAATGCCCGCACCCGGGTTCACGAGTACGGCGGCGGCGCCTATTTGGTCGTGGACGGCACGGCCTATTTTTCCCATTTCGACGACCAGCGGCTGTATCGGCTCGTGCCGGGAGAATCTCCGGAGGCCCTCACCGCCCAAGGTCCGCTTCGGTTCGCCGACGCGGCGATGGACCGCAAACGCAATCGTCTGATCTGCGTCTGCGAGGACCACGGCGGGGACGCCAAGGAGCCGCGCAACACCATCGCGGCGGTGGATTTGTCCTCCGGCGAGGTGGCCCGCCTGATCTCCGGAAACGATTTTTACGCCGCCCCCCGACTGTCGCCCGAGGGAGACCGGCTGGTCTGGCTCGCCTGGAATCATCCCCACATGCCCTGGGATTGCGCCGAGTTGTGGATGGCCCCTCTGGACGAATCCGGAGCGGCGGGAGAGGGGACTCGGATCGCCGGCGGCGGCGAGGAAGCCGCCTGCCTGCCGGTCTGGTCGCCGGACGGCGTGCTTCATTTTGTCACCGATCCCACCGGCTGGTGGAACCTGTATCGGTTCGTGGACGGAGAGGTCCAGCCGCTCCTGGAAATGGAGGCGGAGTTCGGCGTTCCCCATTGGGTCTTCGGCCAATCCACCTACGATTTTCTCCCCGACGGCCGTATCGCCTGCACCCACAAGCGGGAGGGATTCTGGCGGCTGGCCATTTTGAACCCGGAGTCCGGCGAGCTGACGCCGCTTCGGACGCCCTACACCCAAATCGGCGGCTTGCGAACCCGGGGCGAAGACTTGGTTTTCGTCGGCGCCTCGCCCACGGAACCGGCGTCCGCGGTGCGGCTGGAGCTTCAAAGCGGCCAGATATCGGTCCTTCGGCGATCCTTCAGCCACATTGTGGACGGCGGCTATCTGTCCGCGCCGGAACCGCTGGAATTTCCCACCGCCGGAGATCGGACCGCCTTCGGCTTTTTCTATCCGCCGGCCAACATCGATTTCGCCGGGCCAGAGGGCGAAAAACCGCCGTTGCTGGTGATCAGTCACGGCGGTCCCACCGCCTCGGCCTCCACCGCGTTGAGCCTGTCCATCCAGTTCTGGACCAGCCGGGGAATCGGCGTGCTGGACGTGGATTACGGCGGCAGCACCGGCTACGGCCGGGCCTATCGGGAACGGCTGCGCGGCCAGTGGGGCGTGGTCGATCTGGACGATTGCGAGGCCGGGGCGAAATTCCTTGTGGAGGCCGGCCGGGCCGATCCGGACCGGCTGATGGTTCGCGGCGGCAGCGCGGGCGGCTTCACCACTCTGGCCCTGCTGGCCTTTCGGGACACGTTCAAGGCCGGCGCCAGCTATTTCGGCGTCAGCGATCTGGAGGCCCTGGCCCAGGACACCCACAAATTCGAATCCCGGTATCTCGACGGGCTCGTCGGCCCCTACCCCGAGCGGCGGGAGCGGTACGTGGAACGGTCGCCCATCCACGCCGCGGCGGGGCTGTCCTGCCCGGTGATTTTCTTCCAGGGGCTGGAGGACGCCATCGTTCCGCCCAATCAGGCCGAGAAAATGGTGGACGCCCTTCGCGAGAAAGGCATTCCCGTGGCCTATCTGGCCTTTCCCGGCGAGCAGCACGGCTTCCGCCGCTCCGAAAACATCCGCCGCACCCTGGAGGCCGAACTCTACTTCTACGGCCGTGTCTTCCACTTCGCCCCCGCCGACGACATCGACCCGGTGGAAATTGAGAATTTGTAGGGAGAAAGCCGCCGGTCTTCAATATCCGCGGGGAGCCGAGTTTCCGAAAAGGTCGTGGGCCTGAACCATGCAACGACGGTATGATCGATTCAATCCCGAAAGAAAACTCCGGAAACGGGTTTCCGAGGAACGAGACTTTTTCTCGGACCTCGCTTCGGCTGCGGGATACGGCGGGAATCCAGAGCACAAACGAAACCCTGGCGATTTCGATCCGAATCCTCCGAGTTGGCCGCGGCCGGGAAAGTCGTTTTGCGATTCCGCGGAAATTTTTTCCCGTCGAGAGGCGCTCGGCCTTCTTCAATCCGGATTGCGCAGAGGAATGGCCAGTGAACGGACCCAAGGACGGTGGCCCCGGAACCTGTGGGCGGTGAGCGACCGGGGAATTCCACTGGAAGCCCAATTGGAGAATCCCGAAACCGGAATGTATCATGGATATCCCATGCCGGCCTCGGACCCCTTGCGAGTGGATATTCTCCGGGAACGGGATATCCGGGAAGATTGGGAACGGCAAGGATGGCCGATATTGAATTCCAATGCTCCTGGCGCGCCGGCGAAAGCGGCTCGCCGGAGTTCGCCCAGACCCTGTGCGACTTTTCGCTGATGGCCGGGGGCGTCAATCTCGCCCGCAACGAGGATCTCTGGTCCCGGACCATTTGGGATTCGGTCCTGGTTTCCGCCTATCCGCCGGCTTTTTGGCTGGCGGCTTCCTGGTGGCGGTTGAACCGGGAACCGTTGCCGGCGCGCCCGCCTTCCGTGGATTGGCGGCTGTCCCATGAGCTGGGCGCGGCCAACGAGGGCTATGTGTGGCCGCGAGTCCGTTTTGCGACGGACGGGGAGTCGATGCAGGCATGGGCGTCTCCGTCCTCCGCCATCGACGGCGGGCAGTCGGTTCTTTATCTCGATGGCTTGGACAATCCCCTCGCCATTCCCCAGGATCGATTCCGGAGCCAAGCGGAGCGCTTCATTGATGCGGTGCTGAGCCGCTTGTCCGCGGTGGACCTGCCGGATAGGGTTTTGCGGGGTCTGTGGGAATTGGTTCGGGAGGAAAGCCGCGACCCCGATCGGGCCGCATATGGGAACATCGAGGCGGAAATGGGATTCGATCCGGGCGCCTGTCCGGAGGCGGTGGTGCGGGAAGCGCTCGCCCTGGCCGAACGGATGGGGCCGGGCGCTTTTTCCGAGCTTGCGCCGGTTTTCAAACCAGATTCCGATGCTTCTCCGGTTCCCGCCATCGAGGATATCTTGCAGGTGCCCGGTCTGGAAGGGACCCCGGGAATCGGGCCGTTCAACCCGGAAGCCGTTTCTCCCGCCGATCCTCCCTGGCGGCGCGCCGTTGCGGCCGCGAATCAGGTCCGGGCGGAGATTGGCCAAAATGGCGAGCCGGTTTCCACCTCTCGGCTTTGCGACCTGCTGGGTCTGCGACTCGACGAGCTGGAAAGATGGCATTCCCCAGGAAGGCGTGAAGCTGGATTGGGGGTGCGGGAGTCGCCGGACCGGATTCGCTTCGTTCTTCGGAAACGTCGCCCGGTCGCGCAACGGTTTGAGTTGGCGCGCTTTTTGGGGGACTACGTTTCCAGAGAAGCGGAAGACGGACAGTGGCTAGGCGGCACCGATCTCGGCACCGCCCGCCAAAAGTACCAGCGGGCTTTCGCGGCGGAATTCCTTTGTCCCCTCTCCGCGCTTCGGGAATTTTTGGACGAGGATTATTCGGAGACCGCCATCGAGGACGCCTCCGAGCATTTTCAGGTGGGCCAGCGGACCGTGGAATCGCTTCTGGTCAACAACGGGCTGGCCATTTTTCCCTGGACCGGCGAATTCGCCGGGACCGGAATCGCCGGCGCTTTTTCCGCATTTTGATCCCCTGCTTTCGCGATCCGGTCCAGCTTCGGCCGGGAGCCGGAAATTCGAAAAGGAGTATTCGCCATGTCCATGAAAGAGCTGAAGAGCCGCATTCGGGAAGCGATTGAGAATCTGGCGACGCTGGAAATCATTACCGCGGTGGGGCAGGTGGACGCCGGCGGCGGGGAAGGGGGCGCGTTCCGCTCGCCGGACCTGGATTACGCGGCCGATCCCAAGGTGATCCTCACCAAGATCGACCTGCTTCAGGGCGACATCAAGACCGTCTTCAACGAGGAGTTCGTGACCGGGAACTATCAGGCGCTGCGGGAGTTTCACGCCCGGCGGGAGCAGGAGGGCCACGAGATCATCCAGAAAAACATCGCCGCCATCGAGCGGCTTTTGAACCTCGTCAACGCCAATCTGGAGAGCTGATCCATGGCCGACCTTGCCGACCGGATGCGCAACCTCCTCCACGAGCTGACCCACCTGGAGGTGGACACCATCATCAAGCCCTGCATGACCGGCCGGAAAATGCCCAAACCCCGTCATGCCCTTATCGAGATCGCCGACAACTACGCCGCCCGGCTGAAGCGAATGGGCTATCCGGTGGACCGGGGCGGGGGCGGTCGCGGCAGCTTCCAAGCCTTCAACCAGATACGGGTCCGCGCGGGGGAGGCCCTCGCGGCGTTTGACAAGGAATCCGAACGCCGGGAGCTGAACGAAACCGAGGCGGTGGATCGGGTGCTGCTGTTCCGGATTCAGCGGATGTCCGACGAAATCAAGGGGCTGCTCAACAATCTGAAGCATCGGGGGGTGGAAGAATGGGACAACGACGCCTCCCATTCCGAGATTGAAGACCAGCGGCTGGATTTGCCGCTGGAACCGGGCGAGAAGGTTCAAATCCGAAAAATCTGGGAGATGGGGCTGGAGGAAATCGCCATGCAGACCATCATCCAGATCGACGGCGACATGGTCACCCGCATCCAGCCCCGCTACGCCGCGGGCGAACGACAGATGATCCACGAAATCCATGAGCGCAGCGTGGCCACCGCCCTGGAATTGTGGGGCAACCTGATCGGAATCGTGAAGATATTTTTCGGCGGGGTTTCCGGGCGGCGCAAAATTCCGGGCCGGCGGTAGTCCTTGAACCTGCGGGAGGTCGGCCGAATGATGGTCGATCTGTACGTCGGAGAGAGCTGGGTTCTCGAAACCCGGCCGCCCGAGGAAACGGACGGCCCGCTGTTGCGGACGATCGTTCAGAGGGACGCGGACTGCGTGGTGTGGGCCTCGCCGGAGGCGCTGGCGCGGCCCGACCTGTGCCGGGCCCATTTGGAGGGAATGGCGCGTTCCGTGGCCGCGGTCCGCCGCTTTCGTCGGACCGTTCGGTGGTCCCTGTTCGGGGCGCGTTGGGTCGCGGCCGCGGTGGCGGCGGTTTCCTGCCGGGCGGGCGTGGTGGATTTGTTGCGGGGGCAGGCGCCCTGGGCGCTGGTCTGGCTATTGGCGGCGGCGCCCGGATTTTTTCTCCGTCACCTCATCCGGTGGAGCATAGGCCGGCGTCTAAAACGGCGATAGCCGATGCCCAAGGATGGATTTCGAGAAAAATCCGCTTTAAATCTCGCCTTCACTCATGCTATGGAACACCACGGCGGGGCGTAGCGCGCCGACGATTTTTCAATTCCGGGTCGCCGGCGGCGACGGATGGTTCCCCAGAACAAACCGGTGGATCGCCTTGTTGATGTTGGCGTTCTCCTCCACGCATTCGCCCTGGGAAAGCCATTTCACGAAATCCCCAACCTTGGCTTGTGCGGTCTTTCGGCAGATGTCGCCCATGGGCTCGTTCAGCAAGCCGGTATGGCTCCATGATGGATTCCATGAATGGCGGGGTGAAGCCGAAACCGGAGAGACGCTGATCGTCCAGCATTTCTTCGTATTTGGGCTCCGGGGCGCGCAGGGCGCCGAGCTGGCTGGTTTTTCCCCGCCGCCTCGCCCGAATCCGATTCGTCCAGGACCCAAATGGCGCGGCGACGATAGCGGATATGGTCGAAATTCTACTGGGCCTTCTCCGGCGCCCGCGCCGCCTCCAGCAGGGTGGCATTTTTCCCCGCGGTGGCGGATGCCCGCAACGGAACGATGATATCTTTGATCGATATCGTCTCCATAACTGGTCTCCCGTGCGAAGTGGGAAAATTCCCGTGAAGTGGCGTCGCGATACGATCCGGCGAGAACCCCCGGGGCTTCGCCGAATGGACACTCCGTGCCGGGCGCCGTCGCCTTGAAATTTTTCACCATGCGATTGCCAAATTATCAACATGGACCCGCGCGGGTCGGCAAAGATCCGATCGGCGGCCTCGGCCCTTCGCCGATCCGGAGCCCCTTGCCGTGAGTGGACCCGGTCCGGCCCAGAACGGGCGAAACGCCAAGGCCATAAATCGCCTTCAGATACGGGCCATCGGCCTGTCCCTGGCGGCGGCCGTGGTTTTGATGGCCGCCAAGTTTTACGTCTACCGGATCACCGGCTCTTCCGCCGTTTTTTCGGACGCGGTGGAGTCGATCATCAACGTGGTGGCGGCCGCCTTCGCCATGGGTTCCATTTTGCTTGCGGCCAAGCCGCCGGACGAGGACCATCCCTACGGTCACGGGAAAATCGAATACTTTTCCGCCGGATTCGAGGGGGCGCTGATTCTGCTGGCCGCGGCGGGCATTTTTCGGGTCGGGGTGGACGGCCTGATGAACCCCCGTCCGCTGCCCCGGCTGGATCTGGGCCTGCCGGTGCTGGCGGGGACCAGCCTGGTCAACCTTCTGCTGGGGCTGGCCCTGATTCGCGCGGGACGCCGGACCCGCTCCCTGGTGCTGGAGGCCGACGGGAAGCATGTGTTGACCGACGTTTACACCTCCGCCGGGGTGTTGGTCGGCCTGTTGGCCGTGCGCTGGACCGGCTGGTACTGGCTGGACGGGGCCTTGGCCATCCTCGTGGGGCTGAATATCGTTTTTTCCGGGGTCGGGCTGGTGAGACAGGCGGTGGATCGGCTGATGGACGCCTCCGACCCGGCGCTACTATCGGAAATCACCGAACGGATCGCCAGATTTCGGCGGCCCGCCTGGATCGACGTGCATCAGCTTCGGGCCTGGCATGCCGGACGGATGGTTTTCGTGGATTTGCACCTCATTCTTCATCGAAATATGCCCTTGCACAAGGCCCACGCCGAAAGCGAAATCCTGGCCGACCGGATTCGGAAACATTTCGGCGGGATGGTGGAGGTGCTGGTGCACATGGACCCGTGCGCGTCCGACGATTGTCCGGTCTGCCCCGATCCGGGTTGCAACATCCGGGAGGGGGCCTACCGCGAGCGGGGGGACTGGGACACCCGAAGGCTAACCGCCCCGCCGGACGTCCGGAAGGACGAACCCCATGAAGAATGAGGGCCGCGGCCAGGGGAGATCGGGCGATGGGTCCAGTTCCGGCGCCTCTTCCAAAAACGCTCCCGATGTCGTGCTGCTTCACGGATTGGGCCGGACTTGGCTTTCCATGACGCCGGTGCACGCCTATCTGTGCCATCACGGGTTCCGGGTCGCCAATTTGGGCTATCCGTCCCGGAAGTTTTCCGTTGAATCCCTGGTCGCTCGCCGGATCGGACCCCGCCTGGAGGAACTGCTGAGCGACCGTCCCCTTCACTTCGTCACCCACTCCATGGGCGGCATTTTGCTGCGTCGGTTTTTGCAGGACCGAGACTTGCCCCCGGGAAGCCGGGTCGTGATGCTCGCGCCGCCCAATCGCGGCAGCGAGTTGGTGGATCGGCTCCAACGCCTTGCCCTGTTCCGCTGGTGGAACGGGCCGGCGGGGTTGCAATTGGGCGCCGGTCCCGATTCCCTTCCCAACCGGCTGGGTCCGATTCGGGCGGAGGTGGGGGTAATCTCGGGGAATCGCTGTCTCAACCCGATCTTCGGACGCATCATCCCCGGCCCCTCGGACGGGAAGGTTTCCGTGGAACGGGCCCGCCTTCCGGAGATGACCGATTTTCTGGTCCTGCCGGTGTCCCACACCTTCGCCATGTTTCGCCGGCCGGTTCTGGCGCAGGTTCTTCATTTTTTGCGGCACGGCCGGTTTGATCGTTCGAGCGTCGGAGGCTGAGCGATTCCCTTGGAGAGAAACGGTTCCGCATGGGGAACCTGACCCTGTTCTGGCTGGCCGTCGTTGGCTTGGCCATGGCGGGGACCGGCTTCGGCGTGCGCCGCGTCCCCGGCCTGGAGCCGTTTTTGGTGGCCCGGCGCGACGTGGGGATTTGGACCGGGGGCATGAGCGCGGCCGCCACCTGGATCTGGGCGCCGGCCCTGTTCATCGCCGCTCAAAAAGCCTATCAGCAAGGGCTGGCGGGATTGTTCTGGTTTACCGCGCCCAACGTGGGCGCCCTGGTTCTTTTTGCCTTTCTGGCCCGCCGCGTCCGCGCGGTGTTTCCCAGGGGATACACCCTGCCGGAATATGTGGCCCACCGACTGGATTCCCGTTGCCACCTGGCCTATCTGTTCACGTTTCTCTCCCTGCAGATCTGTTCCCTGGCGGTGCAGCTCGTCGCCGGCGCGGCGGTGCTGGAGACCTTCGGCGGTCTCGACTATGTCGTCGGCGTGCTGATTCTGTCGGCGGGATTCACCTCCTACTCGTTGCTGGACGGGTTGCGGGCCTCCATCCGCACCGATTTGCTTCAGATGGGGATCATTCTGGCCGGCATGGCGATCTTGATTCCCATGGCCGCCAACGCCGCCGGCGGATGGGAAACGATCCGGGCCGGATTTGCCGGGGCGGGCGGCCGGTTTCCGCACATTTGGGACGGCCGGGTGGCCTATTCCTTCGGGATCACCGTCGCCATCGGGCTGATCAGCGGTCCCGTGGGGGACCAGCAGCACTGGCAACGGGCCTTCGCCTTTCGGGAGGGCGCGGTTTTCCGGGGGTATTTGCTGGGGGCGGGGATTTTCGCCCTCGTTCCCCTGGGCATGAGCATTCCGGGATTTCTGGCCGCCGGTTCGCCCGCCGCGGCGCCGGCCGTCCACGCAGGTCTCCTGCCCGCCCAGCAGGTGGGGCCGGAGGTGATCCGCACGCTGCTGCCTTCCTGGGGCATGGCGCTTTTTCTGTTGATGATCTTGTCGGGGTTGGCCTCCACCGGAGATTCCGCCCTCTGCGCCGCCGGATCGTTGGCGGCGGTGGACGGCTATCGGCGCTATCTGCGGCCGGGGGCGGACGGCGCCGCTTTGCTGAGGGTCAGCCGGGCGGCGATATTGGCCGCCGCCCTGATGGCGACCGGCATCGCCCTGATTCCCGGCGTCACCATTCTGACGCTTTTCCTCTTTTACGGCACCCTGCGATCGGCCACCTTCCCGACGACCCTGTTGCTCCTGTACCGAAAAGTCCTTTCGCCGGACGCGGTCTTCCGGGGCATCGCCGTGGCGATCCTGTTTGGCATGCCGACCTATCTGGCCGGAGAGCTGCTGGACCGGGTCCATTGGAAGGTGGCCGCCAACCTTGGCATTTTCCTGGTGGCCGGGGGCCTTCCGCTTCTGGGTTTTCCCAGGAAAGGAGAGCGCGCCGGCCGGTGAGCGGCGGACTGGGGGCCCGGGGTCCAATTTGGCGTTCGGTTCAGATTTCGCGGGGCGTTCGTCTCCCTTGCTCAAATCGGGTTTTTCTCCTTGGAACGCCGCTTTGGGCGGGCGTTTCCCAATGCTTGGAAAGGGAGGGACGGGCCTTTCGCGTTGTGTCTTTTTGATCGAAAATTCTCGAAAAAGAGATTCATTTTTCCGAAGTAACGGCGATGTAAAAACGATGGTTTCGCGCAATTTTCCCCTTGCAAGCCAAGGACCGTTATGATTGATTAGGCCCCATCCGCGGTTGGGCGGATTAGGGGAGGTGTTTCAACCTGAAGGAGGTAGATGAAGATGAAAAAATTGGGCGTAATTCTGGTGGTTGCGGCCGTGTTTTTGACGACGGCCCTGTTAGGCGGCGCCACCGCCCAGATGCGGCAGGGGGCGTTCACCCTCAGCCCCATGGGCGGTGGATACGAATTTGACGACAGCCCGGACGACGACGACCGCGACCTGCTGAACCTGGGCCGGACGCTCACCCTGGGCCTTGGCTACAATTTTACCAAAAGCCTGGCGGCGGAGTTGCTGTTTTCCTACATTCACACCGACGCGGACGTCTGCTGCGGCGACAACGACGTCTATTCCCACATGCCCCGGCTGAATTTTCTGTATCACCTGAACCCGGACGGAGTGTTCGTGCCCTACGTTTCCGTGGGCGGCGGCTACATGACCTTTGACGACGACACGATTTCGCCGCGGGAAATCGAGGAAACCCCGGTGGTGGACGGCGGCGTGGGCGTCAAATACTTCCTGACGGAAAATCTGGCGGTCCGGGGCGACGTCCATTATTACTACGGCTTCGAAGATTCCACCAACGACTATAGCTTCCAGGCGGGCATCGTCTATCAGATCGGCGGCGCGATGCCGGATCCGGGTCCCTGCGAGGACACCGATAACGACGGCGTATGCGACGACGAGGATCAATGCCCCAACACCCCGGCCGGCGTCCGGGTGGACAGCGTGGGTTGCCAGGTGAAAAGCGAACCCTACGACGTGATGGAGCGGGGCGCGGAAGAGACCGAAGTCCTGGTGGCCGAAGAAGAGCCGGAAGTGGTGGTGGTCGAGGAAGCGCCGGAACCCATGGAGGTGACGGTCTACTTCGAATTCGATGGAACCAACGTCAAGCAGCTCTACCACAAGCGGCTGGCCGATCTGGCCGACTACATGCGGGAATATCCCGGCATGACGGCCACCATCGAGGGGCACACCGACAGCGTGGGCAGCGAGAGCTACAATATGGAACTCTCCCAGGAGCGGGCCATGGCGGTTCGGGATTTCATGGTCCAAACCCACGGCATTTCGGCGGATCGGTTCGATCTGGCGGGCTACGGGGAAACCCGCCCGGCCGTTCCCAACGACTCTCCGGAAAATCGCGCCCTGAACCGGCGCGCGATCACCATCACCATTATGGAATAGGCAAACCGCCTTCCGCCGTTCCGGTGTTTCACCGGAACGGCGGAGATTCCCCCTTCCCATGTCCATTCCCGATTCCGCCCCCCTGATCGAGGCCGTCGGCCTCACCCGCATTTATCCCATGGGCGACGCCCGCGTCGTCGGTCTGGACGGACTGGACCTTGTCGTGCGCCCCGGCGAAATGGTGGTTCTCAAGGGCCGCAGCGGCTCCGGCAAAAGCACGCTGCTCGCGCTCTTGGCCGGGCTGGATTCCCCCACCGCCGGCGCCCTGACCGTTGGCGGCGTGAATCTCTCCGCCGCCTCCGACCGACGGCTGACCCGGTATCGCCGGGAGACGGTCGGCATGGTGTTTCAGTCCTTCAATCTGCTTCCCACCCTTTCCGTGCTGGAAAACGTGAAGCTTCCGGCGTTGCTGGCCGGCGAATCCGCCGACCGGGTGGAATCTCGCGCTCGGGGCCTTTTGGACGATTTGGGCATGGCGGACCGGCTTTCCCACCATCCCGATCAGCTTTCCGGCGGCGAAATGCAGCGGACCGCCATCGCCCGAGCCCTTATCAACGACCCCGCCCTGATTCTGGCCGACGAGCCCACCGGCAATTTGGACAGCCGCAACGGCGAAGCGGTGATGGCGCTGCTGGCCGATCTCAACCGGAAGCGGGGCCGAACCCTGCTGGTGGCCACCCACGGCGACCAGGCCGATCCCTACGCGGGGCGGCGGCTGAACCTCGCGGACGGCCGGCTGGTCGACTCCCCATGATCGCGTTTCTCCGGCTGTTCCGTTGGTTCAGCCTGCGCCAGATGGCGCGTCATCCCGCCCGGGCCGCGGCGGTGCTGCTGGGGGTGGCCCTGGGCGCGGCGGTCTTCACCAGCGTGCGGCTGGCGGTCCACGCTTCGGTGGACAGCTTTTCCCGCAGCATGGACCGGCTGGCCGGCCAATCGGACCAGGTTCTCCTCCGGCCCGGCGGCCGGGTGGACGACGCGATCATTGCCGACCTCCTGACCCATCCCGCCGTGGCCGACGCCTCTCCGGTGCTTCAGACCTACGTCCTTCCGGACCTTTCCGATTCCTCGTCCAACGAACCGTTCCTCCTGCTGGGGTTCGATCCCATTCTGGATCGGGACCTGCGGGACTGGGAGACGGGCGGGGAAGCCGAGGACGACGACGATCCGCCCTGGCTGGACCTGATCCGG
>JBKHDD010000151.1:0-11829 GCA_046541515.1 Desulfococcaceae bacterium
CGGTGAAAAGCCTGGAAGATCTCCGGGGCAAAAAGGTGGCCACCGAGCTGGTGGAATTCACCAAACGGTATTTCGCCCAGCGCGACATCGACGTGCAGGTGGAATTTTCCTGGGGGGCCACCGAGGCCAAGGTGGTCTCCGGCCTGGCCGACGCCATCGTGGAGGTCACCGAGACCGAGACCACCATCCGGGCCCACGGCCTTCGGATCATCCACGAGCTGATGCAGACCAACACCCAGCTCATCGTCAACCACGACGCCTGGGCCGTGCCCGCCAAGCGAAAGAAGGTGGAACAGATCGCGCTGCTGCTCCAGGGCGCGTTGCTTGGCGACAAAATGGTGGGGATTAAGATGAACGTGCCCGAGGATCGGCTGGAGGCGGTGATCGGCCTGTTGCCCAGCCTCAACGCCCCCACCATCGCCAAACTGCACAATTCCAGCTGGGTTTCGGTGGAGTCGGTGGTGTACAACAACGAGGTGCGGGATTTGATTCCGCTGCTGCTCCAAAAGGGCGCGGAGGGCATCATCGAATATCCCCTCAACAAGGTGATCTGAACCGGTTGAGAGGGCGCGGGGCCGGGGGCCGGCGGTTCGATCCAACGGCGCCCGGCGTCGCCCGGGGAATCCGGCCGGGCGGGCGGAGATCTCCGCCCGGGCCGTTCCCTTCGGAATGCGCAAAGAATCCGGCCAGAATACGGATCGGAGCGGCGATGCCATCGCGTCGCCGTTCCGGAAAATTCCGGCGGTTGATTTCGCGGCGGGATGAGACTCCGGACGCGAAACGGAAAAATGGAGGCGGCATGATCGCGCGACGGGTGGAACCCATCACCTCTTTTATCGTGATGGACGTGCTGGAGCGGGCCAGTGAGATGGAGCGAAGCGGGATCGACGTGATCCACCTGGAAGTGGGAGAGCCCGACTTCGACACCCCGGCGTGCGTCAAGGCCGCCTGCTGCCGGGCCCTGGACGGCGGCCACACCCACTACACCCACAGCCTGGGCATGATCGAACTGCGGGAGGGCATCGCCGACTATTACCGGCGGACCTACGGCGTTCGGGTCGATCCGGGGCAGGTGGTGGTGGGCGCGGGAACGTCGCCGCTGATGTTCGCCCTGTTCGGGGTGTTGCTCAACCCCGGCGACGAGGTGATCCTCTCCGATCCCGGCTACGCCTGCTATCCCAATTTCATCCGCTACGCGGAGGGCGTTCCGGTTTCGGCCCCGGTTCACGAGGCCGACGCCTTCCAGTTCCGGCCCGAGGCGATCCGGGAGCGGCTGACCGACCGGACCCGTGCCATTTTCATCAATTCCCCCAGCAATCCCACCGGAAATCTGCTGGAGCCCGACCGCATGAAGGCCATCGCAGAGATGGCCAAGCCCGAAGGCCCCTTCGTGATTTCCGACGAAATCTACCACGGCCTTGTGTACGAAGGCCGGGAGCATTCCATCCTGGAATTCAACCCCGACGCCTTCGTCTTTAACGGCTTTTCCAAGTTGCACGCCATGACCGGTCTGCGTCTCGGCTACCTCATCGCCCCCGAGCCGTTTATCCGCCCCCTCCAGAAGATTGTCCAGAACTTCTTCATTTCCGCCAACGCCATGGTCCAACGGGCCGGTCTTGCCGCGCTCACCGAGGCGGACGAGGACATCGCCCGGATGAAGGAGACCTACAACGAGCGGCGCAAATTTATGGTTCGCCGCCTGCGGGAGATGGGCTTCGGCATCGCCGTGGAGCCCACCGGCGCGTTTTACGTCTTCGCCAACGCCAGGCAGTTTTCCAACGATTCCTACCGATTCGCATTCGACATTTTGGAGAAGGCCCACGTGGGCGTGACCCCGGGGATCGATTTCGGCGAAAACGGCGAAGGCTATATCCGGTTTTCCTACGCCAATTCCATGGAAAACATCGCCGAGGGGCTGGACCGGATCGAACGCTACCTCCGGGAGCGCAACTGAATGGCGCGGCGGGGGCGGCCATGAAAATTCTCTCTGCGGAATTCGTCACCAGCGCCGCCGCGCCCAAGGGCTATCCGCCGCCGCGTCTGCCGGAGATCGCCTTTGCGGGCCGGTCCAACGTGGGGAAGTCCTCGCTCATCAACGTTCTGGTGAACCGAAAGCGATTGGTGAAGACCAGCCGGACGCCGGGCCGGACCCAGCTCATCAATTTTTTCGACGTCAACGAGCGGTTCACCTTCGTGGACCTGCCCGGCTACGGCTACGCCAAGGTGCCGGAAGCGATCCGCCGGAAATGGGGGCCGATGATCGAGACCTACCTGGGCGACCGGGAGCCCCTTCGCGGCGTGTTGCTGTTGCTGGACATCCGCCGCACCCCGGGAACCGAGGAGATCGATCTGATCCACTGGTTCAACGTTCACCGGCTGCCGGCCCTGCTGGTGGCCACCAAGGCGGACAAGCTCTCCCGGTCCAAGCAGAACAAGCAACTCGCCAAAATCGGCGAGGTGCTGGGCGTCTCCGAAAAGGAAGTTCTGCGGTTTTCCGCCCAGACCCGCCAGGGCCGGGATCGGCTGTGGGAGCGGATCGTGGAAATGGCGGAGCCGCCGCAGGCGGAATCCGCGCCGGATCCGGAGGGACCGTCGGAGGAAGACCATGGCTGATGGGATGAACGGAAACGGGCCGTCCCCCACGGGGGGGTTCCGCTCCGGTTTTGTGCTGATTCTCGGCGCGCCCAACGTGGGAAAATCGACCCTGCTCAACCATGTGCTGGGCGAGAAAATCTCCATCACTTCCAAAAAGGCCCAGACCACCCGCAACCGGGTGCTGGGCGTCCTGCACCGGCCGGGAACCCAGTTCGTCTTTCTGGACACGCCCGGCGTCCACCGGGCGGAAAAGGAGCTCAACGTCCGCATGGTGGACGTGGCCCTGGGCGCCGTGTCCGACGCCGACCTCATTCTGTTCATGCTCGATCTCGCCCATCCCGATCCGGAATCGGAAGCCCTGGTGGCCCGGCGGCTGGAGCGCCGGGAAAAGCCGGTGGTGCTGGCCCTGAACAAGGTGGACGCCGTGGCGAAGGAGCGAGTGCTCCCCGTGATCGACCGTTGGCGCGCGGCCCACGATTTCGCGGCGGTGGTTCCGGTCTCCGCCAAAACCGGCGTCCAGCTGGACGTGCTGCTGGACGAAATGGCGGCGTTGTTGCCCGAGGGGCCGCCTTACTTTCCCGAAGACGCCATTACCGACATGCCGGAACGGTTCATCGTGGCCGAAATGGTGCGGGAAAAGGTCTTTCGGCTGACCGGCCAGGAAATCCCGTACGCCGCCGCCGTCACCGTGGACGCCTTCGACGAGAGCGATCCGTCCCTCATCCGGATCGACGCCACCATCCACGTGGAGCGGGATTCCCAGAAGGGCATGGTCATCGGCAAGGGCGGCAAAAAGCTCCGCCAGATCGGCGAGGCGGCCCGGGAAGACGTCCAGCGGATGCTGGGCACGCGGGTTTTCCTCAAACTGTTCGTCCGGGTGCAGAAAAACTGGAGCCGGGACACCAAAGCCCTTCGCCGGTTCGGATACGAGTAGGGATTGCGGCGCCCTTTCGTCCCGGGCCGCCTCTTCCGCCTTTCCTCCGCCGGTCGCCCTTCCCGTCCGTTCCGGCCCGTGAAACGAGACATGGTTCACGGAATTTCCGCAAATTCCGGAATAAAAACGGTCCGATCCTCTCGTAAATCGGGTGGCCGTTGTTATCTCCATGATCCTTTCCTACCATCCCATGTACGTCGGCAATGAAAACCGGTTGTGCGCCGGACGCGATCCGGGGCCCGAAGACCGATCGGCCATGGAACGGGCCGGGGCGGTCATTCTTCCCCAGGGATGCCGGGAACCGCTGTACTGGATGGCCGCGGAGGCTTGCCCCCACGTCTTTCCGAACTACGCCGCCCGGTTCCGGTATCCGGGAAAGGTCGGGCAAGCCGGCCTGTTTCGGAACCAAAACGCGCCCCATCCCGAAACGATGGCCTTTTCCTCCGCGTTTGATTTTCGAAACCGTTGCCGGCGGGGTCAATGCCGTCCCCCCGGCGGGTTTCCGGCCGTTTTTAAGCTGGACCGGGGCGGCGACGGGGAAAACGTCTTGCGGCTGGACGGCCCCGTCGATCTGGAAACGGCGGTGTCGATCGCCGAACGAACGGAGCGGGACGGGCGGCCGGGGTTTTTGCTCCAGCGATGGGTGCCCGGCGGAAACCGAACCCTCCGGGTGGCGGTGATCGGGAATGTCTATCGATCCTACTGGCGGGTGGGGGACGACCCGGCGGAATTCAAGGCGGGGCTGGCGGACGGCGGTCGGATCGACTTTCACGGACGGCCCGGGCTCCAGACCGTCGGGCGAAAAACGGTGGCCGATTTTTGCCGGAAGACGGGAATCAACCTCGCCGGTTTCGACCTGCTGTTCGAAAACGATCGGCCGCTGTTTCTGGAAATCAACTATTTTTTTGGCCGCAAAGGGCTGGGCGGGTCGGCGGGGTTTTACCCGCTCCTCATCGACGCCATCCACCGCTGGCTCCGGGATCGGGGCCTGACCCCGGCCTTTCAGCACGACGTGGATTTTTAGGCGATTGGCCCGAATTTTCGCGAGCGTCGCGGTCCGTCCCGGCCCGACGAAAAGGAGAAGCCCATGAACGGATTCGGTCCGGGTCCGGACGAGGCGGTTCTTCGGCGGGAGCGCCACAAAGCCCGGGAACTCCGGGCGTCCCCGTGGTGGAAGCGCCAATGCGCCAAAGGCGTTTGCCATTACTGCGGGAAGGCGACCCCGGCAAAGGAGTTGACCATGGACCATATTCTTCCCCTGGCCCGGGGCGGTCGCTCCACCCGGGGCAACGTGGCCCCCTGTTGCAAGGAATGCAACACCCGGAAGAAGAGCATGTTGCCCATGGAGTGGGAGGCCTACTTGGATACCCTTCGAAAACCGGACGATTTCCACTAGTCGAATCTGGCATTTTGGGAAAAAATCACTAATTTTTTACTTTATGCGCTCGGAGCGCCAAAACGAAACCGCGAAAATTTTCCCGGGATTCCCTCGCCGGCGGCCGTCGCCGGAGGCCAAGCCCGGGCCAAACCAGGAGGGGTGAATGATGCAGTGGAATCACGGATGGTTTTGGAAATGTTTTCTGGCGGGTCTGGCGATTCTGGCCGCGGGATGCGCCTCGCCGGACATGGGGCCGGTTACCCGGCAGATCGCCAGCCTGGAGACGATGATTCAGCAGGCCCGTCAGGCCAAGGCCGAGGAGTACGCGCCGCTGGAGCTGAAGCGGGCGGAGGAGAAGCTTTTCGCCGCCAAACAGGCGGCGGAGGAAGAAGAGGTGGAGCGGGCCGCGATGCTGGCCGAGGAGGCCATGGCCGAGGCCCGACTGGCGGAGGCCAAGGCCGAGGCCGACCGGGCCAAGGACCGGGTGGCCGACGAGGAGAGGGACGTGCAGACGCTGCGGGACGAGATCGACCGGGCCCAAAAATTAAAATAGTCGCCGAAACGGAGGAGGGGATATGCGCGTGAAGAAAGAGGAATTCGGGGTGGGAATGGCGTTGTTCGGGATGGCGCTTGTCTGGATGGCCGGTTGCGCCTCCGCGCCGACGCCCACACCGGCCCTGGAGCGGGCGCGAATGGCCTTTTCCCAGGCCAAGGCCCAGGGGGTGGGCGAGTTGGCGCCGGTGGAGCTGGACGAGGCGTCAAAGGCGCTGAATCGCGCGGAAACCGCCGAAAGCCGGGAGGCCATGAACCGCCAAGCCGATCTGGCCCGAAAACAGATCGAATACGCGGTGGCCGTGGCCGAGCAAAACCGGGCGGAAAATCGGCTGGAAGAGTTGCAGGACGAAAAGCAGCGGGTACTGCTGGATACCCGGGAGGCCCAGGTGGAGCGGGCCCGCCGGGAAGCCGAGGCGCGGGCCGAGGAAGCCGAACGAAAGGCGCGCGAAGCCGAAATGGCCCGCCAACAGGCGGAATCGGCGCGGAAGCAGGCCGAGTCCGCGAAAGCCCAGGCGGAGGCCGCCCGAAAAGAGGCCGAGGATGCCCGCCGGGAGGCCGAGGACCTTAAACGGCAGTTGAGCGAGCTGGCGGCCAAGCAGACCGACCGGGGGCTGGTTTTGACCCTGGGCGACGTGCTCTTTGAAACCGGCAAGGCCGAGCTGATGCCCGGCGCGGCCCGGAGCATCGACAAGCTCGCCGAATTTTTGCGGGAAAACCCCGAACGGTCCGTTCTCGTGGAGGGGCATACCGACAGCACGGGCGGGGAGTCCTTCAACCTGTCCCTGAGCCAGCGGCGGGCCGACTCGGTGCGCAGCGCCATCATGGCCCGGGGCATCGATCCCCGGCGCGTCCTGGCCCGCGGCTACGGCGAACAGTATCCGGCGGCCAACAACGACACGGCGGCCGGACGGCAGCAGAATCGCCGCGTGGAAATCGTGGTGCTGGACGAGGGCGTCGATCCCGGCGAAATGGTTCGGTAGCTTTCCGGGCGAAAAACCGAATGAATCTTCACGGCGCGGCGGCGATTCCAGGGAATCGTCGCCGCGTCGTTGCGAGAAGAGGATGGAGGCCGGCCGGTGGGCGATCTGCGGATCGAGGGGATCACGATACAGGGCAACGGTCCGTTCCGCCTTCGGGCCAAGGCGGGCGAATGTGTTGGGATTACGGGGCCTTCCGGATCGGGAAAATCCCTTTTCCTCCGGGCGGTGGCCGATCTGGACCCCCACGACGGCCGGGTGGCGCTGGGCGAGGTGGCGGCCGAATCGATTCCCGGCCACCAGTGGCGGCGTCGGGTGGGGCTGTTGCCGGCCGAAAGCCGCTGGTGGGCCGAACGGGTGGGCGAACATTTCGAAACCACCGATGAACGCTGGCTGGCCGAGATGGGATTCGATTCGAAAGTGATGGGCTGGACCGTTTCCCGCCTTTCCAGCGGGGAGCGCCAGCGGCCGGGGCTGCTTCGGCTGTTGGCGGTCCGGCCCCAAGCGCTGCTGCTGGACGAACCCACCGCCAACCTGGACGGCGACAACGTGCGGCGGGCGGAGCGGATCATCGCCGAGTATCGCCGAATGTTCGCGCCCCCGGTGCTCTGGGTGAGCCATGATCCGGACCAAATCCGGCGCGTGGCCGACCGACACCTGCGACTCGCCCGAGAGGGATTCCTGGCGTCGACCCCGACGGGTCCCTCCGGTGCGGCGCCATCCGGAAACGGGGTGGAATAGATGGACGTTATCTCCCTGACGCCGTGGGATCTCGCCATCGCCGGCGGCCTGGTGATCGCCGTGGCGCTGATTTCCCTGCCCATGCGGCTGGGTCTGGCGGGGCAGCTTTTGGTGGCCGGCCTGCGGACCGCCCTTCAGCTCAGCCTCATCGGCTTTGTGCTGGAGGCGCTGTTCCAGAACGTCCACCCCGCATGGATGGCCCTGGTTGCGGCGGTCATGCTGGTGGTTGCCGGGTTCGAGGTGGCCAATCGGCAGAAGCGGGGGCTGGCCGGCTGGTGGGGCTTCGGCATTGGCAGCTTCGCCATGCTGATCAGTTCCTTTTCCATCACCTTCCTGGCCCTGACCGCCATCATTGGCGTGACCCCGTGGTACGAACCCCAATACGCCATTCCGCTGCTGGGGTTGATGCTCGGCAACACCATGAGCGGCGTGGCCATTGGGATGGAGCGGCTGACCGAATCGGCCTGGGAACAACGGGAGGTGATCGAAGCCCGGCTGATGATGGGCCACTCCTGGTCTCAGTCGGTGGAAGCGGTCCGTCGAAATGCGGCCCGAAGCGGCATGATCCCCATCATCAACACCATGAGCGTGGTCGGTCTCGTGAAATTGCCGGGAATGATGACCGGGCAGATCCTCGCGGGCGCCCTGCCGCTGGAGGCGGTGAAATACCAGATTCTCATCATGTTTCTGTTGGCCGCCGGCGCCGGTTTCGGCACCATCTGCGCGGTCTGGCTGGGGGCTCGCCGGCTTTTCGACGATCGCCAGCGGCTCCGGGTCGACCGGCTGGGGGGCCAATCCGCTTGACAGGAATCGGGGGCCATCATAACTTTCGAAATAAAAAATCTTGGTCCGCTCCCGGATAAACGATTCCGGGAGCGGAACTTCTATGGGAGTGTCGGCATGTCAAACAAAGACTATTACCAAATTCTCGGCGTGGAAAAAAACGCCACCGACGAGCAAATCAAAAAGGCCTACCGCAAGCTGGCCATGAAATACCACCCGGACCACACCAAGGGAAACAAGGCCGACGAGGACCGGTTCAAGGAAATTAGCGAAGCCTACGCGGTTCTCAGCGACAAGGAAAAGCGGAAGCAGTACGACACCTTTGGCTCCTCCGATTTTCAGCAGCGGTATTCCCAGGAGGACATTTTCAAGGGCTTCGATTTTTCCAGCATCTTCGAAGACCTGGGCTTTGGCGGCGCGTTTTCCTTTGGCGGCGGTCGGGGCGGGGGAACCCGGTTTTCCTTCGGGGGCGGCCCTTCCGGATTCGGCGGGCGGCGGCGTCCCCAGCAGGCGGCCAAGGGTTCCGACCTGGTCTACGAAATGCCCCTGACCTTGAAAGAGGTGGCCTCCGGCGCCACCAAAACCGTCAGCTTTACCCACGAAGGCAAATCGGAAAACCTCTCGGTCAAAATTCCCAAGGGCATGACCCACGGGAAAAAAATCCGGCTTGCGGGAAAAGGACAGCCCAGCCCCATGGGCGGCAGCCCCGGCGACCTGTTCATCAAGGCGAAAGTCCTGCCCGATTCCACCTTTTCCGTGGACGGACACGATCTGAACGTGGTGCGGGAAATCCGTCTGACCGAGGCGCTTCTGGGCGGCAATGTGACCGTTCCGACCCTTGCGGGCAAGGAGCTGAGCCTGAAAATTCCCCCGGGCACCCGGCACAAGACTCGCATGCGGCTGGCGGGCCACGGCCTCCCCCACATGAAGGGAGAGGGGAACGGCGATTTGTACGTGACCATTCACGTCGCCATGCCCGCCCGGCTGGACGAAAAACAAAAGCAACTCGTGGAGGCCCTTGCCGAGACGGGATTGTAAACCATCAAATGCATTGACAGGCCAGGGGCGGCATTGTATTTTTGATTTTGGTCGAAGCCCCTTAATTCATGCGGTTTACCGATGTCGCCCCAGAGCTTATGCCTGAATTTATACCGGTTCTCCAAAAGCGGGAGATCGACGGACTTGTGGCCGAAATCGCGCGGAAAATTTCCGACGATTACCGGAACCGCGATCTCGTTCTCATTGGCGTCCTGAAAGGCGCCTTCATCTTTCTCTCCGACCTGGTTCGCCAACTGACCATTCCGGCCCACGTGGAATTCCTTCGGGCCGCCAGCTATGGCGACGGCGTGTCTTCCTCCGGAACCGTTCGCCTGCTGATGGAGCCCCAAATTGATCTTCACGGCCGCGACGCGCTGCTGGTGGAAGACATCGTCGACAGCGGGCTGACCCTTCAATTTTTGATCGACTACCTGAAACGGGCCGGCGCCCGCAGCACGAAGGTTTGCGCGCTGATCGACAAGCAGGAGCGGCGTTCGGTCGACGTTACGGTGGATTATGCCTGCCACCGCGTATCCGAAGGATTCCTGGTGGGCTACGGCCTGGACTACGCGGAATCCTATCGGGGCCTGCCGGGGATATACCACCTCAAATTATAAAACCATTGGATTGATTCCCATGATCATTGCCTGCCAAAAGTGCAATGCCCGATTCAAGCTGGACGACAAACTGCTGAAGCCCCACGGCACGAAGGTGCGTTGCGCCAAATGCAAGGAGGTGTTCGTCGTCCATCCACCGGCCCCGCCCGAGGCGGAACCGGAAGAATCCATTGCCCCGACCTCGGCGGAACCGGATTTTTCGGAACTGGACGATCTGTTCGGCGACGGCGAGGCGATGTCCGCGGATGACGGCGGGGCGGGAGATTCCGACGGTTTGGACGATCCGGACGCCGGGCTGATGTTGCGTCCCGACGCCGACGGTTCCGGCGACGGCGGGAATGACCGGGACTTCGACGAGCTGGATCGTCTGATGGACGAGGCCGGCGGCCAAGGCGGCGAGGGTTCGGACGACCTCTTCGGACTCGACGAAATGCTAGGGACTGACGAACCGGCCGGCGGCGAGGAAAAAGGGCTGGACGAACTGGCCGCCGAAATGAAACTGGAACCGGATTTCGGGGAGGACGAAGAGGAAGACTACGAGTCGGACGTGGAATTCGACGAAACCGACGAGTTTTCCAAATACGGCACCCTCGAATTCAACGTTTCCGACATGTACAAAACCCTCGGCATAGAGGTGGAATCCCGGGTCGACACCGATCGGGAGCTTTCCGAGCTGGAGAAGGCGCTCGATTCCGACGACGCCGGCGATCTGGACCTTTCGGGCATTGACGAGATGATCGAAATGGACGGGGCGGATTTCGCGGCGGAGGCCGAAGCCGCCGAGGAAGAAGATGTTCCCGGGCTGGACAACTCCCTGGACATGTCCGATCTGGACGAAATGTTGCTGGAAGGCGAGGGCGAGGAAACCGCCTCCGGCGATTTGTCCGAGGGGCTGGAGCTGGATTTTGAAGACGAGGAATCCGACGACGAGGACGTGAACGCCGCCACCGAAATTTTCAACATCAACGACCTGGAAATGCCCTCCGGAGATGTGGGGGAAGTTCCGGATTCCGGCGAACTTCTTCTGACCCCCGACGAGGACGAGGAAGAAGGCGACGACATCAACGCGGCAACCGAAGTCTTCAACATTAACGACATCGACAAGCTGGATTTGGGGCTTGGGAAAAAGTCGCCCTCCTCGGCGGACGGGGAAATTGAAGGCGAAACCCTGTTGCTGGAGCCGGACGAGGCGGAGCCCGACCTGGACGGCACGGAACTGTTGCTGGAACCCGACCCGGAAGCCGAAAGCGCGGACGGCGCGGAAACGATCGATGGCGACGGCTTTTCGGACGATTTGGATTTCGCGCTAACGCCCGACGAAGACATGACCGACGACGCGCCCATCCCCGCGGCGGACGAGGCGCTGGAAACCGATCTGGATCTGGTTTTTCAGCCCGACGACGAGGGAGACCAAGACGCCGCGGCCGAAGCCGACCTGGCCCTAACGCCGGACGACGTCGGAGAGGCCGAAGAGCTGGCCTTCGACCTCGATCTGGAAGAGGGAGACGCATCGGCCGAGGCGGCGGTTTCGCCTTCCCCGGAAGGGGACATGGAAGACCTGGACTTTGGGCTGGACGAGGAGATCGGCGGGCTGGAGATGGACGCGGAACCGCTGGGCGAAGCCCCGGCGGAATCCGGGGACGACGAACTGTCCCTCGACCTGGGCCTGGACGAGGAGGAACCCTCCGAAGAATCGGACGAATTGGGCCTCGGTCTGGAAATGGACCTCGAAGGCGATTCGGACGGGGACGCCGACGCCGACGAATTGGGACTGGATCTGGACCTGGACGAGGAAGGGGCTCCGGCCGAGGCCGAGATCGCGCCGTCGGCCGAAGCCGAAATGGACGATCTGGACCTGGGTCTGGACGACGACATCGGCGCTTTGGACATGGACGAGGCGCCGGCGGGCGAGGCCCCGGCGATCTCCGACGAGGACGAGCTGGACCTGGATCTGGCCCTGGAGGAGGAACCGTCCGACGAGGCGCTCGGCGAGGAAGAGGCCGATCTGGCCCTGGACCTGGAAAGCGACGCCGACGGCGATTCCGACTCCGAAGAGCTGGCCTTCGATCTGGATATGGACGAGGAAGACGTTCCCGCCGAAGCGGAGGTCGCGCCGTCCGCCGAAGGAGAAATGGACGATCTGGACCTGGGCCTTGATGAAGACATGGGCGCTCTGGACATGGACGAGGCGCCGGCGGGCGAGGCCCCGGC
>JBKHDD010000152.1:0-11822 GCA_046541515.1 Desulfococcaceae bacterium
TATCCCTCTTTCGCGTTTTGGGTCAAGCCAGGTTTGATCCGAAAAATCCGACGAGGACCAATACGCTGTCTTTCCGGTCGCCCGATCCGCCGGAAAAGACGAAGCGGCCGGGCGTGGGAGAGCAATCCAAGGTTTCCTCACGCCCAATTTATGATATTCTTGGAAGGCGTTGTTCTTCTATGCCAAACACGGAGAACCCAATCCCGGTTCGGAGGCCCCCTTGAAATTCCCCTACGGCATCAGCCATTTTGAAACCGTCGTCACCGAAGGCTATTTCTACCAGGACCGAACCGACCGGATTCCGTTGGTGGAGGAGGCGGGCAAGTACTTGTTGTTCATCCGGCCCCGCCGGTTTGGCAAAAGCCTGTGGCTGTCCACCCTGCGCCATTACTACGACGTTGCGTTGAAGGACCGGTTCGACGAGCTGTTCGGCCATTTGGCCATCGGGAAAAACCCGACCCCGGAACGCGGTCGCTACATGGTCCTGGGGCTGGATTTTTCCTGCGTGGATCCCAGCGGAACGGTGGCGGATATCAAGGAATCCATGACCGCGCACATCCACGCCCAGATTCACAATTTTCTCCTCTATTACCGAAAAGAGCTTGGGGAAGTCACCGGGGTGTACGGCGAGAACGGCCTCGCTTCGCTGATCCGGCTTCTGGGGAACGTCCGGGCCGCCGGCCATCCGTTCTATCTGTTCATCGACGAATACGACAATTTTGCCAACGAGGTCATGTCCGGCCTTCGCCATGAAGAGGACATGTACATCGGGCTGGTTCACGAAAAGGGGCCGCTGAAGACTTTTTTTAAATCGTTGAAGCAGGCGGCGGGGGAGGGGAGTATTCGCCGGATGTTCATTACCGGCGTTTCCCCCGTCGTAATGACCGACATTACTTCAGGGTTCAACATCGCCAAAGATATCTACCTTGAAGACGACATGAACGATTTATGCGGTTTTTCCGAGCCGGAAATCCGGTCTGCGTTCGAGGTAATTGCTCGGGATTCCAACGGCCACGACGTAAACTCCGGAATGGAGCTGTTGCGGACTTACTACAATGGCTACACGTTTGGTTCCGAGCCAAGGAAAAAAATCTACAATCCAACCATGGTTTTGTATTTTTTGGAGCATTACCAGAAACACGGCGAATACCCCCGCCAAATGCTCGACGCGAATCTGGCCACCGACGAGGCCAAGCTGGAATTTGTGGCGGGGCTGCCCCGGGGCCGGCAACTTCTGCTGGACATCACCCGGGAGTCCGAACCCGTGGCGATCACCTCCATTTCCAAACGCTTCGGCGTGGCGGAGATGATCAGCGACGTGGGAAAGACCCACGATTTCGTGGTGTCCTTCCTTTACTACTTCGGCGTACTCAGCGTGGCGGACATCACCTCCGAAGGGCAACTGGAATTGCGGGTTCCCAATCTGGTCGTCCGGGGTCTTTACGTCAACGGAATCGCCAGATTTCTGTTGCCGGACCCCGGCGTTCGGGACGACGGGCGAAAGACGGCGGAGCGGGTGTTCACCAAGGGCGACATTGCCCCTTTGCGTGAATTCGTGGAGTCCCGCTACTTCCAGGTGTTTCGAAACCGGGATTATCGCTGGGCCAACGAACTGACCGTCAAAACCGCATTTTTAACGCTGCTGTACGACGATGTTCGCTTCATCATGGATTCCGAACGAGAGACCCGCCGGGGCTACGCGGACCTGACCATGATCGTTCGGCCGGACATGCGGAAATACGCCTTGCTGGACGTCCTGATCGAGTTCAAATACGTCTCCCTCGGGGACGCGGGCGTGACGGGAGAACAGGCCCGGAACCTTTCCGCCGAAGAACTTCAGGCATTACCGGCGATGGCGGAGAAGATGGACGAGGCGCGGGACCAAGCCGTTCGCTACGGCGCGGAACTGGAGAAAAAGCACGGAAACCTTCGCCTGAAAACCTTCGCCGTGGTCAGCCTGGGTTTCGAGCGGTTGTGGGCGGAAGCCGTGGGAAGCTGACCGGGGCGGCGTTTTCCGCCCGCAAGGCGAATAAAATTTGTAGGGGCGAATTGTATTCGCCCTCGGACAATCCGGCACATTCGTCCTTTGGAAATCCCAAAGTGAACGGTATTGCCGTTCATGCGATTTGCGAAGTTTGAAATGCCATCCCGCCATCACTTCTCGTTTTTTTCGCTTGACGACCGTTTTCCTTTCCGATACATATGAACAAGTAATCATATGTTCATCCAAAGGTGCAAAATGAGCCAACCCGACGTTTGCCAGGATTTCATTCTCCATCCCGACCGGATCGCCCAATCCAAAGGTTTTTTGCCCGACGAGGCGGATTTCCAGCAGCTTTCCGATATTTTTAAGGTGCTGGGAGATTTCAATCGCCTGCGGATTCTGCACGCATTGGAGGGCGCGGAGCTGTGCGTTTGCGATCTGACGGAGCTGTTGGGCCTTTCCCAGTCGGCGGTCTCCCACCAGCTTCGGTTGTTGCGCACCGCCAAGCTGGTGCGGCGCCGGCGGGAGGGGAAAAACGTGTTCTACGCCCTGGACGACGACCACGTCCGGACCCTGCTGCGGGTCTCCCTGGCCCATGTGCAGGGGCAATGTCATGAAGGAACGCCATGATCGATATTCTGATTCGCATTCTCGCGGAAAGTCTTCATATTCTCCTGGAATCGGCGCCCTACGTTCTGCTGGGGCTGCTGGCCGCCGGTCTGCTCCAGGCATTTTTGCCCGTTTCCCTGATCTCCCGCCACCTGGGCGGGCGAAGCGGGGCATCCGTCATGAAAGCCGCCTTGTTCGGCGTTCCCATGCCGCTTTGTTCCTGCGGCGTGGTGCCTGCGGCGACGGGTCTACGGCGAAGCGGCGCCAGCCGGGGCGCGACGGTTTCTTTTCTGATTTCCACGCCGGAAACCGGGGTGGACTCCATCGCGATCACCTATGCGCTGCTGGACCCGGTGATGACCGTTCTTCGGCCCATCGCCGCGTTTTTCACCGCCACCAGCGCCGGACTGCTGGTGAACCGTCTGCCCGCGCCGGAATCCTCGGAAGGCCCCAAATCCATTGAGCCGCCAACGCCCGCGGCGGCGGGGGGCGGGTGAGGCTGCAAAAGCTCCCGCGGCGCGGGAGAAGGATGCGAGGATTCCACCGAATCGGAAGAAAATTCCGGATTTGCGGCCTCGGGAAGCGGCGCCAATCCAGATCCATCGCTGGTTCCGGCGGTTATTGAAAAGCCGCCCATGGTCGTGCGTTTGCGGGAGGGGGTGGCCTACGCCGCCGGAGATTTGCTGGCGGACATCGGTTCCTGGCTGTTTTTGGGGATTTTGCTGGCGGGAATCATCGGGGCGCTGGTGCCGGCGTCTTTCATCGAAGCCCACATGGGAAGCGGCTGGACGGCCAAGCTGGTCATGCTTGGCGCGGGACTTCCGCTGTACGTCTGCGCCACCGCGTCCACGCCGGTGGTTGCGGCGCTGGCCATGAAGGGATTGTCTCCCGGCGCGGCGCTGGTGTTTCTGCTGGCGGGACCGGCCACCAACGCGGCGACAATCACCGTGCTGGTGAAGACCCTGGGAAAAGCGGTCACCGGCGTCTACCTCGTCGCCATCGCCGGGGCGGCCCTGTTGCTTGGGTGGGCGGCCGATTTGCTCTACACCGCGCTCGGTTTGGACACCGCCCACTGGGTGGCCGCGGCGGAAGAAGCGGCCCCGTCCATGGTCCACTGGATTTCCGCCGTTCTGCTGACGGCGTTGACGGTGCGGCCGATGATCCTCCGGGGCTGGGAAAACTTGCGGACGGCGTTCGGTCGAAAAGAAGTTCGAGAAGGCGGCTTCGGCTCCTGAACGAACGGCTGGTGCGCCGAGGGGAATTAATCCCAGGGCGGCGCGTTCCGATACCGGCTGTCCAGCACCACCACCCGCCCCCGGTCGGTGTCCGAGCGGATGAGGCGGCCGATGCCCTGGCGGAGCTTGATGTCGGTGTCGTAGCGGTAGCGGTCCCAGAAGGCGGCGGAGGGCAGCAGCCGCTTTCGGGCGACTTGGAGCGGGTCGGAAGGCGGCGGATAGGGAATGCGTGTGATGACCACCTGGGTGAGGGTGTCGCCCCGAAAATCGACGCCGTACCAGAAGGTTTCCACCCCGAAAAGAACGCTTTCCTTTATGGCGCGAAATTCATCGCAAAGGCCGACCGTGGGCTGGCCGGGTCGTTGAATCAATAGCGGATAGCGCGTCTCCGCGATTTCGTCGCGAACCCGCTCGGCGACGTGATCCAAATCCCGGTAGCTGGAAAAGAGGACCAAGGTTCGGCCCTTGTTTTCCCGAATCAAACGGGGGAGGGCGCGAACCACCGATTCGGTCCAGGCCGCTTTGTTGTCGTACCGTCCGCTTTCCGCGTCTTCGGGGACCACGATCTCCAATCCATTGTTTCCAAACGGCGACGGAATGGCGGCAAACCGGAAATCCAGCGGTTCGATTTCCCGCTCGATGGTTTCCGGTTCGTTCATCCCGGCGATGGCCTGGAAGCTGTCGAATCGACCCCGATGCCGCAGGGTGGCGGCGGTGAAAACCACGCAGTTTTTGTGCGCGTAAATTCGCTTGCGAATGGTCGGCGCCACCTCCACCGACCGGGCCGTGAGCAGCCAGTTTTTGGGAAAAAGTTTCGCCGCCGCGATGGTGTTTTCGTTTCGCAGCAGCAGAGCGATTTCCCGAAGCGTTTCCACCGCGGACTCCAGCGTTTCCAAATCCACGGCAATTCGGCGGCGGGTCCGGGTCGGAATGTTCAGCTCCCGGGCCACTTCCGGATCGCTCAGGGGCCGTAGTTCCTTGTAAACCTCGTCGATCACGTCCGCCATCCGCTCCAAAAGCGCCCGGACGCTTTCGTTTTCCTCCTCGCCCGGCGGCAAATCCACCTCGTCCGCAGGCCGATTGCCCCGGCGAGGCAGCGCCCCCCGGAACCCCGCCAAATCCTCCCGGATTTCCTGAATCACCGACAGACCGTCCTCCAGCCGGTCCCCGATCGGCGCCTTGGCCTTGGGCAGGGCCCGGCGGACCCAGGTCTCCAGATGATCCAACGCGTCGCGGATTTCCCGAGAGGAAAGCTCCCGTCCCAGCGCGTTGCGGATGGCCGTTTCGAAATGGTTGGCCTCGTCCACGATGTAGCGAGTGAAGCGTCCGGAAAGCAAATTGTCCCGGTCCAGCAGCGCCAGCTTGTGGTGGTTGGTGACGATCAGGTCCGCCGCCCGGGCCTCCGAGGCGACGATCTGGGCCGGACAGCCGCCGTGGGCGGGCGTGCAGCCGCTTCGGGCGGAGGCGTCCCGCAAAAGCCGGGAAAGCCCGCCCGCCCCGTCGAGCCGATCCCGGACCCGCTGACCGACGCCGTCGGCGTCCGCCGTTCGGAAATGAACCAGCAGATGGAGCGCGTAGGCCCAGGCCAGCAGGCGCGGGCCGCTCATTTCGGGATCGTAAAGCGCGTCCAATTTTTCCGCGCAGAGATAGCTGGATTTCCCCTTGAGCAGCGCGGCGCGGAGGTCTTGGTAGAAGGGGAGGGCGGCGGTCGCGAAGGCGATTTCCCGATGGAAAACCTGTTCCTGAAGACTTTTGGTGTAGGTGGAGATGACCACGGGCCGACCGGGGTTTCGCCGCAGAAATTCCAGCACGGGGATCAGGTAGCCCTGGGTTTTCCCCGTGCCGGTGCCCGCCTCGATGGTCAGCACCGTGCGTCCGTTCAGGGCCTCGGCGATTTCGCGGGCGTACTGAACTTGTTCCGGCCGGTACCGGAAATTCGGAAGGGCTTCGGCCAGCTCCCGGTATCGGGTTTCGATGGTTTCCAACGAGACGGGCTTGAAGGAACCGGTCTGGGAACGGCCCGCCAAATTCCGATCCACCCGTTCCAGGGCGAACCGCCAGCGGTCGGTCTCCTCGTCGGAATCCGGGGCGAACAGGCCGCCGAAAAATTCCTGGAAGTGCTCGTGAAGGTGGAGAAAGAGGTCGCCGAACAGGGTTTGGCTCCTGCGCAGGAAAAACCGGAGAAACGCCGCGTGCCGGGCATGATCGGCGTTGAGGACGGTTCCCGTGAGATGGCGGAGAAAATTCACGCCGAGGTCCACCGCTTCGGAGGTGGGAAAGGACACTTTTTCCCGGGGCTCGCCGGTCAAAAATTCCTGGAGGTTTTTGAGGGAAAAGGCCGAGAGCTGCGGCAGAAAAAATTCGGCCGCGAAGCCCATATCCACGATCCGCTTTTCCATGAGAAAGGGCCGGATCGCGTCCATGGCGCCGTCGTCTTCCAGCACCAAAACCGCTTCGCAGTCCGACAGGAAATCCCGAAGATTGCGCCGGACCGAAGTCCAAGAGGGCGCGTTCGCCAGCGCTTTTTGGGTAACGCCGGAGCGGTAATGTTCCCGGGCGCCGAGATGGGCATAGGAAACCAGAGATTCGAAATCGGCCCGAGAACCGTCTATCCCCAGTCGGACGGCGGCCAGCGCATACACCCGGTTGGTCCCGTCGGGTTTCAGGCCGCAATGGGCGTGGAGGATGGCGATGTGGCGGAGTTCGGCGGGCGAGGGGCGAAACATGGCGGACGCTTTCGGAATTTTCGGTGATCGTGAAGTTTTGACACCTTATCCGAAATGATTCCGCCAAGCAAATAAATTTGGAAAGGCTTTTCGAGGAAATGCGGCGGCAAGAACCAAATCCATTGACACGACCGCAGGCCCGCTTCATAATCGTGAATCATGAGAATCCATGCCGGAGGATCGATTATGAATTGGCAGGAAGTTTGCGAACACCCATCCTTGCAAAATTTGCCGTTTAAAATTGAATTAAACGAAAAGGGCCAGATTGTGATGTCTCCGGTCAAGGTGATTCATTCTTTTCTCCAGGGAAAAATTGAACAGCTGATTCGTCTCCATTTGAAGGACGGGGAGGCCATGCCGGAATATGCCGTCCGTACCGCAAAAGGAACCAAGGTTGTGGATGTCGCCTGGATTTCCGCGGACCGGCTTCGAAGCGTTATCCGAGAAACGGAAAGCCCGATTGCGCCGGAAATCTGCGTGGAAATCTTTTCGGAGAGCAACACCGAAGCGGAGATGGCGGAGAAGCGGTTGCTGTATTTTGAAAAAGGCGCCCTGGAATGCTGGATTTGTTCCGAAAATGGGGAGATGTCGTTTTTCGATCCAGAGGGGCCCTTGCCCCGTTCATCCCTGATCCCGGCATTTCCGAAAACCATCGACATGGCCAAAGACTTCGGATGAGTTGAATTT
This sequence comes from Desulfococcaceae bacterium, assembly GCA_046541515.1. Taxonomy (GTDB): domain Bacteria; phylum Desulfobacterota; class Desulfobacteria; order Desulfobacterales; family Desulfococcaceae; genus CAYFVR01. The sequence continues at coordinate 7,242 of JBKHDD010000152.1, forward strand.
TATAAATCGTAGACCACTTTCAGATAATCTTGCATGGGAATCGGCGTATTCTCTTTCCACCATCGGAAGTGTTCATCCCGCAGAATGGAAATGATTTTGAAGCGGAAATGAAAAAAGCCCGCCGAAGCGGGCTTTCCGTTTTTCTCCTTGTGGCTTTCAAATCGGGCGGCCGGCGCCTACGCCTCATCCGCCGTACATCCCGTCAATCTCCTCCGCGAACCGCTCCACCGCCACCCGCTTTTTGATTTTCATCGTCGGGGTCAGAATGCCGTTTTCGATGGTGAATTCGGGGACGATCCGGACCTTTTTGACCGTTTCGAAGGAGGCCAGTTCCTGGTTGCGTTCCGCCACCTCGGCCTCGACGAGCTGGACAATTTCCGGAAGATCCACAAGGTCGTCGGGGCTGGAAAAAGAAAGGCCCATCCGCCGAGCGTACTCTGCGGCGGCGTCGGGTTCCAGCGTGACCAGCGCGACGAGGTAATTCCGCCGGTCGCCGACAACCAGCACCTGGTTGATGAACCGCGACTTGGACAGGGCCTCCTCCACCCGCGCCGGTGAAATGTTCTTCCCGCCGGAGGTGACGATGATCTCCTTTTTGCGGTCGGTGATCCGAAGGAAATTTTGGTCGTCGATTTCGCCCACGTCTCCGCTGCGCAGCCAGCCGTCGGACGTGAAGGTCTCCTCCGTCTCCTTCGGCATTTTGTGGTAGCCCTTCATCACGTTCCGGCCCCGAAAGAGGATTTCCCCGTCCTCCGCGATTTTATGTTCCACACCCGGCCCCGGAGGCCCCACCCAGCCGAAGCGATAGTCGTCGTAGCGGTTCAGGTTGGAAAAGGAGGTGTTCTCCGTCATCCCCACACCTTCCAACAGCAGCACCCCCGCCGCGTGGAACCATCGCCCCACGTCCGGATTCAGCGGCGCGGCCCCGCTGATGCACCAGCGGACCCGCCCGCCCAGGGCGTTCCGAACCTTGGAGAGCACCAATTTGTCCGCCAGCTTGTGTTGAAGGCCCAACAAAACGGGAATGGCCTCGCCGTTCATTTTCCGGTCGCCAACCCTGTGGCCCACGGCGAAGGCCCAGTTAAAGAGCTTGAGCGCCGCCCCGCCCTTGGCTTCGGCCATGCCGGCGACCTTGGCCTGGATTTTTTCGTAAATCCGGGGAACGCTGGGAAACCAGTGGGGACGGGCGATTTTGATGTCCTCGGCGATGTGTTCGATGCCCCGGCAGAAGGTCATGGGGCAGCCGACGAACATGGCGGTAAAAACGGTGGTTCGGGCGAAGACATGGGCCAGGGGCAGAAAGAGAAAGACTTCATCGTCTTGTTCCCAGACCGCCGAACCGGCCACCGACTGGGCGGTGAAGGTCATGTTGTCGTGGGTGAGCATGACGCCCTTGGGCACGCCGGTGGTCCCGGAGGTGTAGACCAGCGCGGCCAAATCGTCGGGGGAAACGGCTTCGATGCGCCGGTCCAGCTCCGCGTCGGCGGTTTCCTCGGCCAAGTCCAGAAAGGCGTCGAAGTCCAGCACCCAATCCTCGTCCCCTTCGGGCGTTTGGCCGGAAAAAAGGATGACCTTCCGCAATTTGGGGAGTTGGTCCCGAACCGCTTTGATTTTGTCCAGTTGAGCGGGGTTCTCCGCGAAGGCGGTCACGGCGTCGGAGTGGCTGGTGATGTAGGCGACCTCCGGCGGCAACAAGGTTTGGAAAATGCCCACGGTGCGGGCGCCCAGGAAGGCGGTGGCGATGTCGCACAGCACCCAGCGGTAACAGGTGTAGCCGAGGATGACGACGCCGTCGTCTTTTTGAACCCCCAGCGCCGCCAGGGCTCGGGCCGCGTGGCGGGCCTGGGCGTAAAAGTCGTTCCAAGAGACGGTTTCCCGCTCTCCGGGCGCGGTAAACCATCGGTAGGCGGCGGCGTCCCCTCGCCGCTCCGCCGTTTCCGCCAGCATGTGGTGAATGTTTCGAAAGTCCCTAAATTCCGCCATGTCATCCCCCCGGTGTTCCGTGGCCGAAGAAAAAAATGCCGCCCGTGCGCCTGCGGCGGCGCCCAATCCATTTTCCTCAATTCTCGAGCTTTCAAGTAAAAAAGGCGGCGAATTTATAGCCTTTCTGAAAGGAAAAATAAACCGGGATTTTTTGGGGGGTTCAAAAAGGGAATGGGTTTCCAATGAGGAAGTTGGCCGAAATGAATTTTAGAAAATCGGCTCTCTTTCCAACCGGGCTAACCGTCCTTCTCTGGACTATCGCCCCCTTTTTTTGAGACCAAATAACACGCCAAATCCTTCCGCGAATCCGTTCGCCTTCCTCCCTATCCCTTGACATCTCCGCCCCTCCGTCGGATAAACGGGCCAACCCCTGCCAAACCAAGATCAGCCCCGCCACGTCCGCGGAAGGACGGGAACCCTTTCCCCCCAGGAGGGATCGATGATCGACATTCCCCCCAAACAAATGCCGGATATTCACGGCCACCAGCCGGTCTTCCAGCCCATCGTCAGCCTGAAGGACAAAAGAATCATCGGCTTCGAAGCCCTGACCCGATGCCTCGATAGCGGAACCGGCTGTCTTTCGCCGGAGGAACTGTTCGAGGACGCCCGAAATACGGGACTGGACGACGCACTGGACCGAATTAGCCGGGACAACGCCATCCGCGCTTTCGGCGAATCCGGCTGGGGAAACCGCTTTTCGCTGTTTCTCAACGTGGAGCCGTCCAGTTCTCCCAAGCGATCTTCGGAAAAACAGGGGATGCGCGCAACGGTGGAAAAGATGGGATTGGAACCGACCCGGGTGGCCGTCGAGATCGTGGAATCCCGAGTGGATTCCAACGAGGAATTATCGGCCCTGGTGGAACGGCGCCGCCGGGAAGGGTTTCTCATCGCCCTCGACAATTTCGGGGCGGAGCACTTTCATTTGGACCGAATCAACTTGCTTCGCCCGGACCTCGTCAAAATCGATCGCAAGCTGGTACATGGCGTGGCCGACGATTTTTGCCGACGGTCGATGGTGCGGGCCATCATCGGCGCGGCGGAACGGGTCGGCACCCTGACGTTGGCCCTGGGCGTTGAAACCGACGCGGACATCCTCGCCTGCTTCGAACTGGGAATTCATTTTTTCCAAGGGTTCCGCTTCTCCCGACCCGCGCCGCCGAACGAGTTTTCCATTTCGGTATGCACCGAAACCCTCGCCCAGGTCTTCGAAGGCGTGTATGGCGGTCTGGAAGCCCGGGTCCGTTCCCGGATCAAGGCGCAGCAAACCATCGAAGAAACGGCCCGGGATCTTTGCGCCGCGTTGGAAGGAAAACGGGCCGACCAATTCGACGACATCCTCCGCGAAAAAGTGCCCTCCCAATGCGGGGTCCAGTGCGCCTTCGTGCTGGATCAAGCGGGCCGCCAGATCGGCCAAACCGTGTTCGCGGCGCCCCCCGCCGTTTCCTCCGGGCATCCCTTCTTCACGCCGTCCAGCCCCGGAACGGACCATTCCCTCAAGCCCTATTTCTGCCGGCTCAACATCCTGGGCACGGAGCGGTTTTTCACCGATTCCTACCTCTCCCTGGCAACCGGCGTTCTTTGCCGCACCTTTTCGGCCCGCTTCGAAGGGGAGGGCGGTACGCCGCATTTTCTCTGCATCGACGTAGACGCCCAATTTCCCGAAGATTGCCCGGCGCCGAAAGTATAGGGGTCCCGGTTCCTTTTGGCCCATCGGCCTCCCAGTCGGAGCGGCCCGGTTCCCAAACGCAAAAAACGCCGCCCGGCATTCCGCTGGACGACGTTTCCCCCTTCATTTGTGGATGCCCGGAACCTATTCGGCCGCCCCCCTTCCCGGTTTGGCCTTGGGCGACCGCCCATCCGCTGGGCGGCGCCGGCCCAGGCGGTCGGGCTTCAGCCGCTTCATCGCATCCGGTTCCGGACGGAGTTCGCCGGGGGTTCGCCCACCGGCGCGGCGGTCTACTCCGGAATATTCGGCCACTTCGTGGTTTTCCCCTGATAATTTCGCAGGGTGTATTCCTTCTCGTTTTTGTCCACGATGTAATAATCCGGCATGAGCGGGATTTTGCCGATATTGGTGGCGATGACGTACATGGGCTGGGCCAGGCCGGTGGTGTGGCCGCGAAGGGCGTCGCGGATCAGCTCCGCGCCTTTCTCCACCGGGGTTCGGAAATGGTCGATGCCCGGGGCCGGCTCGCAGTAAAAGACGTAGTAGGGCCGAATCCGCACCGACAGCAGCTTCTGGTGCAGCTTGCGAAAAGTCTCCACGTCGTCGTTGACGCCCTTCAGCAGCACCGCCTGGTTGCCCACGTTCACGCCGCAGGTCAGCAGATCGTAGACCGCCTCCGCCGTCTTTTCGGTGATCTCCTTGGGATGGTTGCACTGGGTGTTGATCCAGATCGGCACCCGGTGATAGCCGCCGAGCACTTTCTTCAGCCCGTCGGTGATCCGGTGGGGCAGGACGATGGGCGCGCGCGTGCCAAAGCGGATCATCTCCAGATGGGGAATTTCGCGCAGCTTTCGGATGATGTATTCGATTTTTTCATCGGAAAGAATGAACGGATCGCCGCCGGTCACCAGCACGTCGCGAATCTCCGGATG
>JBKHDD010000153.1:0-11794 GCA_046541515.1 Desulfococcaceae bacterium
AGGTGGCGAGGTCGTTTTCGTACAGACCGACCCGGGCAAAGTTTCCCTGCCGGTAAAGGGAGGGCAGCGCGTACAGCTTCAACGACGCCAGTCCCTCCACGGTGACGCATCGGATATCCCGTTCCGCGAAGGGTTTCATCGTGGAATGCTGCCGTCTCACCCGTTCGAACACCGGATTTTCCGTCAGCAGGAAATCGATCCGCAATCCTTCGAATTGACCTCGAGCGAAGTTTGTTTCCCGATGGGTCACCTGAATCTCGGGGATTTTCCGGACATCCGCAATCGCCATGATCAGGTCGATGTCCTCGGTGTTTCTCCCCTCCACGTACTGAAGCATGGCAATTCCGCCCACCAACAGATAGTCCACCTCTCGCTCGGAAAGGAGATCGAACAACGTCGAGACGGTTTCCAGAAGGCGGTCCATGGGGACTCCGTTTTCCCGGCGGCGTCGCGGGTTGAACGCGACCGCGTTTCGGACGACTCGGCCGATGGAGGGAGGGCGCTTTGCTTCGGTCGCAGACATATGATATCGTTTCCGCAAGGAACTTGTCGGTGGAGGGATCGACTTCCCATCTTTGGAAAGTCCGTTTCCTGTCCCAAGACATAGCCGATGTTGCCAAGAAGGTCAAAATTTGGTTTATGCTTTGCGGGCGATATAAGTCTCCGTCAAGAGCGGGGAGGAGCGGAAATATGAATACCAGTCGAATCGGAGGCCATTTCGATGATTTTCTGGAGGGGGAAGGAGTCCTTCAGGAGTTGGAGGCTCTTGCGGCCAAGAGGGTGCTCGCATTCCTGATCGACCAAGAAATGAAACAGCGGGGGCTTTCCAAAACCGCCATGGCCAAACAGATGGAAACCAGCCGGGCCGCTCTGGACCGCCTTTTGAATCCCGAAAACGACGCGGTTACCCTGAAAACGATGTGGAAGGCCGCTTCGGTGCTCGGCAAACGCCTACATATCGAAATCGCGTAACTTTCCTCGTTTTTTGGTTCGGAGTCCTCCTTCTCCGCCTTTTTGGATCGGATGTTGAGGAATTCCGAATCCCAAAAAAAACGCCCGCCGGCATTCCCGCCGACGGGCGTTTCCATTTTCTTTTCGGCCGACTCCCCGGTCAGTAAAACCGCAACATCCTCGCCGCCGACTGGGCCATTTCGATGAGCTGCGTCGGATACACCCCGATCACCACCATGGCGGCGACGAGGCCGCCGGCCAGGAGGCGGATTCCGGGGGTGACCCGGAGCGGGGGCGGTTCGGTTTCGGGCTCCAGCAGGTAGGCGGCCCGGAGCACCAGCAGGTAGTAGTAGAGCGAAATGACCACGTTGATCATGGCGATGATGATCAGCGTGAGGTAGCCCTTGTTCATGGCCGCCAGGAAGACCAGCAATTTGCCGGTGAAGCCGATGGTCGGCGGGACCCCCGCCAGCCCGAACAGGGCCATCATCAACGCCAGAGCCAAAATGGGCGCGCGGCGGTGGAGGCCCGCCAGTTCGTCCACCCGGATGTTCCGGCCGTCGTCGGCCACCACCACGACCACCAGGAAGCAGGTGAACTTCATCAGCAGCACCGCCAGCGCGTAGAAAATGGCGCTGGCGTATCCGGCGGTGGTCATGGCCAGAACGCCGATCATCACGTAGCCGCCGTGGGCCACGCTGGAGAAGGCCAGCAGCCGCTTCAGATCCTTTTGCACGATGGCGGAGAGGTTCCCCACCGTCATGGAGATGATCGCCAGGGTCACCAAAACGTGGGCCAAGGCGTCGCTGCCGTTTCCGGCCAGGGCCACCACCCGGACCAGCACCGCGATGGCCGCCACCTTGGAGGCGGTGGAGACGTAGGCCGCCACCGGGTTGGCCGCCCCTTCGTACACGTCCGCCGCCCAGAAGTGGAAAGGAAACACCGCCAGCTTGAAGAAGAAGCCGCAGAGGATCATCACCAGTCCGGCGGCCACCACCGGCTCGCCGATTTTGCCGGGCACGATCTCCATCAGCCGGACCACTTCCATGGCCCCGGTGGTTCCGTACAGCAGCGCCATGCCGAACAGCATGACGGCGGAGGCCGACGCGCCGATGAGGAAGTATTTGATCCCCGCGTCCACGCCGTACCCCCGCTGCGGTTGGGACTTGGGCGCTTCCCGCCGCAGGAATACCAGGATGTACAGCGAATAACTGGACAGCTCCAGGGCGATGTAGAGCGTCAGCAGGTGGACGCTGCCGGCCAGCATCATCATGGAGAGGGTGCAGACGGACAGCAGCAGATAGAACTCGGGATGGCGCTTTTCGTCCACGCCCGGCAGGTGGGAGCAGAGGCAGACCACCAGAAAGAGGCCCATGAGCAGCAGCGTCTTGAAGACCTGGGAGAAGAGATCCACCCGGTACGCGCCGTGAAACAGGCTGTCCTCCACGCCCAGACAGGCCACGGCCACGCCGATCCCCGCCGCAGTCATGGAGAGCGCCACGAGATAATCCCGGCGCGGGTCCGGGCGCAGCATGGAAAACAGCAGAAAGACGCCGGCGAGCGCCAGCGTGTACAGCTCGGGGCCGAAGGAAATCGGGTTCATTAGGGCAACCTGTTCAGGAATGGGATGGAAGCGGTCTGGATCATGTCGAACATCAGCGACGGGAAAAGTCCGAACAGCACGATCACCGACACCAGGATCATCCGGGGAATGCCCAGGGCGAGCGACACGTCGGGCAGCCCGGCGAACTTGGGATTTTCCTCCCCGTAGCAGGCCCGCTGCACCACCCGCAGCATGAAGAGGGCGCTAATCACCAGCCCGCAGATGGCCAGGGTTCCGTAGAGCGGATAAACCTTGAAGCTGGCGATGAAGACCGTCAGCTCGGCCCAGAAGCTGGCCAGGCAGGGGACGCCGATTCCGGCCAGGGCCGCCACGATGAAATAGCCGGTGGCCACCGGCATGGTCTTGGCCAGCCCGCCCAGGTCCGGGATGATTTTGGTGTGGGTCTTGTCGTAGATGTAGCCGACGGACGAGAAGAAAAGGGCGGTCATCACGCCGTGGGCGAACATCTGGAAGACCGCGCCGTTGAGCCCGTCCACCGTCATGGTGGCCAGCCCCAGCCCCACGATCCCCATGTGGGAGACCGAGGAGTAGCCGATGCAGAATTTCAGGTCGGTCTGGCGAAGCCCCACGAAGGCCCCGTAGACGATGCCCACCGTGGCCAGCAACGCCATGAGCGGCGCCCAGTAGACCCAGCCCTCGGGGCACATGAACATCCCCAGCCGCAAGACGCCGAAGGCGCCGATCTTCATCAGAACGCCGGCGTGGATCATGGAGACGGCCGTGGGCGCGGCCACGTGGCCCACCGGCGACCAGGTGTGGAACGGCCAGACGCCGGCCAGAATCCCGAAGCCGATGTAGAAGAAAAGAAAGGCCAGCCGCTGCTGGAACGGGGTGAAGGTGTCCGGTTTCATCAGCTCCAGCAGGTTGAAGGTGTCCATGCCGGAGACCACCACCAGATAGACGATCCCCGGCAGGATGAGGGCGCTGCCGGCCAGCAGATACAGGGTCAGCTTCATGGCCCCGTATTCCTTGTTGGTGGAGCCCCAGATGGCGATGAGCAGGTACATGGGAAAGAGGGAAACGTCGTACCAGACGAAGATGAAAAAGAGGTCCAGCGCGACGAACATCCCGTACACGGCGGTCACCAGCAGGAAGATCATGGCGAAGAACTCCTTCACCCGCAACGTCATTTCCCACATGGTCAACACGCCGGTGAAAAAGACGATCCCGGTCAGCAGCAGCATGGGGACGCTGAAGCCGTCCACCGCGTTGAAATAGCTGATTCCCAGGCCGGGAATCCACTCCATTTTCTCCGCGAACTGGAAACCGCCCAAGTCCTTGTCGTAGGCCACGAAGACGTAGATCGACAGGATCAGGGTGAGGCCCGAAAAAATGGCGCTGACCCATTTGATCTCCCGGTCTCGGCTCGGCGGCATGAACAGGATGATCAGAAGCCCCGCCAGGCAGCTCAGGAGGATGGCGGAAAGAACGGGAAATCCGGCGTAATGAATCTGCATCAGGGCGTCACCTTAATCGAAAAAATATTACACGAAGAAGTAAAGGGCGAGAAAGACCACGACCGCGAACACGACCATGAGCTTGTACTGGATCATGCTCAGGTGGAGTTCCGACAGAATCCGGCCGGTTTCCACCGTGCCCCGGGCCGAGCCGTCGATGGTCCCGTCGATCACCTTCTGGTCGTTGAGATGGCAGACCTTGGAGATTCCCTCGTAGACGGCGTTGTCCAAAAACCAGCGGTAAAAATGGTCGATGTACCAGCGCTGGGCGAACAGCTCCCGGATTTTCGGATATTTTTCCACGAAGCCGACCTGAGCCGCGCCCCGCCGTCCGAATTCCCACCAGGCCAGCGCCACCCCGCCGAAGGCCAGCGTCAGGGCCACCACCGGCAGCCAGGCATGGTGCGACCCGTGGCCCGCGTGGGGCGTGAGGAAGTGGGTCAGCGCTTCCTGGCCGAAGCCGAGAACCAGCGTGACGGCGGCCAGAATCACCAGCGGGACCGCCATGGCCGTGTCGCCAAAGCCGCCGTGGTGTTCGGGTTTGTGTTCTTCGTCCCGGGTTTTGGGGAACAGAATGATGAAGATGAGCCGGAAGCTGTAGTAGGCGGTGAGGAACGCTCCCAGCAGCCCGGCGAGCAGCCAGACCGGGTTGGGATGGTCGGCCAGGACGCCCATGATGGCCTCCTTGCTGAAAAAACCCGACAGCGGCGGCAGCCCGGCCAACGCGGCGGCGGCCAGCGTCATGCAGACCATGGGAATTTTCAGCCCGCGCCCGCCCATGCGGCCGATCTCGAACATGTCGTTGGTGTGGCAGGCGTGGATGAAGACGCCGGAGCAGAGAAAGAGCAGCGCCTTGAATCCGGCGTGGGTGGTCAGGTGGAAGGTTCCGGCGAAAAAGCCGCCGGCGGCCAGCCCCATGATCATGAAGCCGAGCTGGCTGATGGTGGAGAAGGCCCAGACCTGTTTGATGTCCCGGGCCACCATGGCCATGGTGGAGGCCAGGAGCATGGAGATCGTCCCGACGGCGAGACAGATCGTCATGGCCGCGGGCGAAAGACTGAAGAAGGGGAAAATCCGGGCGAACAGGAAGACGCCGGCGGCCACCATGGTGGCCGAGTGGAGCAGGGCGGAAACCGGCGTGGGGCCTTCCATGGCGTCCGGCAGCCAGGTCAGCAGGGGAAATTGGGCGCTTTTTCCGGCCACCCCGCCGAAGATGAGCAGGGCGGAAAGGGTGATCATCGCCGGGGACATGTTGGCCGAGACTTCGGGGCCGTTCACTTTGAGGATGTCCAGGTCGCCCACGTTGAGCAGCACCAGCAGCAGCCCCAACAGAAAGGCCACGTCGCCCAACCGGGTCATCACGAAGGCTTTCTTGCCCGCCTGGGAAGCGCTCCATTTCTGGTAGTAGAAGCCGATGAGCAGGTAGGAGGCCAAGCCCACCAATTCCCAGAAGATGTAGAGTTGCAGCAGGGTCGGCGAGATGGTCAGGCTAATCATGGCCCAGGCGAAGAGCGACATGAAGGCGTAGTAGCGGGCGAAGCCGGGATCGCCGGCCATGTAGCCCAGGGAGTAGACCTGCACCAGAAAGCTGATGGTGGCGACGATGGCCATCATGAGCAGGCTGGTGGGGTCCAGCAGGACGCCCAGGGGAACGGTCATGGCCCCGGAGGTCATCCAGCGGACGCCGTAGCGCACCGGCTCTTCCATGCCCCAGTGGCGGGCCAGGAGGAAATAGGCGGAAAGCAGGGAGACCGAAACCGTGGCGATGGAGACGGTCGCGGCCGCGCGGGGACGGCTCCGCAGGAAGATCAGGATGACGGCGAAGGCGACCAGCGGCAGCCCGGCCGCGGCGAAGGCGGCGAGACAGGACGGATCGGCGAGGGAAAAGGGCATCATATCCGTTTCGATCGGTTACAGGTTGCAGGTGTCGCGGTCGATGCAGCCCGGGTCCAGGGTGCCTTCGCGCCGGTAGGCGGCCACGACCAGGGCGAGCCCGATGGAGACCTCGGTGGCGGCCACGGCCAGGATGAACAGGACCACGGCCTGCCCCTCGATCTGGCCCCAATGGAGGGCCGCGCCCACGAAGGCCACGGCCGCCGCGTTCAGCATGATCTCCAGGCCGATGAGGACCATGATCAGGTTCCGGCGGGTGACGGCGCAGAACATGCCCATGAGAAACAGGATTCCCGCCAGCAGGAGTACGTGGCTGAAGGGGACGATCATAAGGACGGGTCCTCCGCGGCGTTGTCGTCGGTTTTGCCCAGGTGCAGCGCGCCGATCACGGCGATGAGCAGCAGCAGCGAGGCGATTTCGATGGCCAGCCAGTGTTTCCGGAAGAGGAATTCCCCGAAGCGGATCGGCTCCACGGTGGCCAGGGTCAGGGTCTTGCCGGTTTCGGGATCGCCGAAGGCCAGCAGGGTCACGGCGATGAGGGTGACGGCCCCCAGCGCGGCGGCGGGCAGCCATTGCCGGAGGCGGAACAGCGGCTCTTGGGGATCATCGGTGCGGATCATCATGACGATGAACAGGAACAGAATCATGATGGCCCCGGCGTAGATGATGACCTCCAGCGCGGCCAGGAAGGGCGCGCCGAGCATGTAAAACAGCAGCGCGGTCCCGAAGAAGGAGAAGACCAGATAGACCACCACGTGGGCCAGGTCCCGCCGGGTGATGGCGAGCCCCGTGGACACGACGATCTCGGCGGCCAGCAGGTAAAACAGGGCGGAGTAGAGGGTCATGGGGTGGTCCCGTTTGGTTTGGAATCGATCATGGTTTTTCCGGCCGAAGTTCCCCGAAATGTTCCATGGGAACCGGCACTTGGGTTTTCGCCTTTTTCCCTTGGTGATGGATGGCGTTGAATTCGTTTTCGATTTTTTTCAGAACCGGTGCCTGAAAGTATTGCTCTCCGCAGTATTCGCACTCCTCGCACGGCACATGGTTGACGATCAGAAATTTGTCGTTGCGTCGATAGATGTACTGCGTCCGGGTGTACCTGAAGTTTTTATTTCCACAGGAAAGGCAAGTTTTCATGGGTTTGTTTTTTAGGCGATTTGCGGGGAAGAACATGCCATTCCCGCCGCCGTGGGATGAATCCCCCGGCTCATCCCGGGAAGCACCCTGAAGGGCGCTTGTCTCGGATGGATTCCAAGCTTGCGGGGAGCCCGCTTCAGCGGGCTTTTTTTTTTTGGATTTGGCCGGGGGATTCATCCCCCGGCGGTGTCCGGATGGTATTCCCATTTCGCAAAGCGCCTTAATGATTGATTTTTTTACAAGAGCCCTTCTTTTGTCAGATTTCTTTCGAAATCCTCAAGGCAAATGCTGCCCTCGTGTCGTCTTTCGGCAATTACCGCCAAGTCATGCATGTCTTCGAGAAGTTCTCCGAATCCCATTTCTTTGGTTTTGCCTTTGCGATACTGTTTTTTGGCCCGGTCCACGAGACGTTTCAACGCTTCCGGATTCTCTTCGAGTGTCTGGTCCCATTTTTCTTCCCACTCGATTTCCTGAAGCAGTGTCTCGATCGAGAGGTTGCTCAAAACCCCGGCAAAGGTCTCAATATGAAAAGCAATTGCGGACTTCACATCCGCCAAGGCTTCTTCGGCAGTATTGCCTTGACCGACGATGACGCCTTCCAAGCCCATCGGGTAGGCAACATAACCGTCCGGGTGTTTTTCGATGATGATTTTGATTCTTTTCATCTTCGATAGAACCCCCTTCCGCCGGGTTACTTGCACTGCCAATTACAGTGAAATTCCTTGGGGCATCGGTTGGGACTTCACAGAAAGACATCCTTCCGCAGCTTCTTGCAAATTTATCAGCAGTTCGTCAATGGTTTCGCCTTGGGTCGCGCAGCCGGGAATGGCGGGCACTTCGGCCCAATAGCCACCTTCTTCCGCTTCGTGGATGATGACTTTCAGTTTCATGGAATTCCTTCGGAATGAGGTTGCGCCGGCAACAACCTTCTATTTCCGTTTCTCGATCCGATAAACTCTCTGAAATTTTAGCTCGGCGCCGTATTTCCACCGATGATATTCGCGCCGAATTTTTTCCAAGGCTTCCAGTCGCTCCTCATAAGGCCGGTTTCGCCAGTAGGCGGCGTCCTTGGGTTGTTCCTTGATGTTGAATTTCTGGACAACCTTGGCGATGGTCATGGCGATTCATCCGGTTCGGATTTGAGAATTTTCCCTTCGTACAGGTCTTCGATGGGAAAACACAAATCGAAATCGTTCCAGTCCAAGCGGCCATGAGCGATGGAAAATTGTTTGAACAAATCGATATCCAGGTACTTCCTGATTTCCGGATGACGAGATTTTTCAAGAAACGGTTGGAAATCGACGATTTGCTCCGCTCCGTCGCTGAACCGAAGATGGATTTTGTACGGGAAAATATATTCTGCTCCGGTGACATCGACAACAGCCATGAAAGCCATTTTAACGAATCAACTCCTTGTGGATTTCAATATCCTTCTTGATCAATGCGTTAACGATTTTGCTTAAGGAGAAATCCGGATGTTTCTCCTTGATGTTTTCAAGAAGAAACTTTTTCACCTCTGGTTCCAAATAGATTGGTATATCCAAATCCTCGATCGGCCGATAAAATTTTCCTTGTTCGGCATCGGTGAAATCATATTCATCCTTCATATGGGAAGCCTTTTTTTGTAGGTTTGCTTTTCCCTTGCCGTGGCTCTTCTGGCGCTGATAATTCGGACAAGCTCTACTCCATCCTTGTCCCGGAATGTATGAACCACGACCAAAACCGTTTGATTCAATGCCGCTCCCAGCAACATCCATCGATCTTCGCCTTTTGAATGCTCATTGTCAAATTTGTTCAAGGCAAACGGGTCGGCGAAAACGTATGCGGCTTGTTCGAATGAAACCCCGTGTTTTTGAAGGTTTGCCTTTTCCTTTTGGGGATCCCATTCGAATTTCATTTTGGCGTTTCTTCTTTGATTTTAAAGTGGCAGAGCTGTTTTCTTTTAAATTTTACTCCATAGCATGTTGGCAGATTTTCATCTCGTTCATCAACGTTTCCGGCGCGATGTCCTGCTCGTTCGGCCAAGTGACCGCCCCGAACAGAATGCCTACTTGGTTGAAATAATGCGGGTCTTTCAGTTCCTGGAAGACGCCGCGATCCAAGTATGGCGTCATGTCGAAAATGCCTTTTTGGCCATTTTTGAGTTCGACGTAAATCCGGTAATCGGGGAGCGGTTTTACGCTTTTTACATCCCAATACATGCAAACACCTCACAACGGGATGATTTTGTATGGATTTTCGCCACTGGTTGCAAGTTCCCAATTGGCCAGAAGTTCATCGCGGTGGAGTTCGATCCATGCCTGAACCAATCGAAGCTGTTTTCTGGGAAGCTTTCCGGCCAAAATTTCACCTTCCGCAATATCGATGGACGCTTCGAATTCCGCGTATTTTGCATGAATATGTGGCAGATGGTGATGTTGATTGTCCAGCAAGTACATCCGGATGATAATGCCGTAAAACATGGAGATTATGGGCATGGAATCCTCCGGAATGCCAAAATTGCAAGATATTGTCAGGGAAGATTCGAACGCACATTCACCGGCTTGGCCTCTTTCCGGTGCTCCCCCTTGTCCCCGACGTTGGTCGCAACCCCCGCCACTTTGTAGAAATTGTACTCCGGGTCTTTTCCGCAGTGATCCACCAGCAGGTCTTCTTTTTCGTAGACCATTTCGAGGATGTCGCGTTTGACGTGCTCGAATTCCGGGGTGAGCTGGATCGCGGAAGTCGGGCAGGCTTCCTCGCACAGGCCGCAGTAAATGCAGCGGCCGAAGTTGATCCGGAACCAGTTGGCATATCGGCGGCCGTCGTAGCGTTCCGCCGACTGCATGGAAATGCAGGACACCGGGCAGGCCGCCGAACAAAGGTAGCAGGCCACGCAGCGTTCCTCGCCGTCGGGATCGCGGGTCAGGATGATCCGGGCCCGGGAACGGGGCGGCAGCGGTCGTTTGTATTCCGGGTATTCCTGGGTGAACGGCTTGCGAAACAGCTGCTTGAACGTCGTGGCAAAGCCGTCCACCAGCGCCTTGGAGGATTCGGCGATGGTATCCAGCACGCCCGCGTTGGGGTCGGGGAGATTGGATTTGGGGTCTTGGGACACGGTGACTCCTTGCAAAATATGGATCGAAGGGCGGAATCGTGGTCTACACCAACAAAAACGCCCCCGTCAGCACGATGTTGATCAACGCGGCCGGGATCAGCACTTTCCAGCCGATGGCCATGAGCTGATCGTAGCGAAAGCGGGGCAGGGTGCCTCTCATCCAGATCATGACCAGGGCGACCAGAATCGTCTTGATTCCCAGCCAAACCGGCGGCGGCAGCAGCGGTCCGCGCCATCCGCCCAGGAAGAAAACCGCCATCAGCGCGCCGAGCACCTGCATGTGGACGTATTCGCCGATGAAAAAGAGGCCAAAGCGCATGCCGCTGTATTCGGTGTGGAAACCCGCGCCCAATTCGTTTTCCGCCTCGGGCAGATCGAAGGGAATCCGCTTGCTTTCCGCCATGGCGCTCAGGAAAAAGATGACGAAGGCGATCGGCTGAAAGATGATGAACGGATAGTTGGCCTGGGCGTTGACGATGTCCACCAGGCTGAAAGAACCGGCCATCATCACCACCGGGATGAGCGACAGCCCCAGGGACAATTCGTAGCTGATCATCTGGGCCGCGCCGCGGATTCCGCCCAGCAGGGCGAATTTGGAATTGGAGGCCCATCCGCCCAAGGCAATGCCGTACACGCCCAGGGACGACATGGCGAACACGAACAGCAGGCCGACGTTCAGGTCGGAGATGACCATGGGCACTTCATGGCCCCAGATCACCATTGTCGGCCCGAACGGAACCACGGCGAACATCAGCAGGGCGGTCAGCGCCACCACGGCCGGGGCCAGCAGGAAGATCATTTTGTCCGCCGCTTCGGGGACGATGTCTTCCTTCAGCAACATTTTTACCGCGTCGGCGATGGGCTGCAAGAGGCCGAAGGGGCCGGTCCGGTTGGGACCGAGCCGCGCCTGGAGAAAACCCAGCAACCGCCGTTCCGCCCAGACCAGATAGGCGGCGACGAACAGCAATGTGCCGAGCACGGCCGCGAGTTTGACGATGAGAACGAGAAGTCCGGCCATCCAGGTCAGCATTTATCGGTCCTCTTTCCGAATCTGGTCCTTGCGGAGCCGCCGCCGGGTTCCGCCCAGCCGCTGCCAGGGAAGATCGCAATGCCGGGGAAGGGTCAACACGCCCGGCGCGGATCGTTCGTCCGTGGCGACGGACAGGCGGATCGGGCCGTTTCCGGTGTCCAGCGCCACCCGGTCCCCGGCGGAAAGACCCAGCGTCGCGGCGTCGTCGGGGTGGAGCTTCAACACGGGTTTGGGCGTTCGTTTTTGGATCGGCAAGGACCGGGACGACAGCGGCTCCGTGCCGAAAACCGCGTCGGCGGCCAGCAGGAGGAAATCGCCCTCGCCGGGGATTTCCGCCGGTTCGCCGTCCACGGGTTTCCGGTCGATGGCGTTCAGCCGCACCCCGTCCACGTCGGCCACGCAACGCTCCGCGATTCCTTCCAAAGCCGGATGGACCGCCGAGATGACCGCGTCCGCGGCCAAACCAGCAATCCGGGCGAAAGCTTCCGAGGTCGCCGGTACATCTCCGCCGGGAATGTCTTTCCGGAATTCCCGGGGCGGATGATCTCCCTTGCCGGTTTCGCGGATGGGAATGCCGCCGGCGTAAGCGGCGGGCGTAAATTGGG
>JBKHDD010000154.1:0-11667 GCA_046541515.1 Desulfococcaceae bacterium
CTCATCCAGGGAAAGGGAGTCTGAGCATGCCGGTCAAGGATTACATCCGGGAACGCTTTTTTCCGCACATGTGGTGCCCTGGCTGCGGACACGGCATCGTGCTGGGCGGGCTGCTGCGGGCCGTGGAGCAGCTCGGCATGAGCAAAAACGAAATCGTCATGGTTTCGGGCATCGGTTGCTCTTCGCGCATTTCCGGCTACGTGGATTTCCATTCCCTGCACACCCTGCACGGCCGAGCCTTGGCCTTCGCCACGGGGGTCAAGCTCAGCATGCCGGAACTCAACGTCATCGTCCCCATGGGCGACGGCGACGCCCTTGCCATTGGCGGAAACCATTTCATCCACGCGGCCCGGCGGAACATCGCCATGACCGCCATCGTGATGAACAACCGCATTTACGGCATGACCGGTGGCCAGTATTCGCCCCTATCCGGATACGGCAAGCAGGCCACCACCGCGCCCTACGGCAACATCGACCAGGATTTCGACGTGGTGGAGCTGGCCCGGGCCGCCGGGGCCTCCTTCGTGGCCCGGACCACGACGTACCATGCGCGGGAGATCACCCAACTGCTGAAGGCCGCCATCATCCACGACGGGTTTTCGGTGGTGGAAATTTTGTCCCAGTGCCCCACCTACTTCGGCCGGAAAAATCGTCTCGGCAGCGCCGCCGACATGATGGAAGCCTACAAGAAAAATACGGTTTCCATCGGCTCTCCGAAAAAGGGGGAAAATCCGGAGCTGCTGGAACGGGGCATTTTCGTGCAGAAGGACGTGCCGGAGTATTGCGCGGAATACGACAAGATCATCCAGCAGGTCATGGGGGGGGAATCCTGATGGAAAGGTGCAGATTGGTCTTTTCCGGGTCCGGGGGCCAGGGGGTCATCACGGCGGCCATCATCTTGGCCGAGGCGGCGGTGCTGCACGACGGGCTGGTGGCCACCCAGTCCCAGGCATACGGCCCCGAGGCCCGGGGCGGCGCCACGCGGTCGGACGTCATCATCTCCGATTCCGAAATTCACTATCCCAAGGTCCGGCAGCCCAACGTCCTGGTCTGCCTCACCCAGGAGGCCTACGCCAAATTCTATGGCATCATCCGGCCCGGCGGGTTGCTGATCAGCGATACCCGGTACGTGAAGGCCTACACCAAGGTGGACGCCCGGCAGGTGCAGCTCCCGCTCCACGAAACGGTGATGAGGGAAATCGGCAAGCCCATCGTCTTCAACATCTGCATGCTGGGATCGGTGCTGGGGATGGTGGGTCTGGTGTCGCCGGAATCGGTGATGAAGGTGCTGGAAACCCGGATACCCGCCGGATTCCTGGATCTGAACCGGCGGGCTCTGGAATTGGGGCTGGAAATGGGAAAGCCCCACCGGCGATAAATGGGCCCGCGCCGCCGTTCCGGCGGCCGATCGAACCCCCGAAGGCCCCGCCGGGCGGGCCCCCGCGGCGCTTATCCGGGCGGCGGCAAAATGCGGACAACGGGTCGGCCGCCCGTTTCCGGGCGTTCGACCCGGAGCCGATTTTCGGCGAAAAGCTGGATGCATTCCGGATACAGCCGCCATTCTTCCGCCAGCCCTTTTTTTCGAACCGAATCGAGGGTGTCCTCCGGGAGGACGGGAAACGCGCGCTGTCCGATGATGGGGCCGGTGTCCTCTCCGTAGTCGACGAAGTGGACCGTGCATCCGGCCACCTTGCAGCCGTAGCGCACCGTATCGCCGTAGCCGTCGGTGCCGGGAAAGGCCGGAAGGAGCG
This sequence comes from Desulfococcaceae bacterium, assembly GCA_046541515.1. GTDB lineage: Bacteria > Desulfobacterota > Desulfobacteria > Desulfobacterales > Desulfococcaceae > CAYFVR01. Next base: position 1,752 of record JBKHDD010000154.1, read on the forward strand.
CCGGATGGATGTTCATCACCCGGGGCCGGTCTGGTTGGCGGTTGACCCGGTCCAGAAAATAGGGAGTCACCACCCGCATGAAGCCGGCCAGCACAAGCAGGTCGAAAGGGAAGCGTTCCATCTCCCGGAGCAACGCCGATTCGGCGGCCACCCGGCCAAGCAGGAAGGCGTCGCGCCGGGCGGCGGGGGCATCCGGCGGAATCAGCCGCTGACGGGCGATCAGGTCCGGAATGTCCAGGTCCGGCGGCGGGGGGAGGCTCGTCGGGTCCGTTTTCCATCGGGAGAGGACGCGATGGTAATCCACGACAAAGGCGGGAATTCCGGCACGCTCCGCGCGGGCGAGCCCCGCGGCTTTGGGATTGTCCGTTCCCACAAAGACCATTTGGGCCGCCAGCGCGCCGGATTCGCAGGCGTCGATGATGGCCTGGAGGTTGGTGCCGCCGCCGGAAATGAGCGCGCCCACGCGAATCGGGGTGTTCATGGTCGGTTCTCCCAGGAATGGGCGGTAAAACGAGGTGGTCCGTCCCGGTTCCCGTTGGGGGTTCCGGGACGCATGTCAATGGCCTGCCCCGGACCTACCAAACCCCCGGAGAGGTGTCAATCGGGTCCGGCGGACGGAGGCGTTTGGCGGGTCTGCGGGGCGGCCGAGCAAGGTTGACAAGGGAAACGCCGGTTCCTATAATCCCGGTATTATTTTCTCTATCTCAAAAAGGAAAGGATGACGCGATCATGGCGGACAACGTGATGGATATTGGCGACGGCACCTTCGAGAGCGAAGTCATCGAATCCGACAAACCGGTGCTGGTGGATTTCTGGGCGCCGTGGTGCGGTCCCTGCAAGGCCATTGGTCCGGTGGTGGAAGAGCTGGCCAAGGAATTTGGAGATCGGATCAAGTTCACCAAATGCAACGTGGACGAAAATCCCTCCACGCCCAGCAAATATGGCATCCGGGCCATTCCCACCTTGATTTTCTTCAAGGACGGCAAAGACGTGGACAAAATTACGGGAATGGTGGCCAAGGCCAAGCTGGAGGAAGCCATCAACCATCTGCTGGACTGATTTTTTTCGGTCGCCATGTCGGTCATTGATCACGATCTGATCATCATCGGGGGAGGCCCGGCCGGTCTGACCGCGGCGCTGTATGCCGCCCGGGCGAGGCTGGACGTCCTGGTGCTGGAAAAGTCCCTGCTGGGCGGGCAGGTGCTGATTACGGACTGGATCGACAACTATCCGGGATTCCCCGAGGGGATCGCCGGGCCGGAACTCTCCCGGCGCATGGCCGACCAGGTGGCCCGATACGACGTTCCCATCGTCGCCGAAGAGGTGGTTTCGGCCGACCTTGGCGGCCCCGTCAAGCGGCTTCGGCTGCCGGAAAGAGAAATTTGCGCGCGGGCGGTCATCGTCGCCTCCGGGGCGTCCCCAAGGCAGTTGGGCGTTCCGGGGGAATCCGACTTTTTCGGCAAGGGAATCTCCACCTGCGCCACCTGCGACGGGCCGTTTTATCGCGGAAAGACGGTGGCGGCGGTGGGCGGCGGAGACACCGCCGTGAAGGAAAGCGTTTTCCTTGCCAAGTTCGCCGAAAAGGTTTACCTGATCCATCGGCGGGACCAGTTCCGGGCCGAGCGGGTGCTTCAGGAAAAAGCGTTCGCCAACGACCGGATCGAGATACTTTGGGACAGCGTCGTCACCGGCGTCAGCGGCTTGACCCGGGCGGAATCGGTTCATCTTCGGAACCTTCGCACCGGCGAATCCCGCTCTCTGAACGTGGCCGGTCTGTTCATCTGGATCGGCGTTCGGCCCAACACCGGGTTCCTGGGGAATCAGCTGGAGAACGATCCCTTCGGCTTTCTCTCGGTCGATTCTCGCATGGCCGCTTCCCTGCCCGGCGTTTTCGCGGCGGGCGATGTTCGCGTCACCCCCATGCGTCAGATTGCCACGGCCGTGGGGGACGCGGCCATCGCCGCCCACGCCGCCCAGACCTACCTTGAAAATCTCTCCGATTCCTGATAAGGGGGATGGTTCATCCGGCGAAGGGCGGAGAAATTTCTCACGCCTCTTCTTCTTTTTCCTTGTCAATTCAACTTATATAGGGGAATCATGACGTCCATCATCCGTTTGACCGCCATCGTTTTGTTGTTGGTCATTCCCGCCGGCTGCGCCTGGTTTCAGTCGTCGGTGGACGAGAAAACTGCGGAACAGTTGGTGGAGGAAGGCATGACCGCCTTCGAGGACGGAAAGTACCGGCGGGCCATCGAGACCTTCCAGCAGTTGAAAGACTGGTATCCGTTCAGCAAATACGCCATTCTGGCGGAGCTGAAACTGGCGGACGCCCATTTCGAATTGAAAGAGTACGAGGAGGCGATTTACGCGTACGAAGAATTCGAGCGGCTTCATCCGCGAAACGAAGCGGTGCCCTACGTGATCTACCGGATCGGTTCCAGCTACATCGCCCAGATGAATTCCATCGACCGGGACCAGACGGCCGTTCGGAAGGCGCTGGACACCGATCGACGGCTGGTGCGGATGTTCCCTGACGATCCCTACGCCGAAAAGGCGCGGAACCGGATCAAAACCTGCCAGAAAAATTTGGCCGCCCACGAGTTTTACGTGGGGATGTTTTACTACAAGAACGACCACTATGCCCCGGCGATGGATCGCTTCAAAACGGTCCTCTCCGATTATCCCGACGTGGGCATTCACCAGAAGGCGCTGGAATACATCGCGCGGTGCCAGGTCCAACTCAACGAGGAATAAACGGGTTTTTAAAGAGACCGGGGCATTTCCGTTTTTCCAAGCTCCGGGCGGCGCGCCAACCGCCCGGAGCGTTTTTTTTAAGCAATGCCTTGAAAATTATTTACATTTCGCTCCTGATGCGGTAGCAAAACCCGTTTGGCCGCCCAGGCCGTTATTCATCTTTATTTTTTCGAAGGAGAGTGAAACTCATGTCCAAAAAATGCGATATCTGCGGGAAGCGCCCGATGGTGGGGAACAACGTCAGCCACGCGCACAACGTCAACAAGCGGCGGTTCAACCCCAATCTTCAGCGGGTTCGGGCCGTGCGGGCGGGTCAGGTGAAACGAATTCAGGTTTGCACCACCTGCATCAAATCGGGCCGGGTGGAAAAGGCCGCCTAGGGCGCTTTGTTTCGTCGGAACCGAATTCCCCGCCTTCCCCCGCCGCCCCGCCAACCTCACAGGTCAATCCGCGTGACGCCGATGATCAGGCGGACTTTCTTGATGGCCGTCAAGAGCCGGTGCATGTGATCCGTGTTCTTGACGGCCACCGTAAACACGCTTTCCACCGTTTTGTCCTCACGGATTTCCGAGTGGACATTCAAAATGTTCGCGCCCTGCTTGCTGATGTTGGTGGCGACGTCCGCCAGCAGTCCCACCCGATCGTGAGACAGCACCCGGACCTTCACCGGGAAAGTCTCCTGCTCCGATGATTCGGTCCAGCTGACCTCGATCTGCCGCTCCGGATTCATTTGGCGGGCGTTGACGCAACTGGTTCGATGGACGGTAACCCCCTGACCCCGGGTGATGTATCCGGTAATCGGGTCGCCCGGCACCGGGTTGCAGCATTTCCCGAATTTCACCAGCACGTCGTCCAGCCCCTTCACCATCACGCCGCTTCGGGGCCGCCTTTTTCGCACCCGGTTGATCAGACGGTCGAAAAGCCGCACCTCTTCCCGCTCTTCGGCCTCCTCCTCTCCCCGGGCATGGTGCCGATACCGTTTGAGCACCTGCAGCGGGGTGATCTTTCCATACCCGACATGGCCGATGAGATCGTCCAAGGTCTTGAATCCGAAATCGGCGACCACCTGCTCCATCTCCTCGGACTTGGCCGCGGTGGCGTAGTTCAGCCGCTGCTTCCGAAACTCCTTTTCGCAAAGCTCCCGGCCCAGGGTGACGCTCCGCTCCTTTTCCTGGGTTTTGATCCACTGACGAATGCGGTTCCGGGCCTTGGAGGTCTTGACGAAATTCAGCCAGTCCTTGCTGGGATGGGCGTTTTTGTTGGTGATGATCTCCACCATGTCGCCGGTGGAAAGCTCGTGGCGGAGGGTGACCATTCGGCGGTTCACCTTGGCGCCCACGCACTGGTTGCCCACCTCGGTGTGGATCAGGTAGGCGAAATCGACCGGGGTCGAGCCCTTGACCAGGGATTTGATTTCCCCGTTGGGGGTGTATACGTAAACTTCATCCGGAAACAGGTCGATGCGGACGGTTTCCATGAATTCTTCGGGGTCCTTGACCTCCGCCTGGTTTTCAATCAGGTTTTGAATCCAGGCGAATTTTTCGGTCATCCGGGCGTCAAACCCCTGCCCTTCCTTGTAGCTCCAGTGGGCCGCGATTCCGGATTTGGCCACCCGGTCCATCTCCCAGGTCCGAATCTGGATTTCCACCCGTTCTCCAAACGGTCCGATCACGGTGGTGTGGAGCGACTGATACATGTTGGGCTTGGGCCGGCCGATGTAATCCTTGAACTTGACGTCGATCGGCTTCCAGAGGGCGTGGATCAGCCCGAGGGCCTCGTAGCATTGGGGCTTGGTGTCCAGGATGATGCGGAAGGCGATGATGTCGTACACGTCCTCGAAGGCCAGGTCCTGCTCCTGCATTTTTTGATAAATGCTGAAAAAATGCTTGTAGCGCCCCGTGACCTCCCCATTCAGGCCCGCGGCGGCCAACTCCTGGGAGATCATTTCCCGGACCGTGGCGATATATTCTTCCCGCTCTTCCTGGTCCTTGCTGACCTTCCCTTTGATTCGGACGAATTCCTCGGGGTGGATGTATCGAAAGGCGGTGTCTTCCAGCTCTTTCTTGATCCAGTGGATGCCGAGGCGGGAGGCGATGGGGGCGTAGATGTCCAGGGTTTCCTGGCTGATCTTTCGCTTTTTCTCTTCCTTCCGATGAAATTCCAGCGTCCGCATGTTGTGCAGCCGGTCGGCCAGCTTGATCAGAATCACCCGCAGGTCGTCCGCCATGGCCAAAAGCATTTTTCGAATGCTTTCGGCGTGCCGCTCCTCCGCCGACTGGTCCTGCACCTTGCTGAGCTTGGTGACGCCGGCGACGATATGGGTCACTTCGTCGCCGAACATTTCCCGGATTTCCTCTTCGGTGGCGTGGGTGTCCTCCACCACGTCGTGAAGAAGCCCCGCGGCGATGCTGACCGGGTCCAGGCGCAACTCCGCCAGGATGGCCGCCACCGCCAGGGGGTGAGAAAGATACGGCTCCCCGTTCAGGCGCACCTGTCCGGCGTGCACCTTGGCCGAATAAATGTAGGCCTTGTCGATCAGGGAAATATCCGCCTGGGCGTTGAATTCCAGGACGGTATCCAGAATGTCGTTGATCCGAATCATGTGGGGGTCGTCTTTCCTCTCCCCGGAAACGCGGAGGCCGACCTCGTTCGGGGTCGGCCTCCGTCGCGCGCTAATAAGCCTTTGCGAAAATTGCCCATTCGGTTCCGGTTTTCCCGCATCCGACGCAGGTTCCGCCGGCGCCGCCGGTTTGACCCGCGGTCTCGAAAGGCAGGCATCGGATGGTGACTTGAAGGTCGGATTTAATCCGTTCTTCGCAGGCCGGTTCCCCGCACCAGGGGCTTCGGGCGAAGCCGCCGTGAATTTCCGGACGTTCCCGGTTTTCGGGCGTAAAAAAGGCGTAAAACCGGTCCCGGTCGTCGATATCCGCAGTGTTGGCCTCCCGGTGCGCCAGCGCCCGCTCGTACAGGGTCCGCTGGATGTCGTCCAGGATGGACGGGATCTTCGCCACGAATTCCGGGCGCGGAATGGAGGTCCGGTCCCGATGGTCCCGGTCCCGCCGTCCCACGAAGACGCTGTTTTCCGCGATGTCCCGGGGCCCGATCTCCACCCGAAGCGGAACGCCCTTTCGGATCCAGTCCCATCCTCGCGTCCCGCCGATGTCCCGGTCGTCCACCTCCACCCGAAGAGGCGTGCCGTGGTAGGCGGTGGCGCGAAGCTCCCGGGCCAGTTCGTCGGTGAAGGCCATCACGTTGGCGCGGTCCGACTCTTTGCGGAGAATGGGCAAGAGCGCCACGTGGGAAGAGGCCACCCGGGGCGGCAGCACCATGCCGTCGTCGTCTCCGTGGGTCATGATCAGCCCGCCGATGAGCCGAGTGGAGGCGCCCCAGGAGGTCGTCCAGGCGTGGCTTTCCGTTTCTTCGGCCGTCTGGAAGGTGATGCCCGACGCCTTTGCGAAATTCTGGCCCAGAAAATGGGAGGTGCCGGCCTGAAGGGCCTTCCGGTCCTGCATCATCGCCTCGATGCAGAGCGTCTCCACCGCGCCGGGAAACCGTTCCGCCGGGCTTTTCCGCCCCTGAAGCACCGGCATGGCCAAGTGCTCCTCCGCCAGCCGGGCGTACACCTCCAGCATCATCCGGGTCCGCTCCAGGGCCTCTTCGGCGGTGGCGTGGGCCGTGTGGCCCTCCTGCCAAAGAAATTCGGACGTGCGCAGAAATATCCGGGTCCGCATCTCCCACCGCACCACGTTGGCCCATTGATTGATGAGGAGCGGAAGATCCCGGTGGCTGCCGATCCATTTGGCGAAGGCGTCGCCGATGATGGTTTCGGAGGTCGGCCGCACCACCAGCGGCTCGTTCAGCTTTCCGGCCGGGACCAGGCCGCCTTCCGGCCCCTGCTCCAGCCGGTGATGGGTCACCACGGCGCACTCCTTGGCGAACCCTTCCACGTGGGCGGCCTCTTTTTCCAAAAAGCTCAGCGGAATAAAAAGCGGAAAATAGGCGTTGCGAACGCCGGTGGCCTTGAACATGTCGTCCAGGGAACGCTGGATGTTTTCCCAGAGCGCGTAGCCCCAGGGTCGAATCACCATGCAGCCGCGCACCGGGGAGCGCTCGGCCATGTCGGAGGCCTTGACCACCTGCTGGTACCATTCCGCGTAATCTTCGGCCCGCGTGGGGGAAACGGCCGTTTTTACCTGTTTCGCCATCGATTGATTTCCTCTTTCCGTTCCGTTAGTCCGTTTTCCCGATGTTCCCCGGGTCTTCCGCCGTCAGCGCCGCCACCTCCGACAGCAGCGCCGCCACCAGCCGATCCTGGGGAATGTTCCGTCGCACCACCGTTCCTTTCTTGAACAAGACGCCCGACCCGTCGCCGCCGGCGACGCCCACGTCGGCCTCCCGCGCCTCGCCGGGTCCGTTCACGGCGCAGCCCATGATGGCGATTTTAAGGGGGTGGATACAGGTCATCAAGGCCCGCTCCACCTCCTCCAGCACGCCGAACAGGTCGATCCGACACCGCCCGCAGGTGGGACAAGAGATGATGTCGGGTCCGCGCCGGCGCAGGCCCAGGGCCTTGAGGATTTCAAATCCCACCCGCACCTCTTCCACCGGGTCCCGGGTCAGGGAGACCCGGAGCGTGTCGCCGATCCCTTCTGCCAGCAACATGCCGATGCCCAAGGCCGACTTCACCACGCCGGGGAACAGCCCGCCGGCCTCGGTCACGCCGACATGCAGCGGGTAGTCGGTCACTTCCGAAAGTTGGCGGTAGGCGGCCACCGTGCGGGCCACGTCCGAGGCCTTGAGGCTGATTTTGATCCGGTGAAATCCGAATTCTTCCAGAAGTCGAACATGCCGCAGCGCGCTCTCCACCATGCCCTCGGCGGTGGCGCCCTCGTATTTTCGGAGGATGTCCTTCTCCAGGGAGCCGGCGTTGACGCCGATTCGGATGGGAAGTCCCCGCGCCTCGGCCACCGCCACCAGCGCTCGGACCCGTTCCCGGCTGCCGATGTTGCCCGGGTTGAAGCGCAACCCGTCCGCTCCGGCCTCCGCCGCGGCGATGGCCAGACGGGAGTCGAAGTGAATGTCGGCGATCACGGGAATGTCCGCGGCCGGTCGGATTTTGGCGATCGCCCGGGCCGCCGCCATATCCGGCACCGCCACCCGCACAATCTCGCAACCGGCCTCGGACAACCGCCGGATTTGGGCGGCCGTGGCCTCCACGTCGGCGGTGGGCGTGTTGGTCATGGACTGCACCGCCACGGGCGCGTCCCCGCCCACGGGGACATTGCCCACCCAGATTTTGCGGGTGGATTTTCGGGGCGCGGGAATGGACATCGGGTTCACCTCTATGGCGATCGGGGCGGCCGGGATTCGGGCGGGGCGACCGGCTCGGCGCCGGCGGTTCCCCGGGCGCGAATCCTTCGGGAGCAAAGATAATTCCGCCCCGGATTCAAAGGAACAAAAGGCAGGGTATCAGAGACCCCCCGCGGGTTCAAGCAAAATGGGGCGGGGTTTGTCATCGGTGAAAAAGTAGGGTATGAACGGCGAAAAAACCTGTCAACGGGGAGTCCCATCGTGCTTCGACCATTCAAGGGAAAGGGGATCCGGAACGCCGCCATCGCGGCGGCCGCCGCCGGCCTGCTGGCCTGCGAGAAGCCCGCGCCGACCTCGCCGCTGGAAACGGTGCTGGAAACCGGTCGGATCACCCTGGTCACCCGATACGGCCCGACCACCTATTTTTCGTATCGAGATCGGCCCGACGGATTCGAATATCAGTTGGCCCGGGCGTTCGCCGATTATCTGGGGGTGGAGCTGGCCGTTCACGTCGCGCCGGGATGGACGGACATTCGGCGCGCCCTTTCCGAAATCCCCGGGGCGTTCGCCGCCCCGGGGCTGCCGCTGCCGGGGGACGGCATCCCCGACCTGGCCGCCACCGCGCCCTACTTGACGTTGCGGCATCACATCATCCTGGGCCCGGCCGTCCCGGAAGCGGTGGAGTCGCCGGCGGACCTGGCGGGTCAAACCGTCCATCTCCCGGCCCGTTCCGCCGCGGAACCCGTTCTGGAGGCCCTTCGCCGGGACGGATTGGCGGTGGAGGTTCGGATTCATCCGGACCTGCCGGGAGAGGAGCTGATTCGACAGGTGGCCGCCGGAACGCTGCCCGCCACGGCGGCGCCGGGCCATGTCGCCCTGTTGAACCGTCGGTATTATCCCGAAACGCGAATCGCCGCGCCGGTGGGGCCGCCCCGGCGCCTGCGATGGCTCGCTCCCGAGGACGGAACCGCGCTTTTGGCCCGAATGGAAGAATTTTTTGTCGCGGCCCGTCGGACCGGTCGATTCCAAGAGATTTACGATCGCCATTTCGACGCGCCGCCCCCGCCCCAAACCCTGGCGGTGGAACCGTTTCTCCGTGGGATGGCCGAGAAGGCGGGTCCGTTTTTGCCCCACATTCAGTCGGCCGCGGCGGAACACGGATTCGACTGGCGACTCATCGCCGCGCAGATTTACCAGGAATCCCGGTTTCGCCCCGACGCCCGGAGCCCCGCCGGGGCCGTGGGGTTGATGCAGCTCATGCCGGACACCGCCCGAAACCTGGGCGTCGCCGACATCCGAAACCCGGCGGAGAACATCGCGGGCGGCGTTCGGCATTTGCGAAAGCTGTACAACTTTTTCGACGGGGCGGCCGGCGAGGCGGATCGGCTGCGGATGGCGCTTGCGGCCTACAACGTGGGACAGGGACACCTGCTGGACGCCCGGAATCTGGCGCGACGCCAAGGGCGGGACCCGGAGCGCTGGGCCGTGTTGGCGGAAACCCTGCCGCTGTTGCGGGACGAGCGGTACTATCGGGACGCCCTGTACGGCTATTGCCGGGGCACGGAGCCGGTGAACTACGTCCGCAGGATCACGGCCTACGCCGACGTGCTTCGCAGGGAGGCATGGGTGGAGGCGACCGCGAAAAATCCCTGATCCCCGTCCTCGTCGGCGATCCCTGAACGACGCTCGGGAGGTCGGAACCCAAAAAACGGCCATCGCCGGCGGTTTCACCGCGCCGGCCATGGCCGTTTCTTCGTGAGAATCCGACTTTTTTCCGCCATCCGGCGCGGGTGGCCCGCCCGGCTCCTCAAAGGGGAGCCGCCAAGGGGAACTTCCCGCCTTCGCGTTTTAG
>JBKHDD010000155.1:0-11652 GCA_046541515.1 Desulfococcaceae bacterium
AGGCGGGTGGTGTCCGGGCGTTCTTTGAACTCCGGGCCTAAAATCAACTTACCGCCGAGCCGGGGGAGATGGTCCGTGGGCAGGTCAAAATTTTTCAGTTGTGGCGCCCCCCCATGGCGGAGATAGCGATCCACTTTGGCGCATTTTTTCGGGACGCCAGTCCCCGAAAATTTCCGCCGCCCGGGGCAGAACTGCGTTTTCCATGTGCTTTTTCCGTTGATCACGGTTCATTTCCGCCCAAATCAACGGCTTTGGGATAGCAGCCCGCGACAAAAGCGCCACCACTCCGGCGATGATGATCCGGCCCAAATTCTTGTTGGGCAAAATGGACTCCCTTGGCTTGTTTTTGGAAAGGGAGGGACAAGGCTTGACGCCAAAATCCTTCAAAATCCGTTCCCTATCCTACCTTCCCGCCGTCGGCATTTCAAGGAATATCCAAGGTCACTCAAATCCATGACTTGGAGCGGAATCGACTGCCATTGCATCATTCAGCCTTGTCCCGATCGGATTTGATCGGACGTTCGTTCGGAAAAACCAATCCAAGTCTTTTGAAATGGAAAAAAATGGAGGGAATGGACGCTATTCGGTAGCGGCTTCCCCGTCTCCGGCAGGGAACCGGATCGTCACGGTGCAACCGTCGCCGTCATTGTTCTCGGCCCGCACCTGACCGCCCATGGCCGTCACCACCCGGCGAACGAAGGCCAGCCCGATCCCCGTTCCCCGGGTTTTGCGGGTCAGCGCGCCGTCCACCCGGTAAAATTCCTCGAACACTTTTTTCAGCGCTTTTCGGGGTATTCCAGGTCCCGTGTCCGCCACGGAGATCGATACCCGGTTTTTCTCCGAACCCAGCCGCAAGGTGATTTCCTTTTGCGCCCCGTCCGCGCCAAACTTGATGCTGTTTTCGATGAGATTGACGAGGACCTGCACCAGCAGCTCCCGGTCGTGGGAAACCGAAAGCCCCTCTTCGATGATGGCCGACAGATCGAACCCGGCCCGTTCCGCCGCCGGTTCCATCAGCGACCGGGCCTCGCGAACCGCCTCGGCCGGATCGGCCGTTTGCAGATGGACCCGAAATTCCCGCCGTTCCAGCTTGGAAAAATCCAAAATGTTCTGGATCAGCCGGGACAGCCGCCCCGCCTCGGCGTTCAGGATGGTGAAGTATTCCTGCTCCCGTTCCGGCGTGGCGGCCATGCCGGAGGCCAGCATTTCGATGTACATCCGGATGGTGGTCAGCGGCGTTTTCAACTCGTGGGTCACGGCGGAAACGAAGGCCGACCGCCGTTCCGCCAGCTCGGTTACCGTGCGGGCGCCGCGGTAAATGGCGAAGAGCCCCAGACCCATGACGCCGGACAGCAGCCCCAGCATGATGGTCAGCGTCCCTCGCCCTTCGGCGGGCGGGGGATCGGCGGCGGCGAGGCGAGCCTGGAGAAAGGCGAAAGGGCGGGGAAAGGTTCGGGAAAGAATGGATCGGCCGTCGGGAATGGAAGGTCCGGCGTGACGCTCCGCGGCGGCCCGCTCCGGGTCGGTCGAGATCAGGGTCAGGTGGGAGAATTCCGCCAGGGGCTGGGGCGCGAAATGGGCCGCGATCAGCCAATCCATCAACGCCTCCGGCCGAATGACCACGCCCTGCCGAAACAGCCGCCCTTCCACCGCCACCCGACGGAAAAGGACGACGGTCTCCGCGTCCACGAAAACCGATTGGAGCGGCCCCACCTCGGCCTGCAACGGCGCGGCCGCGTCATCCATCCGGCGTTCTGAAACGGCCATGCCCGCTCCAGCCGCTTGAGGCTTCTCGTCCGCGCCTTCCGCCTCGGCGGCGAATTCCTCCTGGGCAAGCGCTTGGTCCCCCGCCCGATTCTCGTTCCATGCGGGCGATGAAGCGGCCGCCTCCGGCGCCAGCTGACGGGCCTGTTCGGGATACAGCGTTTCCGTCCGCTGTTTTCGCTGGCCCAGAGCGGGCGTGGACGGCGCCCGCCGCAAAAAGCGGTCCGCGAATTCCAGCGAAGATTCACTTTTTTTCTCCCGACGCGGCGCCGGGCGGGGCGCGGGCAGGGGCGGCGGGGATGGCCCGGCGTTCCGTTTTTGGTTGAAGAGCGCATTGACGGCCCGCAAGCGTTCCGCGTCCGGACCGTCCGCCGGCGCGGGAATTTGGAGCGAGCCGTCCGGGTTGTTCTGAAGATAGCCGACCACGAACGGAGCTTGGGGCCGGGCCGGATTGGCGGCGGTGGGGGCGTAGGCGTCCACCGGCCGGGATTCCTCCTCCCGCACGAACATGGCCAGCTCCCGCTCCATGTTGTCCAGCAGGCTTTCCGCGAAAAAGCGGAGCCGGGCCTCTTCCTCCTGGGCCATGCCGCTGTAGGTGCGCGCCACGAAATAGGCCAGCGGCGCCGAAAGGGCCAGGGCGAAGACGATCAGCCGCCATCCAAAACGCTTCACGGCGCGGGCTCCATCCGGTAGCCTTCGCCGCGCACCGTCCGGATCACCGGCGTTTCCCCCGCCAGCTCGGCCAGTTTTTTCCGCAGCTTCAGCATGTGGACGTCCACGGTTCGGGTTTCGATCTCCGGGTCGGCGTATCCCCAGACCTCGGTCAGCAACTCGCCCTTGGAGACGATCCGGTCTTTGCGGCGGTCCAGATAGACCAGAATGTCCATTTCCCGCCGGGTCAGCTCCACGATCCGATCTCCCCGACGGCCCGTCAGCGTTCGGCCGTCCAGCTCCAATTCGCCCCAGCGGACCGTTTCGTCGCCCACGGACCGGCCGCTTCGCCGCAGCAGCGACTCGATGCGCACCATCAGCTCCCGCAGGGAAAAGGGCTTGCTGACGTAGTCGTCGGCCCCGGCCTGAAACCCGGCGACCACGTCGTCTTCGGCGCCTTTGGCGGTGAGCATGAGGATCGGCTGGGCGGGCTTCCCGGCCCGCAGCTCGCGGCAAATGGCGAAACCGTCCATGCCGGGCAGCATGACGTCCAGAATCACCAGATCATGATTTTCGGATAGAGCCCGATCGCGGCCTTCCCGCCCGTCTTCGGCGCCTTCCGGCGAGAAACCGTTGAACGCCAGCACGTCCAGCAATCCCCTTCGGATGGCCGGATCGTCTTCCACCACCAGAATTTTCGCGCGTGATTTTCCCATGAAAAGGCCCCCAAGGTTGGGAATATTCGGAACGGTGAATTGCCGTATCTGGCCGGATTAAGATTTCAAGGATCGGAGCGGTCCGCCGGGCGACTCCCGCAGATAGAATTTTAGCTGAATGGAGTAGCGACAACCGGAACGCCGAGTCCGGACGGCATAACAAACCGGCGCTCGGCCCAAATCCTTCGACCGCTTTTCCGCCGGATTCGGGTTCCTCGGATGAGATCGGTCCGCCGGAGGAATCCCGCCGAGCGAATTTCAGCTCAATTGGATTGTAGGGCGAAAAGGGGATGGGGAAAAGAAAAAGCTTTGTAAAAACTCGAAGGGAGGTGTTGAAAGCGGAAACGGATCGGCGGGCCGGCCCCAAGGGCCCGACCCGCCGGTGGCGGGGAAGGGAATCGCTACCAGGTGAGCGTGATCGGGGGAACCCGGCCGCCCGATTTCACGTTGTCCAGCGGAACCTCCATCACCCGGTCAAACCCGACGTAGATCACCAGCTTGTACGCGCTGGGAGAGGCGGGTCCGGCTTCCGGCCGGGAAAAGGCGTACTGGTCAAACTTGTTGGTGGAGGTGACGTCGACGTAATTTTCCACCGGCTCCTCTTTCGGGACCAGCCGCAGGGTGATCACCTGATCCTGGGTTTTGGGACCCTTCACCGTGCCCACGATCCACCAATCGGCGGCGGAGACTTCGGCGGCGAAAAGGATGAATGCGGCCAAAACCATCACCGCGCCGACAAGAAACCGTTTCATAGGGCTGCCTCCTCCGGGGTTGGGGACGAGCCGACCAGCCTTGCATCTGCTCAGGGTTTCAAATTTGTTGGGAATATACACATTCAGCATCAAAATTCAAGAAAATTCCGGGGCGCCGCGAAAGGCGTCGTGGGCATTTGGGTTTGATTCCCGTTTCCGAATATGGTTTATTGCACCCTGGCTCGGGAAAACCCGGAAAAGACAACCGGCGCACCAAAGGGAAAAAACGCCTTGATTTCAACCGGAACCACTCTCCGTCTTCGGGGGGACGAAAAAAAATTCCAGCCTTCCGCGCCAAAGCCCGAAGGCGACCCGGCCGCCAGCGACGACCGGGGAACCGGGCCGGTGATTCGATGCCGCAACTGCCGCCACCGGATCACCACCGCCGATCATCGCAAAATCATGAACGGGAGTCACCGCCACATTTTCAACAATCCCGCCGGCATCATCTTCGAAATCGGCCTGTTCGACGTCGCCGAAGGGTGCGCCGCCCTTGGCCGCCCGTCGATGGAATTCACCTGGTTTTCCGGCTACGCGTGGCGATTTGCCCTTTGCGGGAATTGCGGCATTCATTTGGGCTGGCTGTACACCGGCGCCGAGGGCGGTTTTTTTGGCCTGATTCTGGAAATGATCGTGGAGGACTCCGGAGGGAAGTCGAACGGGTAGGGCCGGAATAAAAAAAAACGACGACTTTGTTTTTTCGTCGGGCGCCCGGCCGATCCGAAATCCGGATATTCCAAGGAAAGGAAACCCATGCGACTGGGAATTGAACGAAGAGAGATCGTTCGCTACGGAAATCGGATGGTGGCGTCGGGGCTGACCAGCGGAACCGGCGGAAACCTGAGCGTTCGGAACATCGAGGAAGACATGGTGGCGGTGAGCCCCAGCGGGATTCCCTACGATCTGGTCACCCCCGAGCAGGTGGCCGTGGTCAATTTTCAGGGCGAGCGGGTGGAAGGGGAGGAAAAACCCTCCAGCGAGTTCCGCTTCCATCTGTCCATCTACGAAAAACGGCGAGACGTGCGGGCGGTGGTCCACACCCATTCGCCCTACGCCACCACCATGGCCTGCCTTCACTGGGAGATTCCGGCGGTTCACTACATGGTCGGCGTGGCCGGAAAGCGGGTTCCCGTGGCGCCTTACGCCACCTTTGGCACGGAGGAGCTGGCGGAAAATCTGGTGGACACGCTGGCGAGCTACAACGCGGTCCTATTGGCCAACCACGGCCTGGTTGCGGTGGGCCCGGAACTGCCCACCGCCTTCGCCGTGGCGGAGGAAATCGAATTCGTGGCCCGCATTTACCACCAAACCCGTTGCGTGGGTCTGCCGCCCATCATTCCCGAAACCGAAATGGAGCGGGTGCTGGAAAAATTCAAATCGTACGGACCCAATCGGAAAAAGACAACATGAAGGTTCTTTTCGCGGCATCGGAAAACGCATGGGAAGGCGTTCTTGGGGCCATTCGGAAGCGGCTGCCGGATCACCAGTTTGACCCCAGCGGCGGGTTTCGAGTGGAAAGTTTGGCGGGATACGACGTGCTGATTCCCACCATGGCCGAAATCACGGCGGAACTGCTGGACACCGCCGACCGGCTGCAGCTCATCCAGCAATGCGGGGCGGGGGTGGAGCGGATCGACCTCGCCGCCGCCCGGGAACGGAACATCCCCGTGGCCAACGTGCCCAGCGACGTTTCCGGCAACGCCGATTCCGTGGCGGAACTCGGCATCTACCTGATGATCGGATTGGCGCGGGACGCCAAGGGCATGGCCAAAAGCCTCGCCGAAGGCCGAATCGGAACGCCCATGGGCCGCGCGCTTTCCGGCCGCACCGTCGGGCTCGTGGGCGTAGGCGGCATCGGGCGGGCCTTGATTCCAAGACTTCGGGCTTTCCACATGAACGTCATCGGCTTGAAACGGCGCAACCCCAAACAGGCGGAAAAGGAACTTGGTCTCCCCTGGGTCGGGGGCCCCGACGATCTTCCGGAGCTGTGCAAGCGGTCCGACTTCGTCGTTCTTTGCCTGCCCCAAACGCCGGAGACCGTTGGCTTCATGGACGGAAAGGCCATTTCCGCCATGAAATCCTCCGCCTTCCTGGTCAATCTCTCCCGGGGCGGCGTGGTGGACCGGAAAGCGCTGGTGGACGCTCTCCGGGTCGGGTCCATCGCCGGGGCCGGCCTGGACGTGTTTTGGGAAGAACCGCCCCATCCGACGGACCCGATCTTCCAATTCAACGTCATCGCCACCCCCCACGTCGCCGGGGCCACCGACATTTCCGCCCGAGGGATCATGGAGGGCGTGGTCGACAACCTCCAGCGGTTGGCGGCCGGGAGCGCGCCGATTAATATCGTGAATGATGTGGCGCCTGGTGGCGGCAGGCGTTAGAATGTAGACGGCGGAATCAAGGAGAAAAAAGCCGGAATCCAGGATTTGAGAGCCTCCGTTTCCGGTTTCCGCGTCGGGTTTTTCTCGGGGTATGGGGCCTTTTGCTTCCTGACTACCGGCTTCCGACCACTGCCTCCCGGCTCCTGACGCCTCAATCCCGACTCCCTTTTCCCCCACGCTTTGGACCCTAACCATGACCGATCTCCTCAAACGGCTGGCCCGGATTGCGCGGGCGAACATTCCCAATCCCAACGAGTGGCTGGACCGCTGGACGGAACGGCGGGGTCATTGGTTTGATCCGAATGCGGAAAACAAGGCCGGGGAGGGGGAGGCGGGCCGGTTTCGGTCGGAGGAGGATTTTCACGCCGGAAATCGAGGCCGGGAGAACCCGACTGCGGGCGTCCCGCGGCAAGTGGTGGAGGACCTTGCGGTTTTCGGCCTGACGCCGCCCAGCTCGCTGGAAGAAGTTCGCAAGGCCCGGAACCGGGAGATCAAGAAATATCATTCCGACCGGTTCGTCAACGATTCGGAGCGGTATGAGACATCCAAGCAAATCATGCAAATCTACAACGCCGCCTACGACCGGTTGAAGGAACACTTCGAGGCGCGAAAGGGGAACCCATGAGCCGAACCGTCGAACGGGAGGTCCTTCACTGGAGACCCGACGCCCAATCCACCGAGGCCCATCAACTGGTCGGCGAAGCGCCGTTGATTATCCGGGTGGGGGACGAAACCTTCTCCACCGGCATGAGGACCCCCGGCGAAGAGGAGGCCCACGCGGCGGGATTCTGCCTGTCCCTGGGCGTGGTGACGGAGCCCCGCCACATTGATTCCGTGCGGTATTGCGTGGAGGGGGAAACCCATTGCGTGCGGGTCGGCCTGACCGAAACGGGCCGGGAGCAGCTCGCCCGCTGGCGAACCTGGGAACGCCCCGACCGGGCGGAAACCGCAGGAGAAGCCGTGGATCGCCTGGTCCGCACCGCCGCCCCCTTTTCCGAACGGGAACCGGTGGTCATCGGCAGAGGCATAGACGCCCTTCTGGGAATGCGCGACATTCAGCCGCTTCGCCGGGCCACCCGGGCAAGCCATGCCACCGCGGTCTTTTCCCGAGAGTTCAAGCTGATGGTGGTGGCCGAGGACGTGGGCCGCCACAACGGGCTGGAAAAGGCGTTGGGCCGGTTGCTGCTGGAAAAACGGCTGGACCGGGCCGGGGCCTTGGTCCTTTCCTCCCGAATCAGCTTCGACCTGGTGCAGAAGGCCGCCCGGGCGCGGATTCCGGTGATTTTTTCGGTGTCCCGCCCCACGGCCCTGGCGGTGCGACTGGCCGAGGCCCTGGGGATGGCCCTGGTCTGCCTCGCGCCGGACGACCACGGCTTTGTTTTCTGCGGAAAAGAGCGGCTGGACCTGAACCCGGCGCCCGCCGCGGACTAATCGCAAATACGAAAAGAACCACGAACCGGAATTTTTTGGAGCTGGCACGCCGGAAATATTTATGAACCAGGATATTTTGCTGCTGGACGAAATCCTTCCGCCCTTCGAAGGGCCGGAAAAAAAACTGGAGATCATTCTCTTCGAACCGAAGAAGGGAATTCGGGAAAACGAGGACGGCCGCTGGAATCGAGTGGTGGCCGCAAGTCGGGCGGACATTCTCAGCCGGGTTTCCACGGAGGCCATGGACGCCTATCTGCTTTCGGAATCCAGCCTTTTCGTATGGGAAGACCGGGTCCTGATGATCACCTGCGGCCGGACCACGCTGGTGAAGGCGGTGCCCGAAATTCTGGAAATCGTGGGCAAGGAAAACGTGGCCTTCGTCTTCTACGAACAGAAAAACTTCCTCTTCCCCGAGCGGCAACCCTCCCATTTCGAGCAAGACGTGTCGGAATTGTACCGGAGGTTTCCCGGAAAATACTACAAGCTGGGGCCGGGAAATTTCGACCACGTCAACGTGTTTTACTGGTCCCACGCCGCCGAAACCCCGGAAGGCGACGCCACGCTGCAACTGCTCATGCACCAGCTTCCCGTCGACGCCCTGGGCCCGTTTTGCGTCCGTCGGGACTTCGGGCCCGCCCAGGCGGATCGGGAATCGGGGCTGGATCGACTCTACGACCTGCCCCTGGCCCGGGACGGCTATCTCTTCGATCCCTGCGGCTACTCCCTCAACGCCGTGGGCGGAACCGAGTATTACACCGTCCACGTAACGCCCCAGCCGGCCGGGTCCTACGTCAGTTTCGAAACCAACATTTTCGAGCCCGATTTTTCCGACACCATCCGCCGTGTGGTGGAAATTTTCCGTCCCGGCCGATTTTCCGTGGTGCTGACCACCAGCATGGACGAACCGACGCTTTCCACCCACGAAACGGTGGCCCAGGGCCCGGCCGGCTATCTTCCGGCGGACAAAAGCCTGTACGAATTCGACTGCGGCTACAGCGTCACGTTTTTGAACTATTTTTCCCGGAAGGAAGATTCCCATGGCTGACGTCACCGACACCCCACCCCCCGCCAATCTCGATCTCTGGGTCAGCGAAACCCATCAGGGCCACATTCGCCTGGGTTTCAAGGTGGAAGAAGTTCTGTTTTCCGGGAAAAGCCCCTTTCAGAAAGTGGACGTGCTGCGAACCCGGGGCCACGGGGCGTTGCTGCTCAACGACGGCCTCGTCATGCTGACCGAGCGGGACGAGTTCATCTACCACGAAATGATCGCCCACGTGCCGCTGTTCGTTCACCCGGACCCTCGGCGGGTGCTCGTCATCGGGGGAGGCGACGGCGGAACGGCGCGGGAAGTGCTGCGCCATCCCTCGGTGGAGCGGGTGCTGATGATCGAAATCGACGAAATGGTGGTGGACGCCTGCAAGACCCACATGCCCTCGGTCAACGCCGGCGTCTACGAAGATCCCCGAATGGAGCTGCGGATTGCCGACGGCGTGGAATTCGTGGCGAAAACCGAGGAAAAATTCGACGTGGTGCTGGTGGACTCCACCGATCCCGTGGGTCCGGCCACGCCGCTTTTTGACCGGGCGTTCTACGAGAACGTCTCCCGGATGCTCGCCGAGCAGGGCATATTGATCACCCAGGCCGAATCGCCCTTTTACGACACCAAAATCCAGGGGCCCATGCTGGCCAACCAACGGCCATTTTTTTCCAAGCTGCACATCTACCTGTTTACCAATCTCACCTATCCGGGGGGATTGTGGAGTTTCGGCTTCGCCTCCAACGGACTTTGCCCCGTCCAGGATTTCGATCCCGAACGGGTTCGGGCGTCGGGCCTCGCGGCCCGGTGGTACACGCCGGGGGTCCACCGGGCCGCGTTTCAGCTTCCGGCCTTCGTCTCCGAAAATCTGGCCGGCGTCCTCGACCCGGCCCCGGAAATCTAAGCGGTGCGGCGGAGGGAGAAAGAAATCTCGGACCCTTCGGAAGTCGCGGCCCTTCTGAAGCGGGCCTCGATTCTGCATTTGGCCATGATTGATCAAGACGGATGGCCGTACGTCATTCCGGTCTGCTTCGGCGTCTCCGGCGATAAAATTTTCGTGCATGGCGCGCGGGAGGGCAAAAAGATCGACGCCATCGATTCCAACCACCGGGTCTCCTTTTCGGCGGCTCTGGACGCGGAAATCCGTCCCGGCGACGCCGCCTGCGGCTGGACCATGGCGTTTCGGAGCGTGGTGGGATTTGGAGATGCGATGGCACTGACCGGCCCGGAGGAAAAGCGATCCGCGCTGGACGTCATCATGGCCCGATATGGCGGCGACGGGCCATGGGACTACCCCGACGCCGCCTTGGAAAAGACGGCCGTGATCCAAATCCGGATACTTTCCATGACGGGAAAAGTCGGCGGGCATTGAGTCCAGGGTTGCCCCCGGCGGAGGGGCGAGTTTGGCGTTCCGCGTTCAGGCGGGTTGGCTCGCCCCATGGGTCCACCGCGCTCCGCAACGAACCGCCTGAACGCGGAACTCCGAACGTGCATCGATCGTTTCGGAGGTTCCAAAAAGGGCGTGCCCGACGAACCAGGTTCGCCGAGCACGAAGGGTGAAGGGAGATAGGGGGACGGGGGCCGCTCGGGGGAAAGGTGGCGGCGGCGTGGAAGCTCGGGTTCCGACGGCCCGAAATCGGCCGCGACCGAAACGTTGTTATCGTTGAATGAACTTGTTTCGCAGGTAGGTCGGCAGCGCGATCAGCAGCGTGGCAAACAGCGCCATTCCAAACACCGTCGTGGCGAATTCCGAGAAATCGCCGGTTTTCGCCAATCGAAACGGATCGCCCCCCATAACCGCAGATTCGGAAACCCAAGCGTGGCCCCGCCAATGCCCGCTCCGGATGGAAAAATCCAGCGCCAGGCAGATGGCGATCAGGGTTGCGTTCAAAAATCCGAGTATCTTCATGGCCAACTCCCGCGACCTGTCCGATGGCTGGAAGAAAGCCTCCCCCTCCGGTCGGAGAGGGGGAGGCCAGGGTGAAGGTGGAAGTGGACAGGATGGTTAGAGGGTGAATGGAGAATCGCCCATCTCCGTCAATAATTCAATGGGTTAATGGACGTAAAGCCCGGTAGTTTTTTCCTACCCGACCCTTCTTTTGCCCTTCCGCGGCCAAATTCATTTTCTTCGAGAAACATGCCCCAAAAATGTTGATTTCACTTTTCCAGCAAGATTCCCGGAGCCATGCGCCAACGGCTTCGGACTCGAAGTCTCCCGCGGCTTTTCCTCAATCGGCAAAGAATTTTTCGCTCCAGAAACAAAGTTTCGAAAACTTGCTTCAAAATTGCGGAAAAGGGTTGATGGGCCCATGGGGATGCCTGTGGATCAAGACGGATTGATCATCCCCGGGGCCTTCGGGCAGAAGTCCGCGAATGCCTATAAAAATATTGATTTCAATTATTTGTCCACCATTTTGAACATTGTTCCGCAAATGGGCGGTTGCGTTTTCCGCTGCGCGGCCAAGAAAAAACCATCTTTCATATCCAAATTTATAATGGTTTGAAGCAAATCCCGGGCCGAAACCAATTCGCCAAGCAAATTTGTGGCCCGGCGTCTTTCCGGCCGGGAATGGCGGCGAGGCATGCCCCGGGCCGTTTTTGTTCCCGTCTGGACTTATGGGATCGGCGTCTTATTGTCTTGATCAAAATCCGCCGATTCGATAGGAAGTTGAATTGCCTCTCCCTTCGTCCGGGCGGCGTCGCACCCCAATCCGTGGAGGATCATCCCCGCCATGCGCACGCTGAAACGAACCCTGGGTCGGCTGTTCGGTCTGTTGGGCAACGCCGAAATCTACCGGGTGATCTGCATCGTGGCGGTGGTGACGTTGCTGGGCAGCCTGGGTTTCGTGGTTTTCGAAAAAGACATGAAATTCGGGGACGCCCTCTGGTGGTCCATCGTCACCCTCACCACCGTTGGCTAC
>JBKHDD010000156.1:0-11629 GCA_046541515.1 Desulfococcaceae bacterium
TACCTCAATTTCCCCGTACTGATTCCGCAAAAACCGAATCAGGGAATTGTTGATTTCCCCTTCGAGTCTAATACGGGGCTTTTTCACGACTACCTGCATATGCTGATCCAAATTTTGTTTTTTTGGCACGTAAATTGCCTCAAATTTGGTCCCCAAAAAATGTTGAGAAGCAACAAGGCGCATGGCCCTTTCGGGAAGTCTGAATAATCCTCCACAACGATTGTCTATAGGACACCGCCGAGCGACTCTCCGGAGGTCAGTCCGTCCTCGGCCAGTTCGTCGTATCCGTGCTCCGAAAGACGAACATCGCCGGCACGTACCAAAGCCCATATCTTCTCAAGGAACGTCTACAACCGACTTCCTCCATTACGGCCAGCGCATTCCTATGGGCATATCAGACGCGCGGTTTTTCGCGTCCGCTGAATTTGCCTTGTCGGGCGGCGACTTGGCGACGGATCTGCTTCGCTCACTTGAGAAGACGGTCATATTCATCGTGGGTGCCTATCCAAAACCAAGTCACTGTATCCGCTTTGAGCAATCCGAGCGTTCTATATCCCAGACCAATACGAACCGAATAGAGTGGCTGACCTTCTTTCACCCGCTTGAAGAAAAGGCTCGGATGCCCTGGATTGTCTCTCCACAACTTGTAGGTTCGCCGCGCGTGTTGACGGGTTTCCGAAGGCAAAGCCCAATAATGCTTCCAGAACGATTTGGTCGTTTGCGAATTCATTGTTGCTCAACGAATTCGCCGTGCTCATTGAACATCGGAAACGTTTCATCTTCATTGATTTCAGTTTCGACTGTCGCCACCAACGCAGCCAACTTGCCATTGTCGGTCGCCGCGAATTGTGCTTCCCACAGTGCTTCATCTGCCGCGATTTCTTCAAATGTTTCTTCGGTGGGCAGTGGATGTGTTTTGAGGAAAAGTGCGAACTGATAGAGTTGAACTGTTCGAGCCAACGGCATGTCTTTGGCAATGTCAGTAATCGCTTTCACCAAATCTGTCTGTGACTGCTGTATTTTCGTTGCCATTTCTCCAACTCCCTGTGAAAACGGTTGCGATCATGCCGCCCAACGTCTAAAATTATCGGCGCTTCTTTTGCCTCCGATGGATTTTTTTGTTATATGGCGTTTCCCATATACCACCTTCCCATTGTAATAATTTTTATGAACTTTTTAAAGCTGCCTTCGGATAAACGGCGATCAAAGCCATTTTGCTCTTGGTTCCAAACTATTGCAATGGTTATACCACTTATTCAGGCGTCTTGCGCCGACCCTCCCAACGCACTTCAAAGTCCGTCCATCGGACCCCGACCGGCGGAAGGCCCGCGATTGAGCGCAGGGGGATAGATCATCGTGGTTTTCCCGTCCTTGTGCCCCAGCAATTCCTGAACCGTCCGGATATCGTAGCCGCTTTCCAGCAGATGCGTGGCGAAGGAATGGCGGAACGTGTGGCAAGTGGCGCGTTTGATCAATCCGGCTTTGGTTACCGCACGGCAAACCCGCAGCGCCCCGTGCAACTGATCGAGCAATTTGGGCTTGCCTTCTTTTCAGGGAAGAATCTCCCCCTTTTTGCAAAGGAATTTTCTCAGAATACATACGAAATTTTTCATATTAGGTCAAGCCACAAAGTCCCCACGCCCCCAAAACTTTACGTTTATTGGAGCATTCCAAAAACAATGGAATCACGTCCATCGTTTTTACGTTGAATGTACAAATGGGATCGGATAAACGGTAGGAAGGAAGATATCTTCGGTTGCATTCTTGCCCCTTTCATAACGGACAACGCTCGGAAAGGTGGACTAGGACCACTTCGTTTCCGCGGCGGCGCATGTCGCTCCGCCCCGTCGGCCCGGTTCCTCCCCGGAAAACCCCAAATGTGGAATCGCGCAAAAAGAGGAACGTTGATTTTCCTCCCCCGGCCAAGGGAATCAAACAATCCGGAAACCCGAAGGCATTCCCGGACGCGACCAATCGCGCTCTTTTTCCTCGCCCTTCTCGTTTCTCCATGGACCGGCCACGCCGAACAAACCCTGGTCGTCGGCGTCTACGCCTACCGCCCCTTCGTCTTCCGAACGGCGGAGGGAACGTTGGACGGCCTCTGCGTCCGGGTGCTGAACGAGATCGCCCGGGAAGAAGGCTGGACCTTGGAATACCGGGAGGGAAGCTGGACCGATTGCCTGCGCCGGCTGGAAACCGGGGAGATCGACCTGTTGCCGGCCATCGCCTGGTCTCCGGAGCGGGCGGCGCGGTTCGCCTTCAACGACGTGCCGTTTTTGACCAACTGGGGACGGCTGTACACCCGCCCCGGCGTGACCGTGGACGCCTTCACCGCGCTGGAGGGACTCCGGGTCGCCGTTTACCAACAAGGCATTTTCTCCCAGGGCCTTCGGCGGATTCTCACCGAAATCGGCGTGTCCCCCCGTTTTCGTGGAAGCACCGGATTACGAAACCATCCAGCGAATGCTCTCCGCCGGACAGGCCGACGCCGGGGTGCTCAGCCACATCTACAGCCTATCCCTTCCCGACAACGCCCCCATCCGGCGTTCCAACCTGATCTTCATGCCCACGGAACTCCGGTTCGCCGCGCCCGCCAATCGGAGCACGCCCTGGCTCTCCACGCTGGACCGTCACCTGCTCCGCCTCAAAGCCGATCCCCAATCGGTCTACCACCAGGCCCTGGACGAATGGTCCATCGGCCGGCTGGCGGCGGTGGCGCGGTCCCGGTCCATGGTGCGCCCCCTGCTGTTCGGACTGGCGGCGGTGGCCGGGGCGGCCCTGGTGCTGTTTGGCCTCAGCCTGGTGCTGAAACGGCAGGTTCGACGCAAGACCCTGGCCCTCCAGGAAAACAGCCGGGAACTGGCCGACCGGAACCGGCGGCTGGAAACGGAAATGGAGGAACGGCGGCAGGCCCAGCAGGCGCTTCAGGAAAACGAGCGACGGCTCTCCACGCTGATGGGCAACCTGCCAGGAATGGTCTATCGCTGCAGGGACGACGGACGGGGAACGCTGCTCTTCGTCTCCCCGGGGAGCCGAAAGCTGCTCGGCCGTCCCCCGGAGGACTTCGGGGCGGACGGCATTCTCGCCCTGCGGGAGCTGATCCATCCCGAGGACGCCGGGGCCCTGGAAACCGTCCCCCCCGGCGGCCATTACCGGCGGCTCTACCGGGTTCGAAAACCGGACGGCGGCTACCAATGGGTTTGCGACTATGGGGTGCGGCTGGAAGGTCCGAAGGGCGCATCCCCGGTGCTGGAAGGCTTCATCACCGACATCACGCCCCAGCAGGAAGAAGAGCTGCGCCTGCGGGACGAAAACCGAAAGCTTCGCTCGGCGGTCCAGGACGGCTTCGGCTTCGGCAACATCGTGGGCCGGAGTCCCGCCATGCAGCCGGTGTACGACCGGATTCTCAAGGCGGCGTCGTCGGACGATCCGGCGGTGGTCTACGGCGAGTCCGGAACGGGCAAGGAACTGGTGGCCCGGGCCATCCACGCCATGAGCGGCCGGAACACCGGGGCCTTCGTTCCGGTCAACTGCGGCGCGATTCCGGAGAATCTGCTGGAGAGCGAATTTTTCGGCCATAAAAAAGGCGCGTTCACCGGGGCGGACGCGGACCGGCCGGGACTGATGGACCGCGCCGACGGCGGGACGCTGTTTCTGGACGAGATCGGGGACATCCCCCTTTCCCTCCAGGTCAAATTGCTGCGGGCGTTGGAAGGCGGCGGCTTCACGCCGGTGGGCGGGACCGAGGTGCGGAATCCGAATGTCCGGATTGTGGCCGCGACCAATCGCAATCTCAAGCAGATGGTCGCCAGCGGCAAAATGCGGTCCGATTTTTACTACCGCATCCACGTCGTGCCCATCCACCTCCCCCCGCTGCGCCAACGGCGGGAGGACATTCCCATGCTGGTGGAACATTTCCTCCAGCGGCACGATCCCGAGCGGAGGCCCGCCGTGAGCCTTAACATGATGGAGGCGCTGCGCGGATACCACTGGCCCGGGAACGTCCGGGAGCTGAAAAACGTGCTCAACCGGTTCGTGGCGTTGGGCCGCCTAGACTTTTCCGGCGCGCCAGCCTCCGGCGAGCTGGACTTTTCCGGCGCGCCAGCCTCCGGCGAGCCGCAGGGCGCCGCCTTCCCGGGTCCATACCCCAACTCCGGGGAGAACGAGGCTCCTGCGGACGCCGATCTCCGCACCGCCGTGAAAACCTTCGAGCGCCGTCACATCCGCCGGGTCCTGGACCAGGTCGGCTGGCACCGGGGACAAGCCGCCGAAGTCCTCGGCATCAACCGCAAGACCCTCTTCAAGAAAATCCAGTCCCTCGGACTCGATTCCGACCGGAATTCCTAGGGCCAATCCACCCCATGGGGCTTTTCGGCCCCACATTCCAAATTTACAAATAAATTCAATTTTTTACGGAGATAATGGGGCGGTTCAACCCCGTCTCCGTTTTCTGTGGCTAATTAAATTTTGATTTAAATCCAAATAGTTAAAATTCGGCCAGACTTGGCACGGAAGCTGCTTTATCACCGGCCAGAACGACGCGGCGCCCCATCCGGGAAAGCGTCCTTCTAAAAAGCCCGGAGCGTGTTTGGCAAGCCTCGGTTTCACCGAAACCTCACGACCCAGCATCGAAACCGGGGTTTTTCAAACACGCTCAACCAACTCATCCTACATTTTTGAAAGGACCGAAATCATGCTTCATCCCAATGTCACCGCCGAGGCCACCTTGAATATCCCGACCCTTTCTCCGGCCGCTTTCGAGCTGGATTCCCTGCCCCTTCTGGACCAGATCCACGCGGACGCCCTGCGCGTTCTGGAAGAGGTGGGCGTCCGGTGCGTTTCTCCGGAAGTCCGGGCCCTGTTCGAAGAGACCGGGCTGGCCGCCTACGACGACACCACGGGTCATTTGTATGTGCTGTCTCCCCTGGTGGAGCAGGCGTTGAGCACGGTTCCCAAGCGGGATCAATACTGGATTCCGGAAAACAGCTTCGGCATCGGCGGCACCGCCCCCTTTGTCCACGACGACGCCACCGGCGAGCTGGTTCAGCCCACCCTGGAGCATCTGGCCCATATTTGTAAAATCGGCCAGGCCGCGGACCCGGTGGCCTTCATGGCCCGGGGCGTGCTGATTCCAAAGCAGGAAGTGGCGGTGATGGACACCATGGTGGAACACTTCCACAAGCCGATCTACGCGGCGGCGGTTTCCGAGTCGGGCATTGCCCTGGCCGAGGAAATCCACCGGACCCGGGGCGGCCTCACGGTGCAGTTTTCCATCATCAACAGCCCGCTCAACGTCATCGAGAGCATGATTCCGCCGTTTCTGGAGTGCGTCCGGCGGGGCATCCCGACCTACGTTTCCACCATGCCCATGGCCGGACTGTCCGCGCCCTACTCCATGTCTTCGCTGCTGGCCCTGACCCACGCCGAGGCGCTGTTCGGGATCACCCTGGCCCAGCTCGTCAACCCGGGCGTCACGGTGGTCCACGCCGGTCTGCCCTCGGTGGCCAACATCAACAAGAACTACGCCGTGGACCTGGGCCTGCTCTCCCACAACGCCGCGAACCTGATTCTGGATCACGTCAACAAAAAGCTGGGTTTGCCGTCCATCCACAGCGCCTGCGCCACCAGCGAGGCCGCGCCGGGTCCCAAGGCCGAAGCCGACGCCGTGGCGGGCTACGCGCTGATGAAAAAATACGGTTTCCACCAGATGCGCCACGCCTTCGGCTTTCTCAAGGAGCTGGTCTCCTTCTCCATCGACAAGCTGGAGCGCCACATCGAGCTGTGCGAGGCCACCACGGCCTTGGAGGCCCCGGTCTACGATTTCGACGCCTACGATCCGGACGGCTTCGACGTCATCGCCCGGAACGGCAGCCAGCCCAACTACATGCGTGACGACCACACCCTTCGCCAGATGTCCCGCTCGTTTCTGAAGTAGCCGGTTCAAAACCAATTGGATTTCCAACCTCCGGCCGAAAAAAGGCCGGAGGGTTTCAAAAAAACCATCGTTCGATCCAACATATTGAGGGAGGAACCCCACATGACCCCCGAATTGATCGCGCAAGCAACCACCAATCCCGCCGTCGTCGCCAAAGTGATGGGCGGCGCGCCCCTGGCCATTCTCACCGACTTCGGCTTCATGGCGCTGCTGCTGTTCGTTGGAAAAGTGCTTCGCGCCAAGGTCAAATTTTTCCAGGACTTCTTCATTCCGGCCTCGGTCATCGCCGGCTTCATCGGCCTGCTGCTCGGCCCCCAAATGCTGAACGTGATTCCCTTTTCCGCCATGATGGGTAAATACGCCTGGCTACTGGTGGTGCTGCTGTTCGCCACCTTTCCCATTGGCCAGCGGGCTTTTAAATCCAAAAAAGAGATCATCCAGAAATCGGGCAGCACCTTTCTGTACAACCTGTTCGCGGAAGTGGCCCAGTTCGCCCTGGCCGCCCTGCTCGGCCTCACGCTGATGAAGCTGCTCTGGCCCGACCTGCACGAGGGCTTCGCCTGGATGCTGCCGGCCGGTTTCGCGGGCGGCCACGGCTACGCCACCGCCATCGGCGGCACGTTGGAAAAATTCGGCCTCCACGACGCCGTCACCGTGGGCATGACCATGGCCACCATCGGCCTGCTGGCCGCCATCTTCGGCGGCGTAATCTTCATCAAAATGGCCACCCGGCGCGGCTACACCCGGATCGTGAAGGAAGCCAAGACCCTGCCGGATTCCCTGCGCACCGGCCTGATCCCGGCCGCGGAGCGGACGCCGATCGGCGTGGGCACCGTTTCCCCCATGAGCTTGGACCCGCTGGCCTGGCACGCGGCGCTGATTTTCGCGGCGGCCCTGGGCGGCGTGTTTCTGACCCGATGGATCGGCGCGATTCCCGGGCTGACCATCGGCGGCAAGCCGCTCTACATGCCGGAAGTCTGCACCGCCATGATCGCGGCCATCGTCATCCAGAAGCTGCTCACCGGCCTGAAAATGGACGGCTACGTGGACAAGCAGGTGGTGACCCGGCTGGGCTCCTGCGTATCGGATTTCATGGTGGGCTTCGGCGTGGCGGCCATCAAGCTCTCGGTGGTGGTCACCTTCTGGCAGCCGCTGCTGCTGCTCATCGTCATCGGAATGCTTTGGGTGGCCTTCAACCTGCTGATCATGGCCCCCCGTATGCTGGGCAACTACTGGTTCGAGCGGGGCATTTTCACCTACGGCTGGAGCACCGGCGTGGTGGCCTTCGGCGTGACCCTGCTGCGGATCGTGGACCCGGAATTCAAGAGCGAGGCGCTGGAGGACTACGGTCTGGCCTATATCCTGATCGCGCCCATCGAACTCTTCCTGGTCTCCCTGAGCCCGATCTTCTACGCCACCTACGGCTGGACCACCACGATCATCCTCCTCCTCGCGGCCATCGCCCTGCCGCTGGCGGCCAAAGCCATGGGCTTCTGGTACCCCGGCGACCGCCTGGCGGCCCGGGCCGGCGAAGGCGACGTTCCCGCCGAAACCGGGATGGAAAGCGCCGCACCGGTGGCGGGCGAAGTGGCCCCGGCGGGCGGCACGGTCTGAATCCGACGAATTAAATAAAATGAGAAACGGGGATCGCTCGGTGGAGCGGTCCCCGTTTTATTTTGTTCCGCTGGTGGGCGAAAAATGGCCGGACAGCGCCAAAATCCGCTCTCACAGGGGAATCGACGCCGACCCGCCTTGCCGGAATGCTCTGGCTGGAATCCCTCCCTTGCGATAGAAACCAGAGAAATGATATTCAGATAAAGACAACCATTAATGCCAGGGAAATCCCTGGCCGGGAGGGGGGCGCCCATGGACCTGACCATCAGCGACGAGAAAACCAAGGAATTGTTGACGGAAGTCATCGTGGACCTCCTGAAGAACAAAAAAGAACTCTTTCGCGACGTGCTTCTGGAAGCGGCCGAAGAAATCGGCTTGGCCAACGCGATCCAGGAAGGCCGAAAAGGCGATTTCGTGAGCGAAAGCGAAATTTTTGACCTTCTGGGGGATTCCAGTGAAGGTTCGGTATGAATCCAGTTTTTCCAAGGACCTGAAAAAAATTCAGGACCCCAAAACCCTGCTCCGGATTCGCCGGCTGATCGAGACCATTAAATCGGCAGAAAGCCCTTTGGAAATTTCGAATCTGAAAAAAATACGGGGACAGGAGGGCTTTTTTCGGGTTCGCCTATCCGACTACCGGGTTGGACTCGACATCGCAGGGGATGAAGTTATCTTCGTGCGAGTTTTGCACAGAAAAGACATTTACCGCTTCTTCCCGCCCAAATAATTTCATCCCTCCAAATTATTCTTGGACCAAAAACGGACTCGCCATCCCCCACCCGGTGATGCGAACCTCTCGCCTTGCCCGGGTGGCGGCCACGCAGAGCAACGCCCGTTCGCGGACTTCCGCTTCGGCGCGGACGGCGGGGTCGGAGGCGGCGTTGAGGGCGGCGGGGAGGGGGACGGCGTCGGCGTTGACGCCGGCGATGATCATCCGGTCGAACTCCAAACCTTTGACCCGGTGCATGGTGGCCAGCCGCAGACCGGGGCGGGTCCGGTCCTCCCGCTCGCTGGGCTTGATTTTGTACACCGGGATGCCCGTTGACGCCAAGGCCGCCTCGTAGCTCTCCAGCAGAGAATGGGTCCGGGCCACGAGGCAGATGTCCCGGAGACCGTCGTCCTCCCCTTCCGGTTCTCCGGCGGCGTGTTGGGAAACGTATTCCGCGATGGCCGCCGCCTCGGTATGGAAATCGGCGAACCGCTGAACGTGGGGCGCGGCGCCGTGGAGCAGAGAGCGGTAGCCGGTGACGCTGTCCGCCGAGCCGTCCAGGTTGTCGATGGGCTGATTCCGCAGCAATCCCGCGGACCAGCGACGGATTTCCTCGGTGGTCTGGTAGTTGATCTTGAGCCGCCGGCCCCGGTTGCGCAGTTCGACCCCGCGGCGGGAAAGCACCACCTGGTGCCGGTAGATGCGCCGATGGGCGTCGCCCACGATGAAGAGATCGTTTTTCCCGGCGGGGACCATCTCCCGCAGCAGCCGGAACGCCTGGGGGCTCAGGTCTTGGGCCTCGTCCACCACCACGGCCCGGTAGGGCAAAATCGGCCCTTTGTCCCGGAGGATGATCCGGACGTCCCGCATGGCATCCTCCATCTCCCGCAGCCGGTTCTCGTTGAGCAGCGCCAGATACTCTTCGAACACCGGCCAAACCGCCCTCCGCTCCTATCGCCCCAGCGGCGTCCCCCGGCCCACGCGCACCGCGCCGAAATAATCGGCCAGGGACCGCACCTCCCCTGGCTGAATCACCCGCTCCCACTCCTCCCGGTAAAAAGTTTCCGGCAAATTGAGACCAGCGGAGGCCCGTTGCAGGGCCTGCTCCCACAGCGGGCGGGTCCGGTCGGCGAGACCAAAGACGATCTCGTGGCCGTAATCCTGCCGTTTCAGAAACCGGACCACCCACCGGTCCAGGTTGATCACCTCGATCCGCTCCATGGTTTTCGGATCGCAGATGGCGGAGAGATTTTCCCGGATTTCGTCGGCCAGATTCCGGGTGAAGGTGGTCATCAGAATCCGGTCGGTTTCCTCCGGAAAGGCGTTCCGGGCCGGCCAGCGGGTCCGGTGCATGGCCACGACGGTTTTGCCGGTGCCCGCGCCGCCCAGGACGCGAACCGGACCGTTCCAGTACCGGTTCACCAATCCGCGCTGGGAGGGGGGGAGGAAAATCCGCCATTTCTCCAGCAACGCGGCCAGCGGCCGGGCCAGCTCCAGTTCGTCTTCCACCACGGTGAACCGGCGGAGGGAATCGAGGTTTTCCAGGGCCGCAGTGAAATCCTCGGTGTCCACGGCGTGGGCGGTGTCGGTCCTGCCCATCTCCCGAAAGGTTTCCTCCAGGGTGAAACCGGTCGCCAGACACAAGAGCGCCTCGGCCGCCTCGGCGGGAAGGGACGGGACCAGCCGCTCCTGCTTCGGCTCGGAATCCACCCGGCGGACTTCGGCCAGCTTGGCCTCGGGAACCCCCAGCGGAACAGATCGGGACCGAGGAAACAGGCCATCCGCCGCAATTCTCTCGTCCAAAGCTGGGTCCGAACCTGGAGCCGGGCCGGCGGACCGCCGCCCAGGGCGTGGCGGCTTTCGAACAGCAGAGCCAGGAAACCGTTGAGGGCGAGGTGGCGGTCTCCCGGGGAAAGCGCCGCGAAATCACCGTCCAGGGCCGCCAATCGGTCCCGAAGCGCGTCGTGGTGAATCGGCGGCGTTTTCTCCAGCACGGTCGGCAACGTCCGCAAGAAAAAATGGCCGCGAAGCTGGCGGCCCAGCTTGGCCCGTTCCTGGTTGATTCTGGCCTCGTCGGCCTTGTCCCCCGGTTCCCGGACGAATTCGGAGAAATCTGGTGGCGGGCCTTCGAACTAGGCGGCGAACTGGACCGACAGAAAGGCGGGAACGTCGGAAAAATCGTCCGGATTCAGGCTGGAGGCGTCCACCGGGGCGTCAGCCGAAGGGGCAATCGGAGCGTCAACCGGAGGGGCCGCCAGATCGAAGGCCGAGGCGTCCCCCAGAAATCCCGCCAACCCCAGCCGTCGCTCCCCCACCACCGAATCCACGTCGAAAGTCTCCCCAAAAACGGCCTCGGCGTAGTTCCGCAACGCCAACGCGTCTTTTTCCCCGCCCAGGGTGGCGGAGGTGTCCACCCCGCAGAGACGGCCTTCTGGCCTTTCCAGCCACCCCTTCAGCCGCCGGATAGGGCAGGCCAGATCGGTGTCCTGCGCCCCGTCGAAGGCGTGGATTTCGTCCACCACCCAAAACCGCAGGGCCTCCGGCTCGTTTTGGTTTCACAGCCACGGTCCTCGGGCCGGATGAGCAGGTAGTCGAGCATTTTGTATTTGATCGGCAGGACTTCCGGCGGCTATGCCCGGAGGATTTTCTGTTCGGTGACGAGATGGTCCGGCCCCATGGAGGCCCAGGGATGGCGCTCCCGCTGACCCACACGTAAATTCCGGCGGCGACCTGGCTGCGGAGCGCGGGCGTTTCGTGGATCAGCCGCGCAAACCAGCCGGCCTGGTCGGCGGATAGGGTGTTCATGGGATAAATGAAAATGGCTTTGACGCCGGGGTCGCCGCCTTTCTCCCGGGCCCGGCGGCAATGGTCCAGGATGGGCGGCGGGAAGCATTCGGTCTTGCCGGAACCGGTGCCGGTGGCGACCAGGGTGGAGCGGAGGCGATTCCCCGGACAGAGCCGCCGGAAGGCGGTTTCCTGTTGCGCGTGGGGCGGCCATTTCATGGGGATTTCGGGGAAGAAACCGGTTCCGCTTTCGCCCCGGCGGAAAGGCAGGCCCACGGCGAGGCAGGGGCCTTTGAAGACGGCGTCCTTTTGCGCCGGAAATTAGTCGATCAGGTGATGGAATGGGGCGTCGATGCTGGAAAGGTGGTCTTCAGGAAATCTTCGACGCCGGTTTGGAGCTGACGGGCGAGCACGGAGGGGATCATGGGGCGGCCGCCGGTCCTTGGAATGGATTGTGGAGGAAACAGGCGGGGAGCGGGGCGGGCGTCCCGGACGGAGCCTTCGGTTTCGGGAAGACCGCCTCTTCGGTCCGCCTTTTCTTTTTGAATGGGTGTACGACAGGCATAAGAGAACTCACGAGATTTCCA
>JBKHDD010000157.1:0-11627 GCA_046541515.1 Desulfococcaceae bacterium
GCCGCGCCCCGGTCCCAGCCGCGCCCCGGTCCCAGCCGCGCCCCGGTCCCAGCCGCGCCCCGATCCCCGCGCCCCTTCCGGCGAGGACCAGGCCGACCGACCCAATCCTCAACTCGCTCCGTTCCCCGCCGCCAACGGATCCCGCAAGCTCTCCAACAGCGCCAAAAACTGATCGAACAATCGCTCGAAAACCCCCGTCAACTCCGGATCGAACTGCCCGCCTCGCTCCCGACGAATCATTTCCGCGGCCCGTTCCGGAGAAAACGCCTCCTTGTACGGCCGGGCCGTGGTCAAGGCGTCAAACACGTCGGCCAAACCAACGATTCGGGCCGCCAGCGGAATGGCCTCGCCCTTGGCTCCGGCCGGATATCCCTTCCCGTCGAACCGCTCGTGATGCCCAAGAGCGATCTCCCTTGCCCGCCGCAACAAATCCGAACCCGGATTGGCCAGTATCCGGCCGCCCAGCGACGGATGGGTCCGCATCACCGAAAGCTCCTCCATATTCAGCTTTCCCGGCTTCAGCAAAATTTGTTCCGGAATCCCGATCTTCCCGATGTCGTGCATGGGCGCCGCGTGGCGGATGTCGGCCACCTCCGGCTCCGAAAGACCCGCGCCCCGGGCCAGCGCCTCGCTGTACCGGCTCACCCGTTCCAGGTGAGAACCGGTATTGTCGTCCTTGAACTCCGCCGCCACCGCCAGCCGGTGGATGGTTTCCAGGTGGGCGTTTTGCAGCTCGTCGTGGCTCACCAAAAACAGCAGGTCTTCCAACTGCCGGGTCGCCCGCCGCACTTTGGCGGAAAGCCCCCGCATCAGCACGAAACTGATCTGCGGATTCCGCCGGATCAGATCGTCAAACGCCGGTCGAGGAATCCGCACCAGTCGCAACGCCGTCAGCGCCTCCACGTTGGCCGAACGGGGATGGCCGTCGATGAAACTCATCTCGCCGAAATGGTCCCCCGCCTTGAACACGTTCAGGGTCACCGCGTTTCCCCGGTCGTCGAAACTGACCGCCTGGGCGCGGCCCGTGGCCACGATGTACAACTCCGTGGAAACCTCCCCCTCCCGCAACACCACTTCGCCCTTCTTCGCCACCACGCAGCCCGCCGCCGACTCCAGGCTTTTCAGATCGTCCGGCGGCAAGGAGGAAAACAGCGACGATTTTTTCAACGCCAAGCTCTTGTTCATTTTCGGTCCATCTCCCCGAATTGGACCGCGACCGTCCCCGCGCCTGCGATCCCAATCCCAAATTTTCCCGCCGGCTCGAAGAAAAAGGTGAAAGCAGCGCGCCCGAATCAAACATCGGAAAACCATCCGGCACAATTTTTGCTTTCACTGTTTTTGCAAATGGACCGCTCGCTTCCACCCGCGTCCGCCGGCAGGTCAAATTAACGGCGTACAGCCATCTTCCCCGCCCTGTCAACCCTTACCCGCGGGACCATCCATTCGCCATTCCCATCCATCCCAAACCCCGTCGCCATCCCCCATATCCGGCAAAAACGGGAATTTGACGCAATTTAGACGGAACGATTCACCTCTCCAGCGTGAACGCGTCACGGGATTCCAGAGTGCGGATAAATTAAGGTATCCGCTGAAACCCCGACCCACAAAACGCTCGGAGGCCGATATGACCCCACAGACCAATGATATGACCCGCATCGCCACGCCGCCCACCCTTATCCTGGGACAAATCCATCGCGGTGACCATTCCAACGAATGTACCGTCATCCCGCGCCTACTCAAAAGCCTGGACATCGCCGACTGCATTCTGCTGGCCGAAGGCGCGGGCCCCCTGCGGACCCTGGCGCGGGAAATCGTCGGGCGAAAGGCCCATTACGTTTTCCGGATGGAACGGTTTCACGGCCGGATCTACGACGACGTGGTCGATTTCTTCAGCCGGGCCCGGTCCACCGCCTTTCGAAATGCATCCATGGACCACCTGGAACGGATGGAGGCCCGGGGCGGCCGTCGCGGCATTCACCGGTACTGGTACGCCCGGGACGTCGCATGGTTGGCCGGAATGGAGGAATGGCCCGCCATGTCCGGCGTGGGCTTGGTGGAGTCCGATTTCGAAGGCGAGGCCACCATTCGACGGTACTACCTCTCCAGCATCGAAGATCGCCCCGGCGATTTCTTCCGGGCGGTCATGGGTCATTGTCCCGGAGAACACCTCACTCATTGGTCCATCAGCCTCGCCTTCCCCGAAACCAAATCCATCGAAACCGCGGCCCGAAATTTTATGATTTTGCGGCAGGTGTTTCAATAATTCCTCCAACGAGACCGGCCGGTCCGAAGACGCCACCGGCATTCCCCGTCAAGATTCCCGCCCAGGCAAAAAAACGGCGTTCACCGATTGATTTCGGTGACGCCGTTTTTTTTGACATCCGGGGTGGACGCTTCGCCGCTTCCAAGCTATGGTAAGGCCGAATTTTATGGATTTATCGGGCCGTCCGTTTTTCCAACGGCCCTCTCGTCGGCCCGGCCCGTCCACCCCACCGGAAAGAGCGCCCGATGAACTTTCCATCCTGGTTTGGATTCACCTTTCTTCTGTTGGGCCTTTTCGTCCTGGCCGGTTTTGGGTTGGCCCGACTGTTCGCCTGGTTGGGCATGCGAAAGGAAAAGAAAGTCCTCCGTCGGGCGGAACGACGGCTTCACGCCATCGAATCCCGTTACGACGATTTCATCCAGGGCATGAGAAAGCGAGGCGCGACCGCCAACCGCCTGGAAACGTTGACCGGAGACGCCCTGGTCATCCTTCAGCCCGACATTGAATCCCTCATCTCCACCCTGGACCATCCCGCTTGCGTCGGCGTTCGGCTTCCCCTGGCATCTTCCTATTTCCCCACCGCAATTTCCCGCCTGGAAGCGCTGATAAACCGGACGACGAACGCCGAAGGCGCCAACCCGTTTACCGAAGCGGACCGCCGAAGCGTCCTCAACGCCTTCCGGAACGCCATTCGGTCCGATTTGGAAGCGCGTACCTTGGACCCCAATTGGAAAAAATGAACAGGAAAACCAATCGCCGGTCGTGAGCCGCGAACCCGCCCTCAACAGGAAAAGGCGCCGCAAACCGCGACCGATCGACAAAGGGCCTCTTTTTGCCCCGGTTTCTTGCACGGGGAATTTGGGCGGAGAAACATTCAACTTTTTTTGTATCTATCTACTTCACTACAAATGAGACGATTTAAAAGGCTACAAAAACCAATTTTGGTTCCACCCAATTCATAAAGTTTGAAGACGGGAGTCGAACTATTCGGGCGAAACCACATCAAAAAATGGAAAAATATTCTTCGGATTGCCCTCTCCCACGACCCGAACATGGGTCAACAGTTCCGGCGTTCCATCCCATCCGCTGCGAAACACATGAAGCAGGTACGCCGGCGGCGACATCTCGAAGCAGGAGGGAGATTCCGGCCTCAAATCCAAGGGAAGCCGCATTCCGATGCCGGGGGAAACCGTCGCCACCGTTCCACCGAACATCCGAGCAAAAAATCGGTGAATGTGGCCGCAGGTCAGCCGAAGCACCTGGGGATGCTTTCGAACGGACGCGTCCAGCAAATCGAAATTCCGAAACACCTCCCCGTCCATGTGGGCGATGCCGGAAGCGAAGGGCGGATGGTGAAGAAACACCAGCGTCGGCGCCTCCGGACGAGCGCCAAGGGTTTGATCCAGCCACTCCAGACGTTGGGAACAGAGGCCTCCCCCGTGCTCGCCCGGCGTGACCGAATCGAGCCCGACCAGCCGGAGGGGGAACCGCTCCACGGCGTAAAAAAGGAACGTGTCGCCTTCCTCGGACGGAATGCCCGCGCTTAGGTAGTCATGGCCGGGAAAGGCGGAGACCAGATGCTTCTTCCGGTCGTGGTTCCCCGGTATCAGGAAAAACGGAATCTCCAGACCTTCCAAAATTTCCGCCGCTTGGGCATAGCTCCGCTCTCCGCCTTCGTCGGAAACGTCCCCGGTCACGATCACCGCTTCCGGCCGGGGATCGAGGCGATTCAGGTCCGTCACCGTATCCGCCAGCCGACCGACGGTATCCGCAACCCCGTAGGCGGGCTCGCCGGTGGAGGTGATGTGTAGATCGGAAATTTGCGCCAAAATCATTTCTTCCCCTCCCCTTCCAGCGTGAACACCGCATCCGTGTCCAGCCGAACGCCGACGGTTTCACCCGGCGAAAACGCCCGGTCTCCGGGCGCTTCCACCCGAATCTCCTCCGAACCCAGCCCGTTCAACACCACCCGGGTCCGATCCCCCAGAAACAGCGTGCTCAACACCGTCCCCCGCAAATGCCCTTCCCCCGTCGCAACGATGGCCGCATCTTCCGGCCGAAAGTGGATGTCCGTCTCCAGTCGGCCGTCCGCTTGCACCCGAGGCAAGTCGCCCAACGGAATTTCCGCTTCCGGCAGTCGAAGACGGCTTCCCGCCACGGGACAGGCCATGTGATTCAGGGTGCCCACGAATTCGGCGACGAACCGATTCGCCGGGCGAAAGTAAATTTCCCTTGGCGTGCCGATTTGGACGATTCGCCCCCGGTCCATCACCACAATTCGGTCTCCCAGGGCCATGGCTTCGGACTGGTCGTGGGTCACATAGACGGCGGTGATTCCGACCGCGCGCAGCAGACGGTCGATTTCGCCGCGTAACTCCTCTCGCAGCTTGGCGTCCAGGGCGGTAAGCGGCTCGTCCAACAAGAGCAAGCGAGGATGGGCGGCCAGCGCCCGGGCCAGGGCCACCCGCTGCTTTTGTCCGCCGGAAAGCTGGTCAATTTTTCGGTCCGCCAACTCGGAAATTCGCATCATCCGGAGCAGTTCCGCCACTCGCGACTTTCGCGCCTCTAACTCGTCCCCTCGGATTTTCAAACCGTATCCGATGTTTTCCGAGACATCCATATTGGGAAACAGGGCGTAATTCTGAAAGACCATGCCCACCCGCCGCCGTTCGATGGGCACCTCGGTCACGTCCTCTTCGTCAAACCGGACTTGGCCGCCCGAGTCCGGGGATTCCAAACCGGCGATGATCCGGAGCAGGGTCGTTTTCCCGCAGCCGGAAGGCCCGAGGATGACCAGTGTTTCCCCGGCCGAAACCGAGAGGTCCACGGGCGTCAGGGCGCGGGTGCCGTCGGGAAACGTCTTGGCGCAACGGGATACGGTGAGCGCCGCGCCCCCGGCTTCCAGTGACGGAGCGGAACCATTCGAGACCGAGCCGATGTCCGTTTCAGCCCGTTTACCCATCGGCGAAGATTTTCCAAAAGACATGGCGAATTTCCGGTTTCCGGGTGTGGAGACCCACTGCATGGCCACCAGCAGCGGGACGATCATGAAAAAGAACAGGATGGTGTAGGCCGATCCCACCTCCAGCCGCATGGAGGCGTAGCTGTCGGCCAATCCCACCGGCAAGGTTTTGGTGAGCGGGGTGTGCAGCATCCAGGTCAGGTTGAACTCCCCCACGGAAAGGGTGAAGACCATCAGCGATCCGGCCAGAATCCCCGGCATGGCGTTGGGAATCACGATGCCCAAAAACCGCCGCCGGAAGCCCGCCCCTAGGCTCGCCGCGCTTTCCTCCAGTTCGTGCAGGTTGAAAGAGGCCATGACGGCGATCACCGACCGGATCAGGAACGGCAGGGTGAAAATGACGTGGCCGGCCAGAATGATCCACCAGCTCCGCCGAAACGCGGTCCATCCGCCGTAGGAAATCAGCAGGGCCAGGGCGATGGCCAGGCCGGGAATCGCCAGCGGCACCACCAGGATTTCCTCGACCACCCGCTTCCACCGGCTTCGGCTTTTGTGCAGGGCGTAGGCCGCCGGAACGCCGATGAGCAGGTTGACCAGCAGGCAGGAGCCGGCGATCAGGAAGGTTCGGAACACCGTGTCGTGGTACAGGTTCCAGACCTCGCCCAGCCAGCGCAAGGTCGGCCCGCTTTTGATTCCCACGAAATAATTGACGGTCAGCCCGGCCAGCACCGACTGAACCACCGGGACGATCAAAAACGCGCAGGTCGAGAGGGTCAGGGCGAGCTGGAGGGAAAAACGCACGGTTCTGGGATTCATGGCCTTCATCCCGAAGCCGCCATGGTTTGGCCGGCGGCGGAGCGGGCCAGGGCCAGTGCGCCCCAGGTGATCAACCCCAGGAAAATCGACAGGGCCGAAGCCATGGCAATGTTGGCCGACAGGGTAAACTCCGTGTAGATCACGATGGGCAACACGTCGATGTCGGTGGCCAGGGTGAAGGCCGTCCCGAAGGCGCCCATGGCCGTGGCAAAACAGATCGCCCCGGAAGAGATCAACCCCGGCGTCAACGCGGGGATGAGCACGTCCCGGGTGACCGCCCAAGTGGAGGCGCCCAGGGATCGAGCCGCTTCCTCCAAGGACCGGTCAATCTTTCCCGCCGCCGCCATCACCGTGGTCACCACCCGGGGAATGGAAAAATAGAGGTAGCCGAGAAACAGGCCGACCATGGAGTAGGCCAAAACGATCTTCTCCCCGGTCAGCGCCTTGCTGAGATCGCCCACCAGCCCCTGGCGACCCGCCAGCAAGATGATGAGAAACCCGACCACCACGCCGGGGAAGGCCAGCGGAAAGGTGAGCATGGCCACCAGCAAGGACCGGCCGGGAAAACGGTTTCGCTCCAAAAACACCCCGCTGACGCCGGAAATCGCCAGGGTCGCGGCGGTCACGGCGAAGGAAAGCAGCACGGTGTAAAGCAACGTTTGCAGATACCGCGGCGTGGTCAGCATTTCCCCGTAGAGCCCCAGTCCGTTCGGCCCCTGTGTGGAAGCGACGGCCAGTCGCACCATGGGCAGCAGAAAAAAGGCCATAAACACCGCTCCGGCCGGCAGCCCCAGGCACAAAGACAGCCATGATTGTCGGTTTTTCATGGAAAATTTCCTTCCGATCCCGTCGGCCGCCTCGAACTCGCCAACGCTTGAATTCGACCCGCGAAGTTCGAGGAATTCTCTCGAAAATCCCAAAATAGGCTCGGCTCCGCTCAAGGGAATCTTTCCCGCCGCCAAAGATCGTTCCCGATCCCACGCAATCGAGGGATCGCGCACCCTCCAATCGCCGCGCCGACCGTTTCCGGCCGACGCGGCGGCGAGAAAACTTACCGCACTTCGGAAAGATACCGATCGCTAAAGGTATTCTGCACCTCGGCCATCTTTTTGTAGTCGATGGGCTTGGCCCGCTCATATTCCGAATCGGGAAGGAATTTCTCCGCCGCCTCGGGGGAAAGGGCGGAGGATCGCACCGGCTTCAGGAAGGCGTTGGCCCAAACGGCCTGCCCCTTGTCGGACATGATGAAATCCAGAATCTTCTTGCCGTTCTCCGGGTGGGGCGCGTCCTTGACCAGACTAATGACATAGGGCACCACGATGGAACCTTCCTGGGGAATCACGAACTGGACGTTGGCCATGTCCTTGTACTTGGCCCGATAGGCGTTAAAGTCGTAATCGAACAGGATGGGGATCTCCCCGGAAAGCACCCGCGCGTAAGCGGTCTGTTTGGGCACGATGGGTTGATTCTCCTGGAGCTTCTTGAAAAATTCAATGGCCGGATCAAAATTTTCCAGGCTGCCGCCCATGGAGAGGTTGGCGGCCACGGCGGAGGCGTAGCCCACGAAGGCGGAGGTGGGGTCCAGGTAACCGATCATACCTTTATAATCCGGCTTCTGAAGATCGGCCCAGGAAGTCGGCACGGGCGCGCCGCCCAGGGCGTCCACGTTCACGAAAAAGCCGATGGCGCCGAAGTGAATCGTGAACCAGTAGCCTTCCGGATCCTTCAGCCCCTCGGGAATCTCGTCCCAGTGATCCGGCTTGTAGGGCGCGACCACCCCGGCCTCCTTGGCCTTGATGCCAAAGGATACTCCGTAGTAGGCGACGTCGGCCACCGGGTTGTCCTTCTCCGCGATGAGCTGGGAAAGGGTCTGCCCAGAGTTCTTGTTGTCGTGGGGCACGGCGATGCCCAGGTTTTCCTCGATGGCCTTGAGCTGGCTGGCCCAGTCGGCCCACATGGGCGGGCAGTTGTAGCAGATGGCGGTTTCGGCAAATACCGGCCCGGCGCTCCACGTCAGAACCCAGGCCACCAGCAATCCGATCATCCAACGGTTTTTCATGCGTCCTCCTTTGGAAAAGGGCGACCCGCGAGACCGCCCGGATTTCTCCCGCCGTGGCGGCGGGGGGTCGGGGAACCGATCATCCGATCGATCGCGGCCGTGAGACCGATTCCCGTTGGATCAGTTGAAGGGGCAGCAGCTTCCGCACC
The DNA here is from genome assembly GCA_046541515.1 of Desulfococcaceae bacterium. Taxonomy (GTDB): domain Bacteria; phylum Desulfobacterota; class Desulfobacteria; order Desulfobacterales; family Desulfococcaceae; genus CAYFVR01. Next base: position 8,250 of record JBKHDD010000157.1, read on the forward strand.
GGGTCGGAACCCGGGGTTTCAATTCGCCGAAGCAAGACTTCCGCGCCGATGCGGCCCATGTCGTAAGCCGGTTGCCGAATCGTATCCAGGCCGGGCGTAAAAAAGCCGCTCAGGGGCATGTCGTCAAAGCCGACCACGGAAAGGTCCCGAGGAATCTCCAGCCCCAGTTCCCGAGCGCCCTGCATGGCGCCGATGGCCAGATAATCGTTGGAGCAAAATACCGCCTCGGGCGGCTCCGGGCCGTTCATCAGCTCCCGGATGGCGCGCCTCCCATTTTCCAGGCGGTAGGGGGATTGACGAACCCGGTCGGGGTCGTAGGGAATTGCGCCGTCGGCCAAACATTTCCGATATCCGTGCCAGCGATGACGGCTTTTGTCCGAAGTATGAAAATCCCCGGCGATCATGGCGATCCGCCGATGACCGTGGTCGATCAGGTGTCGGGTCGCCAGATATCCGCCGAAAAAATTGTCCACCCCCACGCAGGAAATCGGGCCTCGGCGGACGGTGCTGTAAATCAGCACCAGCGGGAATCCTTCGGCCACCAACTCCAGAAGGAATCCGTGGTCGGGATCGGTGGTGGTCAGCAGAATCCCGTCCACCCGCATCTCCCGGAACGCCTGGATCATTTTCTCTTCCCGTTCCGGCGAGTAGTCGGTGTTGGCCTGCACGATCCGGTAGTCGTTACGTTCGGCAAAGTCCTGGGCGCCCCGAGTGGATTCCGCAAAAATGGGGTTGGTGATGGAGGGAACGATCAACCCCAAAATCCTGGATCGACGTGTGGCAAATCCACGGGCCAGCGCGTTGTACCGATAGTTGCATTCCTTCATCGCCCGGACGACCCGCTCCCGGGTGGCGGACTTCACCGCGTCGGGGGTGTTGATCACCCGGGACACCGTCGCCGTGGAAACGCCGGCGAGCCGCGCCACGTCCAGGATGGTGCTCATCCAACGACCCGAAATTTTTGTAATCGTTTACATTTCACAACGCGCCGAGCCCCTTTTCGAACGCCACTTCGATAGATTTGCCTTTTCAAAATGGGAACGGGCATTCCGGTTCGAAAAATCCCCCCGCCCTCGACACCGTTCATTTGGGTGAAAATGGATCGGGGCGAACTGCATTCGCCCTCGGGAAATCAGACACATTCGTCCTTTGGAAATCCCGAAATGAACGGCATCGCCCCCGCCCCCTTTGGATAAGAGGGCGAAAACCGCCTTCCGAGCAGGTTCCCAAGGCGGAATGAAATCTCCGAATGATCCGAAAATTTGAGGATGCCCGCCAACCGGATTCCGGGAACCGGAAACCTTCGTCTATACGGGAATCGTTGCCCTCGAAAACCGGAAGGGCTTTCCCGAAAGAATCCCCATCGGTTTGCGTTTCGATTGGATATTGCCCATGGATAACCCGGCAATATTTGTAAACGGTTACATTTACGTTAAAAGTTCGTGAGCCTTTCTTCCACTTTGCGCAATGGATGGCAAAATCCCGGAAATACGGACTGCCTTGGAAAACTGGATTCTTGGGATTTACGACCGATCCCGCTTCAAAACGACGAAAGAATGAAGCGAATATTTTTACTTCATTTGTAGCGATTCAATCCCATAATTTTGCCGGGATGGATGAAGTGCAACAGATGACTTCATTTGTAGCGATTGGAATCTTTACTCTTGCCGAAATCGATGAAGCGAGGCATAGCGCTTCATTTGTAGCGATTCAAATCTTTAATTTCATCGATACGGATGGAGCGATCCCGATATTTTCATTTGTAGCGATTGCAATCCTTACTTTTCTCCCAAACGAGGTAGCAATTCAAAACGGTAATTTTGTAGCGATGTAAAAGACTACGGAATCAAAATGGAAATCGGAAAAAGGCTCGAACCTTCCCGTTCCCGAAAGCCTTTCACGGCTTTGAAGGGCTGGACCCGGAAGGAAAACGACTTAAATTCAATACCGCTCATTTTGGATTTCCAATGGGCGACGGCGCTGGATTCATCAAGGGCGTATGCGATGCGCCCCGACAAATGGGGCATCAAATGAACGGTTCGGAATGAGCCAGGGGATTTGTCCCCTTCCCCGGGCTGTTCGGGCGGACTCGAACCCGTCATGCGCAAACAGTGAAAAGGATTCTCCATGGCCGAAGAAAAGGACCCCTTGGCGGGGTACGTGCAAACGCTGCTGGAGTTGCGGGATCGGGCGCCCGAACATCCGATGGACGAGGCGTCCTTGAAGGCGATCGCCCGGGATTTGGGGCTGGACGAGGGGGACTGGGCCCGGCTGGAAAAAACCTTCAACCGGCACATGCGCATTGGAAGCGGTTTCGCCCGGCTGGGCAATTGGACCGACGCGGCGGCGGAGCTTGAGCAAGCGTTGAAGCTGAAACCGGCCGCCGCGGAAGCCCAGTATCGTCTGGCGGCGGCGCTGGCGGGGCGATGGAAACAGGGGGGAGACCCGACGGATCGAGAGCGGGCGGAAGCGTTGGCCCGCTCCGTCCTCGGCGCCGATCCGGACCACGAGGGCGCCTTGCGACTGGTGGGGGAACTTCGAACGCCGGCGTCGGCCCCCCCGTCTTCGTCCAAACGGAGAACCTTGGCGCTCGTCCTCGTGGGGCTTCTGATCCTGCTGGGGATGGCGGCCACCTACCTGGTCTTCATGCCGGTGGAACCGGCGCCCACCGGCGACCATCGGCCCCAGACGGAAAAAGCGGCCCCGGCGGAAACGCCGATGGAAATTTCAAGCGGGATGGAATCTTCAACCGAAACCGTTGCCGCTTCCGAACCCGCCCAAGCGCCGGTCCAGGCCGATCTCCCAATCCGATGGCCGGAACGGGAGGCACTCCAATTTCAAACCGAATCCTCCCGGTATCGTCCCTTCACCGATTCCTATTCCTACCAGCTCAAGGCCATTTTGAGGCCCCGGGGCGTGGAAATCACCGGGCTCACGGTTCGCGTCGCCCTTCGAGATGGGGCGGGCGAACCCATTTTCCAGCGGACCGCGGACGTGGTCGCGGACCACCATCCGCCCGTTTGGCCGGGGGACGTGATCCCCATGGGAGTCACCCTGTTCCAAAAAATCGCTCCGCCGATTCCGGGGGACGCGGTCGTGGAAATCCTTACCCTGGACCGGCGACCGGCGCGAACGGAATACCCGGAATTGGGGCTCGTTCCCCTGAGTTGGGCCGGCGAAAAGCCGCCCGGCGTGGACCTTCGGGTCTCCAACCGCCAGAGCCATTTTTCGGACGAATCGGCGCTGGGCAAGCGGTTTCACCGGCTGGAACTTGGGGTGGAAAACGTGGGGACCACCGCGCTGGAATCGTTGAAATTTCGGATCGAATGGAATAACGACGCCGGAGAGAAAGTGGAGGAACGGACCTTTTACGCCGCG
>JBKHDD010000158.1:0-11620 GCA_046541515.1 Desulfococcaceae bacterium
TCGCTTTCGTCGCCGGCCGGGATTTCCACGTCCGGGACAAAACGAGGCGCCAGCGCCGCGAACCGCTCTTGGGCTTCCCGCTCCCGCGCCAAATCCGCGTCATCCGGCGATTTGAAAAACCGCCCTTTGCGGCCCGGCTTGCAGTCCGGGCAGTGGTATTCCAGCGCGATCATCCGGTGGACGGGCGGTCCATCCTCGGGCCGGGGAAACCGGTTTTCCGCCCCGCAATCCGGGCAGGAAACCCGGCTCCGCTTGGCCGGTCCTTTGGTTTCCAGCCCATGGCCGCAAGCGGCGCAATCGCCGGGGGATTTGGCGTCGTCGGTTTCGGTCAGACTTCCGCAATGGGCGCAGACGAAAACGTGGCGGGGATGGCGGGTGGCGCCGGCAATCCGGTAGCCGGGGAACAAATCGATGGATGTCCCGCATCCGGCGCAGGGCAGCGTTTTGACCCGGAGGAAATACTTCACCGGCGCGTCGGGCCGTCCGCATTGGCCGCAGCGGGTCCGGTACAGATGGCCCACTTCCGCCGCGAGACGATCCCGCAGCGCCTCGGCCGCCGCCAGATACGCGGAAAGATCGAGCCGTTCCAGCTCCTGCTTGACCACCCAGACGGCCATGGGATTGATGTCGAAGCCGGTCACGTCGCAGCCCAGCCGATTGGCCTCCAAAAGCGGCGTGCCGCCGCCCATGAAGGGGTCGGCCACCCGCAGGTCCGAAAAGGCGTGGCCCCGGTAGAAATCCTCGGAAACCGTCCCTTCCCCGAACTCCGCCAGCAAAAGCCCCCGGAACAGCGTCCCGGGACGCCGGGCGAACCATTTGTGGACGGCGATCACCGGCCGGTAGTTTTGCTGAATCTGTTTTTCGCGGCGGGCCAGGTCGGCGATGAAGGGGACGTCGAAGCGGGTTTCGATCATTCCCCCACCCGCTCCACGTCCACCGACACGATCAGCTTGTGGCCGCCGCCGCTGAAGAGGACCCCCTTCACCGGCGTCACGTCTTGGTAATCGCGGCCCCAGGCGGTGGTGACGTGGCGGTCTCGTGGCATGAGGTTGTTGGTGGGGTCGAAATCAACCCAGCCGGCCTCGGGCGACCAGACCGAATACCAGGCGTGGGAAACGTCCGCGCCCTGGAGCTTTTGCTGGCCCGGCGGCGGCAGGGTTTCCAGATAGCCGCTCACGTACCGGGCCGCCAGCCCCAGGGACCGGAGCGCGCCCACCGCCACCTGGGCGAAATCCTGGCAAACGCCCCGCCGGTGCTTCAGCACGTGGGAAAGCGGGGTCGCCACCGAAGTGAAGCCGGGCACAAATTTAAATTCCGTAAAAATTCGCGCCATCAACTCCCGGGCGCCCGCCAGGACCGGCCGGCCCGGGGGAAAGGAGGGGGCGGCGTAGTCCCGCAAAGCCGGGGAGGCAGACACCAGGGTGGAGTCGAAGGTGTACTGACGGGCGTCCACCGCCTCGGTATCGGTCCGTCGGGTCAACATCTCCCGGACGGTCTCCCAGGGGGGAGAAATCTCCGGGTCCGGCGATTCCGCGGGATGCACCTCCACCTCGCTGGCGGCGGTCACCGCCAATTCCTCGTGGGGCCGCTGCACCGCGAAATAGGAAACCCGGTTCCCGAAAAAATCGATCCGTTCCCGCAGGGCCGTGGGCGGCGGGTCCACCATCAGCCGGGCCGTGCGCCGGACCTGGTTGGGCACATCCCGGGGCAGCAGCCGGACCTCGTTGTGGCAAAAGGTCACGGGGGCGTTGTAGACGTAGCGGGTTTGGTGGGTGATCCGGTAGATCAAGACCGGTTCTCCCGGGCCGGGCCCACCAGTTGGCGGGACTCCGGCGTGTGGCTGAAATAGGTGCCGGAAAGGGCCTCGGCGATCCGGGTCAGCAACACTTTGAGGCTGGAGAGCAGGCCGTCCAGCCGCTGACGGCAGCCGGCCTTGGCCACCACCTCGGACAAATGGGCGGTGTTGGCCAGCCGCAGCCGGGTGGTCGCCTTCTGGATCATCCGCTCCTCGTCGCTAAGCCGGTAGGCCTCCCGCTCCCGGGGAAGCCCGTCGATGTGGTCCTTGAGCCGGTTGAGCTGATAGACCAGGGATCGGGGATTGTTGGCGTCCAGCAGCAGCAGGTCCAGCACAGTCTCCAGCTCCAGGTAGGAACGGTAGCGACGGCGATAGGTGATGATGTTTTCGGTGGTGACCAGCACCGCCTCCAGCAGCAGGTTGCTCACCGTCGGCTCCAACTTGGGCGTCAGGTGGGCCCGGCAAAACGAGATGAACATCAGCGCCCGTTCGATCCGGCGGCCGGTGTCCAGCAGCAGCCAGCCGGCCTCTCGGCTCATGTTCTCCATGCACAGGCCGGTCAGGGCCATCAGGGTGGTGATGAGGTCGTCCAGGCTTCGGACCACCACCCGGGGCACGCCGACCCCCAGCCCGTTCAGCCCATTGCGAAGGGCTTCGATCCGGTTGATGACCCGCCAGGTGTCGGTGGACCAGTGGTCCCGGACCGCGTAGGCGGCGTTGAGCATGCCGCCCAGAGTGGCGTACAGGCTGCCCGGATGCTCGGGATCGCCCAGCACCGCGCCCAGGCGGCCGCTTCTCCCGACCTTGGCCGCCGCCGCGTTCCGACCCAGGGCCAGGCGAACCAGATGGGATTCCAGAAGGGTCAGGGCCTCGGCTTCCGCCTCTTCGCCGTACCGGTCGCTTTCGCTGACCAGTCGAAGCACCGTGCGCAGGATGCGGGCCAACGCCTCCGCCCGTTCGGCGTAGCGCCCCACCCAGAAAAGATTTTCCGCCACACGGCTGGGCAAAACGCTGGCCCCGGCAAAGTGTTGTCCCGGCCGCCCGGGTTGTAGCCAAAGGCTCATATGCACTTCGGGACGGGTGGCGATGACCCAGCCGTCCTTGAGGATGCCGCCGGTGCGGCGGGAAACCACGGAACTGGCCTGGTCCGATCCGCAACGGGCAATGGCCCCGGGCATGACCACGTAGTCGCCCTCGGCCCGGACTGCGGCGAAGGTGCGGAAGACGGCGGGGCGTGGTTCCATCCGGCCGCCGGGCAGGGTGGGGACGGTGGAGAAGGCCATCTGCTGCTGGCCCACGTAGCGGTGGGGCGTGGCCCGGATGCGCTCCCGCCAGACCTCCCGCTCCTCCCGGCTCAGCAGAGAGCCGAACACCAGGCCGCCGCCGCCGGGAACGTGGCAGATGGTTTTGACGATGAGCCGCTCCAGGTTCTCCAGCACGTAGTCCCGCTCCTTCGGCTGGCCGCACCACCAAGTGGCGGCCGACGGCAACAGCAGCTCCTCCCCCAGCAGGTGGCGGGAAATGCCGGGCAGAAAGGCCATGAGCCCGGGATTCTCCAGCACGCCGACGCCCAGCGGATTGACCAGCGCCACGTTGCCCCGCCGGGCCGCCTCCAGAAGGCCGGGCACCCCCCGTCGGGAATCCGGGGCCAGCTCCAGCGGATCGCAAAGGGGGTCGTCCACCTGCCGAAGGATGACGTCCACCAGATGGAGGCCGTCCAGGGATTTCAGCCAGACCCGGGCGTCCCGGACGGTCAGGTCGTCCCCCTGCACCAGCGGATAGCCCAGGTAGGCGGCCAGATAGGCGTGTTCGAAGTAGGATTCGTCCTGGGGGCCGCCGGAAAGGATGACGATCCGGGGCCGATCTTTTTTGTGGGGGGCCATGGCCGCCAGTTCGGCCCGCAGTCCCCGGAAAAAGCTGGACAGCCGCCGCACCCGGCAGGAGCGAATCAGATCCGGAAGCACGTTGGCCATGGCGGTCCGGTTTTCCAGTGCGTAGCCCAGCCCCACGGCGTTGCGGGTCAGGTCGCTGATCACCCAGAACCGGTTGTCGGGGCCCCGGGCCAGATCGGCCGAGTGGAGAAGAAGCTGGTTGTTTTCCGCGGGTCCGGCGTCGAAACAGGGCCGCAGAAATCCGGGGTGGCGATAGATCAGTTCCTGGGGAAGCAGTCCTTCCCGGATCAGATGGCGCGGGCCGTAGAGGTCGGCCAAAATTTGGTCCATGAGCAGGGCCCGCTGTCGCAGGCCGGCCTCGATATGCTTCCAATCCTCGGCCCCGAAAATCAGCGGGACGGTGTCCAGCTTCCAGTTGCGATGGACCCCCTGGGGGCTGCCGTGAAGGTTGTAGGCGATGCCGTTTTCCCGCAGCAAGCGGGTGACCTCCACCTCGGCCCGCTCCATCTCCTCGCAGCCCAGCGCCTCCACCGCGTCCACGAAGGGCCGCCAGTGCTCGCGGAGTCGGCCGGACTCGTCCCACATTTCATCGTACCCCTCCGGAGGGACGGCGTAGGAATGGCAGATGACGGCCGGGCTCGGCGGGGCGGGGCCGGGCGGACCGCCGCCTTGGGACTGGGACTGGGTCATGGGTTCAGGCGGGCACATCGGGGTCGCGTCTCAGATCCAAGGTATGGGGATATTCCGGATTCCGTTCCTTCGGCGGCGCGGGCATGGGGCCCAGGCGCGAACCCTCCGGAACGAACCGGCCGATGGAGGGGCCGGAGGGCGGCGGCGTGGTTGGGGTCGGCGGCGTGTGGTTGAAGGGCCAGAACCGATTGACCCGCCGGGATTCCGCCTCGTAGGCGTTGACCGGGATGGTGTCGTAGCCCCGGCCGCCGGGATGAACCACGTGGTAGGTGCAGCCGCCGATGGCCCGGCCGTTCCAGGTGTCGAACACGTCGAAGACCAGGGGCGAATGGATGCCGATGGTGGGGTGCAGGGCCGAGGGCGGCTGCCAGGCCCGGTAGCGTACGCCGCCCACGTATTCGCCGCGGGTTCCCGTGTTGTTGAGCAGCGCCCGCCGGCCGTTGCAAAGGATGATGTGGCGGCGGTCGGCGAGGCCGCGAACCTTTAACTCGATCCGCTCCACCGACGAGTCCACGAAGCGGGCGGTCCCGGCGCGGCTCACCTCCTCCCCCAGCACGTGCCAGGGCTCCAGGGCCATGCGCAGGTCGAGCTGGATGTCGCGGATGTTCACGGTTCCGTAATGGGGAAATCGGAATTCGTGGAACGGCGCGAACCAGTCCAGTTCGAAGGGGTAGCCGGCCCGGTTCAGGTCGTCCACCACGTCGCGGATGTCCTCCCGAACGTAATGGGGCAGCATGAACCGGTCATGGAGTTCCGTGCCCCAGCGAACCAGCGGCTTTTGATAGGGCTCTCGCCAGAACCAGGCGATCAGGGTTCGGATGAGCAACATCTGGACGATGCTCATGCGGGCGTGGGGCGGCATGTCGAAGGCCCGAAACTCCACGATGCCCTGCCGGCCCGAGAGGCTGTCGGGCGAGAAGAGCTTGTCGATGCAGAATTCGGCCCGGTGGGTGTTGCCGGTGATGTCCACCAGGAGATTCCGGAGCAGCCGGTCGGCCAGCCAGGGAAACTCGGTTTCTCCCTCGGGCATTTGGGAAAAGGCGATCTCCAGCTCGTACAGCTGTTCAATCCGGCCCTCGTCCACCCGGGGGGCCTGGCTGGTGGGGCCGATGAACGGCCCGGAAAACAGGTAGGAAAGTCCCGGATGGTGCTGCCAGTATGTGACCAGACTCCGAAGCAGATCGGGCCGGCGCAGCATGGGGCTGTCCGCCGGTTTGGCCCCGCCGATGGTGACGTGGTTGCCGCCTCCGGTGCCGGTGTGGCGGCCGTCCAGCATGAACTTTTCCGTGGCCAGCCGGGAAAGACGGGCTTCCTCGTACAAGGTGGCGATGGTGTCCACCAGGTCGGACCAGGATGCGGCCGGATGGATGTTGACCTCGATGACGCCGGGGTCCGGCGTGACCAGAAGCTGGCGGAGCCGGGGATCGGCCGGCGGCTCGTAGCCCTCCGGCATCACCGGCATGCCGATCTGCTCCGCCGCCATTTCCACCGCCGCGATTAGCTCCAGGTAATGCTCCAGATAGCCCATGGGCGGCAGGAAGACGTAAAGTCGTCCCTCCCGAGCCTCGGCGCAAAGGGCGGTGTGGGTCACCTTCACCGTCCGGGTTTCCGACTCATGGGCGGGCGGAGGCTCCGCCTCCGGCTGCCGTTTGGGCTCGGCGGGTTCGCGGGGTTGGGAACCGGTCCCGGCGGCCCGCTCCGAAATGGCGGCGTGATAATCGTCCAGCGGCGGGAAGGGGGCCATCTGGGAACGTTCCGGCAAGGGCCGCCGCTCTTCGGCGGTCCAGGGCAGGCTGCCCAGCGGCAGGCGCAGTCCCATGGGGGAGTCGCCGGGGATCAGAAACATGTGGCCCCGACGGAAGGTCCAGCGGCTGCTGGTCCAGGCGTCCGCGGCAAAGTCCCATTCCACCGGCAGGGCGTAGCCGGCGGGCAGGGTCGGGTCGCCGGCCAGCAGCCGGGCGACGCGCTTTCGTTCCAGGGAGTCCTTGAGATTGGCCTTGAGCGGGTCCAGATTGTCGGGCGCCGCGCCTTCGGCCCAAAGCAGATAGAGCGGGTCTTCGTAGCCCGGGACGATGCGCTCCGCCGGAAGGTCCAGCCGCCGCGCCAGGGCGTCCATAAACCGGGCGGCGTGGTCTCGGGTCGCGCCGTAGTCCTTGGCGTCGTCGGCCAGGAGCGCCGTGTCCCGCCACATGGCCACCCCGTCGGTGCGCCAGAAGCAGGACAGCCGCCAGCGGGGCAGCTCTTCTCCCGGATACCATTTGCCCTGGCCGTAGTGGCGCATGCCGCCGGGGGCGAAGGCGGCGTGGAGCCGCTTGATCAGATCGCCCGCCAGGGTCCGCTTGTGGGCGCCGTCGGCGGCGGTGTTCCACTGGGCCGATTCCATGTCGTCCACCGAGACGAAGGTCGGCTCGCCGCCCATGGTCAGTCGCACGTCCCCGGCGTTCAGTTCGGCCTCCACCGCTTCCCCCAGGGCGTTGATGGTCGCCCACTGGCGGTCGGTGTAGGGCTTGGTCACCCGGGGGTCTTCGTAAATCCGCATCACCTTGTTGTGAAACTGGAACTCGGTGTCGCATTTGTCGGTATAGCCGGTGATGGGCGCGGCGCTGCCGGGCTCCGGCGTGCAGGCCAGGGGGATGTGCCCTTCCCCCACGAAAAGGCCCGACGTGGGGTCCAGCCCCACCCAGCCCGCCCCGGGGAGGTAAACCTCGGTCCAGGCGTGGAGGTCGGTGAAATCGGCTTCGGGTCCCGAAGGGCCGTCCAGGGATTTGACGTCGGGGGCGAGCTGCACCAGATAGCCGGAGACGAAACGGGACGCCAGCCCCAGGTGGCGCAGAATCTGCACCAGGAGAAAGGCCGAGTCCCGGCAGGAGCCCCGTGCGATCTCCAGGGTTTTCTCGCAGGTCTGGACGCCCGGTTCCATTCGGATGTTGTAGCCGATGTCGCCCCACAGCCGACGGTTCAGGTCCACCAGGAAGTCGATGGTTCGCCGGGGCGTCCGGTCCACGTCGGCGAGCCAATCCCGGAGGCGCGGACCCGACTCCCGGATTTCCAGATAGGGCGCCAGTTCCTTTTTTTCTTCCGAGCCGTAGGCGAAGGGGAACTCCTCGGCCGATTCGGCCACGAAAAAGTCGAAGGGGTTGATGACCGTCATGTCCGCCACCAGGTCCACTTCCACGTACAGTTCGCTGGCCTTTTCCAAAAACACCAGCCGGGCCTGGTAGTTTCCGAAGGGATCCTGCTGCCAGTTGATGAAATGGTTTTCCGGCCGGACGGTCAGCGAATAGGCTTCGATGGGCGTGCGGCAGTGGGGCGCCGGCCGCAGTCGAATCACGTGGGGAGAGAGGTTGACCGGGCGATCGTACTGGTAATGGGTCATATGATTCAGGGCGACGCGAATGGACATGGGAACTCCTTGCAGGTCGTGAGGCGTTCGAGGACCACGAGGGGGGCGAAACGATTTTTTTATTCCGATCCCCCCAGAAATGCAAGGGGGAACCTCCGCGTTCGTCGCTCAATGGCGCGGAAAAGGCATGGGATTTGACAGAGGAACGGCTTTTGTGATGTATATGAAGCCATTCCCGGACCCGCTTTTTTTGGATTTCCGGAAATCCCCGGCCGCTTTTTTCATCACCGCCGTCGCGAAAATCGCCGCGCAAGGCATCCGCCATTTTTGGTCTTCAGGCGGCGTTTCCGTACGCCGCCGCCGCGCTGAACCGCCCCCGGGCCGTTCCTTGCAAGAGGGGAGAACCATGAGCTTTTCCAACTATGAAGTCGGCGCCTTTTTCGACGAAATGTTCGAGGCCCCGGGCCGGCCCCGCGCGGGGAACCGGATTCTCTGCCAAAAGATAGAATCCCTGCCGCCGGGAGAGTTGAAGCGGCGCCAGCGGGCCGCCGAACAGGCGCTCTTTGATCTCGGCATCACCTTCAACGTGTACGGCCACGAATCGGGCACCGAAAAAATCTGGCCTTTCGACATCCTGCCGCGCATCGTGGACGCGGGCGAATGGGACTGGATCGAACGGGGCCTGCAACAGCGGATTCGCGCCCTAAACCTTTTTATCGACGACGTCTACCACGACCAGCGCATCGTTCGCGACGGGGTGATCCCCGGCGAACTGATCCGTTCGGCCGAGGGCTACATGGCCCCCTGCCAGGGGCTCGATCCGCCCGGCGGCATCTGGTGCCACATCACCGGCACCGATCTGGTGCGGGACGAAAAAGGCCGAATCCACGTGCTGGAGGACAATCTGCGATGTCCCTCCGGGGTTTCCTACGTGATCGCCAACCGCCGCCTGATGAAGCGCACCTTTCCGGAAGTCTTCACCGCCTCCAACGTCAAGCCGGTGGACGTCTATCCCGCCCGGCTGCTGGACATGCTCTATTCCATCGCGCCGCCGGGAAGCCGGAATCCCACCGTGGCCCTGCTGACGCCGGGCATTTACAATTCCGCCTATTTCGAGCACTCCTTTCTCGCCCACGAAACCGGCATCGAGCTGGTGCAGGGAAGCGACCTGGTGGTGAAGGACGGCTACGTCTGCATGCGGACCACCCAGGGGCTCCAGCGGGTGGACGTGATCTATCGCCGGATCAACGACGATTTTCTGGACCCCGAAGCCTTTCGCCCCGATTCCCTGCTGGGAGTGCCGGGAATACTGGAGGTGTTTCGGAAAGGCCGTCTGGCCCTGGCCAACGCGCCGGGCACCGGGGTGGCCGACGACAAGGTGATTTACGCCTTTGTTCCGGAAATGATTCGCTACTATTTGGGGGAGGAAGCGATGATCTCCAACGTGCCGACCTATCTCTGCTGGCGCGAAAAAGATCGGAAATACGTTCTGGAGAATCTGGACAAGCTGGTGGTGAAGGCCGCCAACGAGTCCGGCGGATACGGCATGCTGATCGGCCCGGTCTCCACGCCGGAGGAACGGGCGGCCTTCGCGGAGCGGGTGTCCAGGCGCCCCCGAAACTACATCGCCCAGCCGGCCCTGGCGTTGAGTCGGGCGCCGGTCATCGTGGACGAGACCTTCGAAGGGCGCCACGTGGACCTGCGCCCCTTCATCCTGTACGGCGAGGACATCTGGGTGCTGCCGGGCGGATTGACCCGGGTCGCGCTTCGAAAGGGCTCTTTGGTGGTCAACTCCTCCCAGGGCGGCGGCAGCAAAGACACCTGGGTGGTGGGCGATCCGGACGCCGGGGCGGCGGACGCCGCGGAAAACGGGACGACGGCCCTCCGTCAGACCCAGTCTCAAGGGATGTCCCAGACCCAACGCCAGTCCATGGGCTGAAACCGGGAACAAGCGAACCCGCGGATCGACACCCGCATTCTGGAGAAAACGATATGCTGAGCCGAGTTGCCGACGCCCTGTACTGGATGAGCCGCTACCTCGAACGGGCCGAAAACCTGTCCCGGTTCGTGGAGGTGAACTGGCACATGACCCTGGACATGCCGGGCAAGGAGGAATGGCAGGACTGGGGCGCGCTGGTGAGCACCACGGGGGACAACGAGATGTTCCGGGAGCGCTACGACGCCTACACCCAGAAGAACGTCACCTCTTTTTTGATGTTCGACACCACCTATCCCCACTCGGTGATCTCCTGCCTTCGGGCCGCGAGAGAAAACGCCCGAACGGTGCGGGACATCATCTCCTCCGAGATGTGGGAGCAGATCAACGCCTTTTACCACACGGTGGAAAACGCCGACAAAAACCAGCGGCTGGTGTACGAAAATCCCTATGAATTCTGCCAGCAGATCAAGCTCCGGGGCATGATGCTGGGGGGAATCGGCAACGACACCATGCGCCACGACGAGGGCTGGCATTTCTGTCGTCTGGGGCGCTATCTGGAGCGCGCCGACAAGACCTCCCGCATCCTGGACGTGAAATATTTCATATTGCTTCCCGCCGCCAATTTCGTCGGCACCGCCTACGACGACGTGCAATGGGCCGCCCTGCTTCGGGCCTCCGGCGGGCTGGACGCCTATCGGCATCATTACAAGCGCATCACCCCCGGAAACGTGGCGGAGTTTCTGCTCTTCGACCGGGAGTTCCCCCGGGCGGTGCTGCACTGTCTGATGGTCGCCCAGCGTTCCCTCCACGCCATATCCGGAACCCCGTTGGGGAGCTTTCGGAACCACGCCGAACAGCGGCTGGGCCATCTTTGCGCGGAAATGGCCTACATCGGGATCCATCGGGTCTTCGACCAGGGCCTCCACGAATTCACCGACGAACTGCAAGCCAACCTCAACGCCGTCAACGACGCCGTCGGCGAGGTTTTTTTTGGCTACACGCCCACTGGAGAGGAGGTGGCGGCGGCGTGAATCTCCAACGGGACGCCGAAGCGAAAAGCGAAACGATTCAAGCGTTGCAAGATTTTTTGTCTCATATTGAAAGGTTCGGAGCTTCCCCCCTGGGTCGGGATAGTTGTTGCGGCGACCGGCGGCTATGTCATCGCTGGACCCGAAAGATGAGTGAATCGCCCAGCGAGGGAACGTTTTCGGGAAAGCGAAGTTCTCGCTTCCCGCTATCCCACCTGTTTCCCCTCCGAAATGTTGCCGAAGCTCCTCTCGGGCGCGGAAGAGTGGGTAGAGCTTCGTAAGGGTAGATAATCCAACGGGACGGAACAGGTCCCAATGTTCTCGGAATATTGAAGATTGTTTCCGCTTCAGCCTTTGGACTTGTCCTTGCTTCTGTAAAACATCCGTTGGGCCAATCGTTTTGGAGAGGGCGGACGCGGCGGACGTCGAAAAACTTGGCAGGTTTCCCTGGAGGCTGATGCGCAAGTCGTTTTTGTATGCTTTAGGGTTTTTGATGAAATATTAGTGGCATAAACCTATGGCTACCCCTCTTTCCGCAAAGTGCGGATTGTCGGGAAATTATTCACTTCCGGCTCTTGGGTTTCTGGAATTGCTGAATTTCATTTAAATTCAGCGCCCTATTTTGTTGGCATTTGTCTTGCTTCCTTTGGGAACAGAAAGACTTTTCTCTCAAACTTTTTTGAAAGGATGCAGGAAAATGACAAAAAATTTTATCAAGGTGCTATTGGTTGTTTCGGTGGTTCTCGGCGTCGCTTCCTCCGCCGGAGCTTTTAACTTCACGCTGGATTCATTTGACGTAGAGCTTCGGGATCATGATCCTGGATTGGTACTTTGGTGGGAACCGATTTTGACTACTCCTGCATCGAGGGAATTCGAGGTCGGGGATGAGTTGACTTTCGATCTGTTCAAAATTGGAACCGATGAAAATACCGT
>JBKHDD010000159.1:0-11454 GCA_046541515.1 Desulfococcaceae bacterium
AAGAGTAAAAATAAAACCGATAAGGGCCAAGGCGCAAGGCTGTGGGCATGATTTAGTTCAATCCAGAATGAATTCGCCGGAAAAAGGGACGAGGATCAAGCGATCAACCTAAACTTTCCGATCATGGCGAAAAAGGGGCGCCACTTCATTCCTCCTCGTCCACCTCCGCCCCCGCCTCCCGGGCCGCGCGGCGCAGGGCGGCTTTGTGGATGTCGCCGGCGAAGTGGAGAGGGCTATGCCCGTGAATGGGGTCCCAGCCGGAGGGATCGGCGGCGCAGTAGTACTGCACGTCCAGGCTGATCCGGACCAGGGCCTCGGCCACCGGCAGCCCTTCCACCCGCCGGGCCGCTTCCCACGTCGCGCCGCAGGGCGCCCCTCGTTCCACATGAATGCGCCGCACGATCCCGTCATCGATCTCTGCGGAAAAAACCGGGGCGCCGAACTTTTCGCCATACCGTCCCAGGCAGACCTGCCGGGAAAGCCCGCATCACGTTGGGGGCGTGTGCGCGCCCTCCACTCGTAGTTTCTTTCCGGAAGCCACCACGGGAACGCCTTGCTCCCGGCACATTTCGGCCAGATCGTCGGACAGGTCGGGGTGTTTCAGAAAATCCAGCACCAGATCGGCTTCGATCCGATGGGGAAGGTAATCTTCGGTGTCGTCCAGCACCGGCGGCAACGCCTCGTCGATGGAGCGGACATCCAACTCGATGATGTCGCCGGCGTGGTCCCGAATGCCTTTGATCTTGCTTTCGCCGCTGCCGTTTTGCTGCATGACCAGCACCCGCTGGGGCCGGTCGGGGGTTTGAGAGCATTCCTTCATGGTCGCGCCTCCTCGCGATTGGCGTTTCGAAAATCGGATTGGGAGCCTGATTGGGAATGGGGCCGGGACCGTTCGTCCTGGGGACGTGCGGCGTAGACCCGGTCGCAGGCGGTCCGGAAGCGCCGCCACAAGGCTTCTTCCGCATCGCCCCGGCCGCCGGCGGTTTCGCGCCACTGGGCCTGGAAATCCCGAATTTTTTTCGCGGCCCGGCTCCAGGTGGTCCGGGGATTTCCGGGCACCAGCACCTCGTCCTTGAAATCCAGCCCGGCCCGGAGCTGCTCGGCGGCCATGTCGGTGCCGGTTCGGTTTCCGGCGGAAGCTTCCGCTGCCGCTTCGGCCTCCGCGGCGGATTTCACGGCCTCCGGCGCGACCAGCAATGCCAGGGCCTCGGCCGCCGCGCAGATTTCCTCGCGGCGATGGCGACCCACTTCCCGTTCTTGCCGCCGCTGGTCAAAATGGGCGTTCCGGGCCTGAAAAAACCGGTCGCAGGCGCTCCGGAAGCGGTTCCACAAATCCCGCTCCGTCCGGCGGGGCGCAGGCCCCACCTCGCGCCAGCGCCGTTGCAGTTCTTTGAGCGCCTCGGCCGTTTCCCGCCAGTCGGTGGAGTCGGCCAGGGCCTCGGCTTCGGCCAGCAGCCCGGTTTTAACCGCCTCGTTTTCGGACTGGGCCGATTTCCGTTCGTCCAGCAATCCCTTGTAAGTCTCGAAAAAGCGGTTGCAGGGTTCGTGGAACCGCGCCCACAGGGCGTCCACCATCTCCGGCGGGACGGGGTCGGCCGTCTTCCACTCCTTTTGCAACGCCATAATTTCCCGGGCGATGGCGTCCATGTCGGCGTCCGACGCTTCGGCGGCGGCGACATGGGCCTCGGCCTGGGCGATCAGCTCCTCCCGCCGCCGGACGTGTTCCGGCTCCCGGGCCTTGAGCCGCTGAAAAAAGACGTCGCAGGCGGTTCGGAACCGGTCCCAGGTGGCCTGATTTTCCCGCCGGGGCGCGGGACCGATCTCCCGCCATTCCCGTTGAAGAGCCTTGATCCGGCCGGCGGTTTCGGCCCAGTCCTCGGAATCGCCCAGGGCTTCGGCCGCTTCGCAAAGCCGGAGTTTCCGGACCAGATTTTCCCGCCGCTCGGCGTCCCGGGCGTCGTAAAACGCCCGCAACGCCGCGAAATAGCGGTCGCAGATGGACCGGAATTCGTCCCGGACCTCTTCCGCCAGCGCGACGGGGAGCGGTCCGATGGCCTTCCATTCGGCCTGGGCGGCCTTCACGGTGTCGGTGATCTCGTTCCAGGAAATCGCGGCCGCAGCGGCCGCAGCGGTCCCGGAATCGGATTGGTTATCGGGTTGAGCCTCGGACCCGGCTTCGGCGGCAGGTTGCGCGGTGGTTTTCGTTTCCCCCGGCGTGGCCTCGCCGGCAACGCCGGATTCATCCCCGGCCGCCGTGGAGGCGCTCTCTTCCGATTCAGTGGCGGCATCTTCGGCGAACACGGGGGCGAACACCGGCGCGGTGGCCTCGCGGACCGTCTCCAGCAACGCCTGTTTTCGTTCCAGGCAGCGCTGGTAGGCCCGGTTGCAGGCCCCGCCGAAGCGCTCCCAGATGGCCTCCACCTGGTCCCGGGAGACCGGCCCGATCTCCTTCCACTGCCGGTGGGCCTCCCGGACGGCGTGGGCCATGCCCTCCAGCGTCTCCAGGTCGGCCATGGCCTCCACCGCGCGGCAGAGTTCTTCTTTGCGGTTCAGGTTGGCCCACCACTCCCATTCCCGGTTTTCCCGAAATTCCCGCTGACGAAGGGTGAACGCTTCCACGGCGGCGTCGAAACGGGGGGCCAACCGGGCCTTGGCCTCCATCAGCTCCGACGGAACCGAACGCCATTCCTCCCGAGCCTTGCGCACCATCGACTCCAGACCGGCGCGGTCCTCGGTCTCGGCGGCGCGTTCCACCGTTTCCACCAGCTCGGCCAGCCGATCGGCCGCTTCGGTTTGTTCCGCCGCCATGGCGGCTTGGGCCGCGGCCCGCCGTTCGCTCCAGGTTCGCCGGGCCGCGTCCATGCGGGAACGCAGCTCCGGCGGGTCGTCTCCGGCGGCGTCCCATCGCTCCTGGAGGGCGACCCAGACCGATTCGTCGGCGTTTCCCCCGGCGGCCAATTCCTCCGCCTGGCGGCAAAGGCTTTCCAGCGCCGCCGCGGCCGATTCCCTGGCCATGGCCCGGGCCTCTTCCCGCCGGCGGCGGTCGCGGAGAACCCCGGCGGCGGCCTCGAACCGGTTTCGATAATGTTCGCGCACCGAATCCCGCAACACCGAACCGGCGACGGACTCCGCCGCCGCCAGCCGGTTCCGGAGCGCTTCCAGCTCCGCCATGGCCTGGTTCAGTTCGCGGTCGGCCAGCCCTTCCGCCGCCGCGCAGACGGCCACCAGTTCGTCCCGGGCCGATTCCTGTTCGACCAGCGTCCGCTCCCGCAGCCGGGCCGCCGAATGCGCGGCGTCCAACCGCTCCGAAAGGGGATGATCCTTCGGCAGATCCAGCGTTTCCCAGGCCGCTCCGACCGATTCGATCCCCGCGCGCAACCGAAGCAAATCGTTTGCTTCGGCCAGGGATTCCATGGTTTCGCAAAGCCGCCGGGCTTCCGCGATTTCGTCCGATTCCGGCGCTTCGGGATCACGGGTCAGGGCGTCCAGTTTTTCCCGGGCCGCCCGTTTGATCTTTTTGCTGGAGGCCGACTCGGCCACCCGTTGGAGCAGCGGTTCGGCGTCCAGCCGCTCCACCACGGCGAGCCCCACCCGGGGGCCGCAGTTGTTGCGGGTCAGTTCGCACAACCGCTCCGGATCGGAAATCCGCTCCGCCGCCAGCAAGCGCACCGAGGGATCGTCCACTGTGCAGGCGATCTCGGCCAGAATCTCCTCGTCGGCGAGCAGCGGAACGGTTTGCCGCTGGACTTCCACATCCGGAGATTCCAGGACGCGCCTCCGATAGATGTCCTTCAGCCGATTTCGGGCGGCGCCCAACGCCGGGCCATTGCCGGTGCTCGCCGCGATCTCCCGCAGAAAATCCTCGTCGTCGATCCGCTCCACGGCCGCCGCCCGCACCCGGGAATCGGCGTCCGTCAGCGCCAGGAGCCGCAGGCGCTCCGCGTCTTCCGGTCCCATTTTCTCCACGGCGGCCCGCCGAACCTCGGGGTCGCCGCGCTTCCATTTCGGTTTGATCCAGTCGAAAATGGCCATGATCCACCGTTCTCCCGGCAATGATTCCGAACCGTTTCGGCCCGGCAAGACAAAAAATCTGATCCTATCACAGCATCGGATCGGGATCAATTTTAGAGCGAATTCCATTTTCCGATTTTTGGGATCGAGGCGGATGGAGAGAGGCGGGGAAAGAAAGGAGAGGGAATGCGGAAGACAGAAAGCAGGAGCCAGAAGCCAGAATGCAAAGTGGACGGGCGGGCGGAATCCGCTCGGCCCCGCGAAAAGGCCAGAAGGAGAGGGGCGTCCGGCCGCTGTTCTTCGGACGCCCCCTCGCACACCGGCCGATTTTTTCAATCCTCTCCATCCTCCCGATGGTCCCGATTCAGGGATGGCAATCCAGGGCCATGCGATAGCCCGCCGCCTCCAGGGCGTCCCGGACTTCGGCAACGTGGTCCGCCCCCCGGGTTTCCAGCTCCAGCTCCACGTAGGTTCGGTTGACGGGCAGGTCTTTTACGTCCCGGTCGTGGAAAATGTGCAGCACGTTGGCCTTGCGCCGGGCCACCAGCCGCAGCAGGCGGGAAAGGGAGCCCGGAATGTCGTCGATGGTCAGCTTCACCCGCATGATGCGGCCGTTCTTGAGCAAGCCCTTGCGGAGAATCCGGCCCACCAGCGGGCTGTCCACGTTCCCGCCGCTGACGACCAACGCCGCCTTGGCGCCCTCGGGAAGCCGGACCGCACCCGCCTGAAGCGCGGCCAACGGCACCGCGCCGGAGCCCTCGGCCAGCACCTTTTTCCGCTCCAGCAGGGTGAGCATGGCCGCCGCGATCTGCTCTTCCTCCACCAGCGCAACGTCGTCCACCAGCGATTGGATGATGGGAAAGGTGCGCTCCCCGGGTTTTTTGACGGTGATGCCGTCCGCGATGGACGTCCCGGCCTCCACGCCCCGCACCCGCCCCTCTCGCCGGGACACCGCCGCCGACGGGCAGACCGCCGCCTGCACGCCGATGATTCGGGCGTCCGGGCGAAGCGCCTTTACCGCCGAGGCCACCCCGGAAATGAGGCCGCCGCCGCCGATGGGAACGATCGCCACGTCCAGATCGGGGATTTCGTCCACGATTTCCAGCCCGATTGTGCCCTGCCCCGCCATGATGTCGGGATCGTCGAAGGGATGGATGAAAGTGCGGCCTTCCTCGGCCAGCTCCCGTGCCCGGTCCAGACTTTCGTTCAGGCTGGTCCCGGCCAGTTCCACCGTGCCGCCGTAGGAACGGGTCGCCTCCTGCTTGCTGATGGAGGCCCATTCCGGCATGACCACCGTGGCGGCCAGTCCCGCGTTCCGGGCCGCCAGCGCCACCCCCTGGGCGTGATTCCCGGCGGAGGCCGCCACCACCCCGCCTTCCGCGATTTCGTTTCGCCGGAGCAGCAGCTTGTTCGTGGCCCCTCGAATTTTGAAGGAACCGGTTTTCTGGAGATTTTCCAGTTTGAGATAAATTTCCGCCCCCAGGGTTTCGCTGAGGGTGGGCGAATAGACCAGCGGCGTCCGGATCACCCCGTCGGCGATCCGCTTCGCCGCCGCCCGAATGTCGTCCAGCGCGACGGTCATGATTTTCTCCCCCGTGACAAAAAAGCGCGGGCCAAAACGACGCCCGGGCAATTCGTTCTTGATCATTGAGGCCGGATGGGGCTTTATGTGGACTCCGGGGCGGATCGGTTCCGGGATGGGCCCGTCCGCCCTTGCCGACCCGGGACCCGACGCGCCGAAACCAACCCAGCTTCCCAGAGGCCACCCATCGCCGCCACGCAAACACTCCAATGGCTTTTCTTCTTCGGCGTCGTCGCCCTGTCGGTCGGGACCGCGATTCACGCGCTTCTGTTCAAGCGGGAACCCCGGGCCGCCCTGGGCTGGGTCGCCTTCTGCCTGATGTTTCCCCCGGCGGGCCCCCTGATCTACCTGATCTTCGGCGTCAACCGCATTCGCCAACGGGCGCGGAAGCTGGAGTCCGAATCGCCCTTCCGAATCGACCGGTCCCACCCCGCCAAAGCGGCGATCGATCCGAACAAAATTCCCGCCCCGCTGGACGAAATCGCACGGATGTCCAACGCCCTGGCCCGTCGTCCGCTGGTCCGGGGAAACGCCGTTCACCCGCTGCACAACGGCGAGGCGGCCTATCCGGAAATGCTGGCGGCCATCGAGGCGGCGGAGCGAACCGTCTACCTGACCAGCTACATCTTCGAGACCAACGCCATCGGCATCAAATTCATTCAGGCCCTGGCCCGCGCCCGGAAGCGCGGGGTGGACGCGCGGGTCATCCTGGACGGCTGCGGCGAGTTTTACTCCCTGCCCCGGGCCGGGAACCTTCTGATCGAAAAAGGCGTGCGGCTGGCCCGGTTTCTTCCGCCCCGGCTGTTTCCGCCGACCCTTCGGATCAATCTGCGCAATCACCGCAAGTTGATGGTGACCGACACCCGAACCGCCTTCGTGGGCGGAATGAACATCGGGGACCGGCACTTGGCGAACCGGGTGGACAATCCGGACCGGGTGGTGGACCTGCACTTCCGCCTGGAAGGTCCCGTTGTCGGCCAGATCGAGGAGATTTTTTTGGAAGACTGGCGGTTCAGCACCGGCGAGGCGCTCAAACCGGGAGAGCCGCCCGCGCCCGGGGAAGGGGAAACCATCTGCCGGGCCATCGTGAACGGCCCCAACGAACGCATCGACCGACTGGCCATCCTGTTGGTCTGCGCGATCTCCTCCGCCCGAAAGGAGGTCTGCGTCATGACCCCTTATTTCATTCCGCCGGCGGAAATGTCCGCGGCGCTCCAGGCCGCCGCGCTCCGCGGCGTGGCCGTTCATGTGGTTCTTCCCGCGCAAAACAACCTGCCGCCGGTGGCCTGGGCCATGATGAACGGCCTGGAGGAACTGCTTCAGCACGGGGTCAACGTCTATTTTCAGCCGCCGCCCTTCGTCCACACCAAACTCTTCGTGGTGGACGGCCACTACGCCCAGATCGGCTCGGCCAACATCGACCCTCGCAGCCTGCGCCTCAACTTCGAACTGACGGTGGAGCTGTACGGTTCCGAAGCCGCCCAAAGCCTCCTGGACCACTTCCACCGGCAACGCGAGCGCTCCGAACCCTACACCCTGGAAAACCTGGAAGCCCGCTCTCTCCCCACCCGCATTCGGGACGCGGCGTTTTGGTTGTTTTCGCCGTATTTTTGAGGGGGAAATCCAGGCCCGGAACCAAAAATCTTCAGGCCCTTCGAATTCGCGCGACGGCGTCTTCCACGAAAAGCTGAAAACTCCGATCCGCTTTGCCGGCGCGGAAGAAGTCCATGCCTGAAATCAAGATCTCGGCGAATTCAATATCTCCCAGGGCTTCACTTCTTGCCAAGATCATATTGCCGGGAAAGGCCCTACCCCAAAATACCCACTCACCCTTTTTTCTTTTTCCCGATTCCGTCTGGTTGCGCTAAAAACCAGTGCCCTTTTTCGGTTAGCCGGTATTTCTGCGTCGGACTGTTGGGGGAATCGGGCTGGGTCATTTCCGCCCAGCCGGCGGCCAAGGCCGGTTCCAAGTAATTTTTCGTGAAATTGACTCGATCTTTCAGCGACAAAGTCCTCATGATCTCAGCTCGAGACATTTCCCCGTCCATATGTTTCAGAAGCCGTGCCACTTGATGGGTTACTTGCCGGGTTTCTTGATGGGCAACAGGCTCCTCCCGAACGGTATCCGTCTGTTTTTCCGAAGACTCCCGGGCAAGAACAAGCGGATTTTTCAAATGAACGACAAATCGCACCCGCATGCCGACTTCCAGGATTTGTGGCTCCCGCAACCCAAGTCCGTGCGCCTCGAAAAAAATGCGACGCACGCCGGTTCCCCACTGCTCGATGAGCCCCAGCTCTCGAAACACTCGGGCAATGACGCCATTTCGGATTTTGGAAGTGCCCTGCTTCATGTCCTCAACGGTCAACCCAGGAAGAAGCAAACCGGGGTTTTCCACTTCGATTCGATCATCCAGAAAGACGACCCGGGTTGGCGCACCCCGTTGGGAAAAATCGGAATGAACCAAAGCATTGATGACCACCTCTCGGAGAATCCCCAGCGGAATGCTCCAAACGTCCTTCCTTCGGATTTCCGACAAATCGGCTCCGCGATAGGCGTGCTTTTTCAGGAACAACATTACTTCGTCGACGGCCTTGGGCAAGGGTTCGTCGATCTCGACATGGTCGAAGATGTCCAGTTTTTCGGTGCCGAAAAACCGGCCGCATTGAATCCATGCATCGGGGAAATGCATCGTCCGTTCCTTGCCGAAGAGAAGCACCGCGCCTTTGGTTGGAACGAGTCCGCCTTGGTGAGGGACGAGGAGTTTCAGGGTAATCAGTTTCTTCTCGTCCAGTACGCGGGAATCTCAAAATAGGCGTTGGGCCGCCTCCAGATCGAGATCATTCTTGGAAAGAGCGGGCATGACCAATTCGTCGAAACCGACCCCTTCCGCAGTTCGCCGCAACTCCGCGACCAGTTCCCGATCCGCCTGCCGATTGGTGGAACCCAAACGAACCAGCACTCCCTCGTCGGGTCCGTGGGCCTTCAGCCAGTGCGGCCGTTGTCCGCTGGGATAGACCTCGACCACCAGCAGCGTTTTGTCCTCAACCGTGACCAGTTCCACACCGGGAACCAAACGCGGTGAAATGGTGTCGGCGATCATGTTGCACAACCGCTCTTCTTCGTCGAGAGGGTGTTCGACGCCGACGATTCGCCGGTCGTCATCGACACCCAAAACCAAAAACCCACCCGCGGAGTTGGCGAAAGCGACCAACGTCTTTAGGACGGGTTTCGGAGAGGAAAAATCCCGCTTGAATTCGAGGGTCTTTCCTTCGGGTCGATGGAGGATATCCTGGATGAATGCGCTCAACGATGGGCCTCCTTGGGCACGGCAAACGTTAGCTTCGCCGCAGGCTCGTCCGAAGTCCCGATACCGGCCTTCCGCCCTTTCATCGGAGCGCCCGGGCTCGGCCCCCGGCTGCAAGGATGAGCTGAATTCCGGGGAAATCCCTCACGGCGTAAAAACGATCACCCCGTCCCCACCAAAACCGTCAAAAACAAGTCTCCCCGACCGCCGCCGGGGGCGCGTCTGCCCAGGCCGGGGACGCGGAGGATGTCGCCGTCTTGGGTGTCGGGGGGGACGATGACCTGGAAGAGCTGTTTGTGGAAGCCCCACGGGATGTTGACCAGCTTGCGGGCGCCCCGGAGCGCCTCGTAGGGGCTGATCCGGATTTCGCCGTACAGGTCCGGGCTGTCCATGGGGCCGCTGGGATGGATGACTTGAAGCCGATGGGTCTGCTTCCGCTCCGCGAGCTGCCGGGCCACCTGGGACGCGCCCGTGATCGGCATCCGCGAAAACGCCCGGACCAAAACCATGCCCGCGACAAAGCCGCCAACATGGGCCCACCAGGCCACGCCGGTGGCCGCCGCGTAGCTGGCCGTGGCGTTGAAAAACTGCATGAAAAACCAGACGCCCAGGAACACGAAGGCCGGCAGCTCGAAGAATAACGGGAAAATGAAAATCGGCACCATGGTCAGAATGCGGGAGCCGGGATGGAGCAGAAAGTAGGCCCCCATCACGCCGGCGACGGCCCCGCTGGCCCCGACCACCGGGATGTTGGACTGAAAATTGAGCAGCAGATGGCAGAAGCCGGAAATCACCCCGCAGGCCAGATAAAAGCCGAGGTAGCGGAACGGCCCAAGATGATCCTCCACGTTGTCCCCGAAGACGAACAGAAACCACATGTTGCCCAAAATGTGCCAGAAGCCGCCGTGGAGGAACATGAAGCTGATGAAGGCGAAGAGCTGCTCCCCCAGGGTGAAGTAGACGCCGAACTCCGGAGCGGTGTACCGGGCCGGCACCAGCCCGTAGTAGAAAATGAACCGGTTGATCCCGCCGCCCTGAAGCAGTTGAATCAGAAAGACGAAAACGTTCACCCCGATCAGGGTGTTGTTGACGATGGGAACCGTTTTGGCCGGCGTCGTGTCGCGAATGGGAATCATGACGTGCTCCGGGGATCAGGTGGAAACGGCGGAATCCGGATCGGGTTCGGGGAAATCGGCGGCCTCGGACGCGGCGCCGGAAAGCGCGGCCGAATCCGAAGACTTGGCCGGATCGGAGCAGTCCTCCGAAGCGATCCCAAGGCGTTCTTCCACCGCGCACCGAAAGGCGGAAAAACGTACTTGAAGCGGCCGGAGGCAATTTTGGCGGAGGTCCCGAACCGTTTCGGCCACCTCGGCCCGCTCCGCCCGGCTTCGCTCCAGGTCGGCCTCGGCCCGGCGGCGGCGGACTTCGAACAAGCGGCCGGGCCGCTCCATGGCGGTCAGAAACAGGTCGATGTACAGCTCGCGAATGCGGGCGGAAAAGGTCCGAAGCTCCTCGGCCACGTCGGCGCGGATGTCCAGAAACAGCCGCTCCAGCGCCGGCCGAAGCTGGTTTTCGATCTCCGCCCGAATGTGCCGCTCCATCATCCCCTTGGTCAGCGCCATCAGGGCCAAGTTGATCAGAAAGGCCACGGCCGTGGCGATTTTCACCCAAAGCAGCCGGGTCAGCAGCATGTAAACCCCGGCCAGCACGCCGGAGGTGGCGGTCATGATGCCGGAAATGCCGCCGGCGGCCACCAGCGCCGTGTAGCGGACGTCCTCCAAGGCCCCGGCGGTGTCCAGCTCCCGGGAGACCGCCTCGGCGTCCAGCAGCAGCTCGCCGGAAAAATTGGGCGCCGACGCGCCGGCAAGCAGCCCGTGGGCCGACAGGCCGGAACGCTCCCACAGCCGGGCCAGATCGCGGCTGACGGATCGGACCCGGCGGCCGATCTGCTCCTGGTAGACCGCGTTGCGCCCCTCCCGGACCTCGGCGGCCCAGGCGGTCAGCGCGTCGGTGAAGACGGCGTCCACCTCCTCCTTGACGATGGCGGCAATCCGGGCTTCGAACTTTTTCCGGGCCAGCAGCGCAAGACCGGGGCGGCCCAGCACCTCCTTGTGGACCCGGGCCAAGGTCCGGCGGATCAAGCCTTCCCGTTCGGCGTCGATGCGGGACCAGCCCTCCTCCGCCAACGCGAAATCCGCGCCGGAATCGTCCAGCCGGTTGATGATCCCGCCGGCGTCCATCCGGAATTTTCGTAGCTCCGCCTCCACGTCGGCGATCTGGTCGCGGACCGCCTTGCCCTTCCGCAGCACGGCGGCCTCCCGGGCGGTCAACGCGCCCTCGGCCTCGGCGAGGCGGGTCAACGCGGCCCGGGCGCCGTTGTCCAGCAGCACCGTCCGGGCCTTGCGGGCCACCACCCGGCCTTCCGCCGCCCCGGTCAGGGCGTCGATGCCGGAAGCGGTTCGGAGCGCCGCTGCCGCGTCGGCGTCCAGAACCGAGGGTGGTTCCATTTCCAAAATCGCCGCCTGCCGGGCCAAACTCCGGCGCAGGGCCTCGGCG
>JBKHDD010000160.1:0-11385 GCA_046541515.1 Desulfococcaceae bacterium
CCCATCAGCCCTCCTTCTTGGGCCGGGGCGGCGGATCGAAAATGTTGCCGTAGACGCTGATCTTCAGCTCGGGCCGAACGTCGCTGTCGGTTTTCAGAACGATGGCGTCGAAGTAGCGGGCCTTCTCCCGCTTCAGGTTGGTCACCGTCACCTTGTAGCGCTTCCGTTCGTCCGCCTCGGAAACCGGCTCCTCCACCATTTCCACGGCGACATTGCCCTCCTTCATCGGCCGAACCTCCACCACCGAAAAGGGAAAATCCTTTGCCGGAGTTATGGTCACGGTCTTGGACACTTCGTCTCCCACCTTGCCGGCCATGCGGACGCGGGAAGGTTGAATGGTGGCGAAATTTTTGACTTGCCCGCGCAGAATCAGGTCGATATTTTGATTTTCGGGATCGTTGGTGACGACGGTGGCGACTTGTCGATATTTTCTGCCGCCGTAGCCCGCGGTATCAACCTTAATCTTGATCTTTCCCTCCTCCCCGGGAGGGAGCCGCCTCGGAAACGAGGCGGCCGAGCAGCCTCAGCCGGTTTTGATGCGGGCAATCTCCAGCATGGCCGCGCCGTCGTTGCGGATGACGAAATCATGGACGACTTGATCACCGTCCAGCACCGACTCGAACTCGTACACCGGCTCCGGCACCTTTGCGACCGGCGCTTCGGCCGCGACGGCCGTTCCGGCTCCCGCGATCAGCAGGGCCATCAGGCAAAACACAATGTGTTTCATGATGCAACTTGCTCCTTTGTTTTCGGTCAACCAACCGCGAACGAGCTTCCCGGCGGTCGGCGGGTTGGATTAGATCCGACGTCCACCGGCGCAGGGGAACCCGCACGTGGGTCCACTTCCAAAATCAAAGAGGCATTAAAATCCCATCTTGCCCCGATGTCAAGGCCCCCGAAATCCCGGAAGCCATCCAAGAAGTCGAAAGACGGCCTTTCCCCCTGAATTCACCGGCGGATCGGAATTCGGAAAAACGAGACTCCGCCCATCGAGGAGGAGGAGGCATTGCGCGCCTCGTTTGCCGTTCGGATATCCGTTTCCCCGCCTCGGGCCGGGCGCACGCGAAAACGCCGGGGCCGGATATCCCGCCCCGGCGCGAAAGGCGCGTCGGCCTGAAGGTTGAAGGAAGGATTATCCCTTCTTCTTGAAGTGCAGAATGCCCCAGTCCAGATAGCCCTGCCGTCCCGCCTTCACCCAGTTTTTCAGGCCGGTTTTCATCCGCTCGATGTATTCGGCGCCGATTTTGCCCTGGCCGATCAGATCGTTCTGCATGTCTTGGGTCACGTTGTGCACCCGCTGATAATGGGTGGGAAGCTGGGCGTGATGATCCAGAAAATCGGCCATTTCCAGCCCGTTCTTTTTGCCTTCCTCTTCGTAGAACTTCAGGCTGCCCAGGCTGGTCAGATGAATCCGGTCGTACACCGGCTGAAGCACATCCTTGGGCGTTCCCTCGGCCTCCATAATGTCGGTGAAGATGAACTCGCCGCCGGGCTTCAACACCCGGGCGATCTCCGACACCACCTTGGCCCGGTCGCCGCTGTGCAGAATGGCGTCCTGAGACCAGACCACGTCGAAGCTCTCGTCGGGAAAGGGGATATCCTCAAAGCTGCCGTCCACCACCTCGATCAGGTGGTCGAGGCCCTGGGCCTTGTTCATCTCCCGGTCCCGCTCGTTTTCCTTCTCGCTCAGATTGAGGGCCACCACTTCCCAGCCCCGAGTCTTGGCCAGATACCGGGCCGCGCCGCCGTAGCCGGCGCCCACGTCCAGCACCCGAAGCTTTCCGGAGGCCTCGATCTGGTCCGCCATGGTCTCCACGGTTTTTCGGCTGGCTTCGGAAATGTCGCCGTCCGGGCGGTCGTACAGCCCGACATGGATGTCCTCGCCCCCCCAGACCAGGAAATAAAAGTTATCGGCGTCGTCGCTGTTGTAGTAGGTCCGCGCGGTTTCCACCGCGCCGGAATAGGCCGATTGCGAAGCAGACATTGATCCTCCCGTTGTTTTATTGCGTTTTTTCGTCGTCGTCGAAGTACTCTTTCTCCGCGATGTGGACGAAGAAGTCCGGATCGGTGTCTCGGTAGGTTTCCTTGAAATCCCCGTAGGTATTCACCGTCTGAAAGCCGACTTCCAGCATCAGGTTGCGCAGGTATTCCTTGCGCAGCGGGAACATGTTCAGATGAAACTCGGTGTTGTCCGGAAACGCGTACCGAAACCGGGCCAGACCTTCGTCCACGTGCTCAGGCTCGGCCACCACGTCTTTCCCGCAATAGTAGTATTTGTGTTTGGATTTGTACCCGTTGTCCAGAATGGCGTCGTAATTTCGTTGATCCAGAATCAGCACGCCGTCGTGGGCCAGCATGGAATAGTACTCGGCCAGGGCCTTGCGGCGATCCCGCTCCCGGAACAGGTGGGTGAAGGAATTGCCCAGGCAGATGATGGCGTCGAATTCGCCGTGGACGTCCCGGTTCAGGAACCGCCAGTCGGCGTGGGTGGTTTTGAGCACGTGGCCGTAGCGCTGGGCGTTGTCGAACGCCTTCACCAGCATGGCCGGGGAGCCGTCCACGCTGGTCACGTCAAAGCCGGCCTGGAGCAGACGGACGGAATGAAAACCGGTGCCGGTGGCCACGTCCAGCACTCGCTCGGCGCCGCGTTTCTTTAATTGATCGATGAAAAAATCCCCTTCGCTTTTGGCCCGGCGCTCCCAGTCGATCAGCTGGTCCCATTTTTCCGCGAACGACATGACGTACTCGTCCTGATAGTGGCCGGACTCGCGGACCCGGATGGGATCGGCGCCGAAACATTGGTCGCAAGGGATGGCGTTTACGGTCTGCATGAAAAAAACCTCCTTTTTGCCGTTAAAGAACGAAATGTCGGGTTCCGGCCGGATCGATGGCGAAGACAAGGATCGCCGGTCCGGATGCCCGTTGGCGACTTTGCGGCCGTCCGTCCGCGCGGCAGGCGCACCGGCGGGCGGGATCTCGCGCGGAACGGCGCGTTGGGGATGGCCCGGGATACTCGGGATACCCGAGATAAAACAATCGTCGGGATGGCTGGGAATGGTTGGCGAGCGCGATTGCCGCAACGGCTCGTTCCCCATGGAATGGTGAAAAAAACCGGATGAAAAGGCGCGCGCCATGGCACACCAATCGCGCAAAAATCCTATGGAATTTGGGCGCATGACAAGATTGTCGCTTGAAGTCGCACAATTGATGCGATTTCCGTACCAAGATTTTCCCGCAAAAAAAATTGCGGAATCAATCGATTCAATCTCAATGAAATCCGAAAGGATGGGAAAGAAAGGCCGGAGACTTTGGCGGGGCCGAGCGGGCCGGTCGGAATGGGGTCCCGCGTGGCGGAGGTGGGAAGGATGGATACGCTTTTTCCAACCCGGGCCTAACAAATGGGAACAAAATACACGCCCACGCCAATTTTGTTGAATTGGAAAAAATTAGTTTAAAAAACAAGTACAAAGCGAAGGTGAAGGAATCGGGCGCTACGGAAAAACATCCATAATTTTCCGTTACGACGCGCCATTGGTTGAAACAAAAGGAATGTTTTGAGAAAAATTTTCTCGGAAACGAGTCGATCAAACGCGCCAAAGGCCGACGCCATGGGTCGCGACCGGTTGACGATCTTGTCGGACAAACCGCCTTCGCCCAGAACCACCTTCAGCGAGCCGTGGGCCGCGATCTTTTCCGGCGCGTCCAGCTCTCGCAGCCGCATCAAGGCGGGATTGTTTTCCAGGATCTTGACGGTGTTGGCCTGGCGCCGCATGGCGGCCGTCTCTTACCGACGGGTGGTCAGGCCGGCCTCGGCCTTCTTGCGGGCCTCCATCGCCGGGCAGAATCACGTCGCGGACGCCCAGGCCCACAACCTCCATTCCGAAGGCGGCCGCCCGCCGGCGCTTGCCGCGGTGGGCCGGTTGCCCGGCCAGAAAGGGTTTGCAGCCTTTGTCCTTGGCGCGGGATTCGAACCCGCCACAACCGTGACGGCGTCACGGCGCTCCGCCCATCGGGCGAACCAGGGGGGCCATGGCCGACGCCTTCGTCGCAATCCATGTCCGGAACGCGCTCCTTGAAAAGCCGTCCCCGGAAACGTGTCCGGGATCTCGAACCCAAGAGGCGCGCCGCTGGCGCCGTCGTGGCGTCCAAAGACCAGTCAAGATTGGCGCCAGGCACTCGGACAACGACCGGCAAATCGGAAACCTGCCGGAAAACGGAAAAGAAATCCTATTCTCGGAGGCGCGCCCAAACCCGGAAGCCCGTCCGTGCGCCTGGAAAGGCCGGCCATGAGAACGGCCCGGCCCGACCACGTCGGTCATGCCCCAATCGACCCGCCAACGGCTGCTGACCGATCGGGACCAACAAGGCGGCCGCCGGGAAAATTGGGCCGCTCGGGGATGGAAGCCGGCCGATCTGGAGGCCGAGGAAATTTATTCGGACGGTACGTCTGGGAATTTCCGCCGGGCGAATACGCCATCATCGGCCTGGACCTCTCCCGCCACGACCGGATCGCCATGCGTTTTCGGGAGGAGCGGCGAGACGACATTTCCTTCCTCAAATCCGGCATCGAAACTCGGAACCCCGCCTTCAACGCGCCCATGGAGCGGATCGAGCGCGTGGCCGCCCCGCCGCCGATCCCATGCCGCCGACCGGCCCCACCGGCGCGGGCAAGACGGCCCCGGCCCGGCGGATTTTCGAGCTGAAACGAAGCCGCCGCCAGATGTCCGGCCGGTTCGCGGAGGTCAACGGCGCCACTTTGCGGGGCGACATGGCCACGTCCACGCCGTTCGGGCACGAGAAAGCTGCGTTCACCGGGACGGTGAATCGGCGGGAGGGCTTGTTGCGGGCGGCGGACGGCGGCGTGCCGTTTCTGGACGAGGCGGGGGAGTTGGGCGGAAACGAGAGCGGTCCATGCCGCTCATGGCCATCCAGGAAAAGCGGTTCTTGCCGGCGGGATCGGGCAAAGAGGCGACCGGCGATTTCCAGCTTATCTGTGGAACGAACAAAGATTTGAGCCGGGAGGCCGCGGCGGGCCGCTTCCGGCCGGACCTGCTGGCCCGGATCAACCTGTGGGACTTCGCGATGCCGGGTCTGCGGGACCGCCCAGAGGACATCGCCCCCAACCTGGACTTGGAGCTGGAGAAATTCCCCCGAGGCGCCGGACGCCGAGGCCCGACGACGGTTTCTGGATTTCGCGGTCTCGGGAGAAGCGGCCTGGGCCGCCAATTTCCGAGATTTCATCAACGGAGCGGCAACTCCAATGGCGACCCTGGGCCGGGGCGGCCGCGTCACCGCCGGGGAGGTGGACGAAGAGATCGAACGGCTGCGGAGGTCATGGAGCGCGGAAATTCCGCAAATCACACCATCCCCAAGGCCCGGAAAATCTTGAGGGTCTTGGGCGTAAATCGCTCCGGATCGTCGGCGATGTCCCCGTGGCTCAGCATTTCGTAGCCGTAGCTTTCCTCGCCGTCCATCTCCACCTCGTCCAACTCGTCCGGCGTGATTTCCATCCGGTATACGAAATTATCCTGCCCCTTCAGCCGAACAAATCGGGGCTTCAGGCCCAGGCTCGCGGCTTTCCGCGCCAGGACGCCGGTTTTTTCCTCCTCGCGCAGCTCCCGCAACAGGCCCTGGATCCGGGTCTCCCCTTTTTCAATTTTCCCGCCCAGCAATTCCAGCTTGCCGTCCTTTTGGGGCTTGCCGGGGGCGCGTTTCAACGAAAACAGATACCGTTCTCCCTGCAGGATGAACACCTTGGCGACGGATTGCATGGGAACTGCCTCCGATTGGGCTTCCTGGAAAAGGCCGGGCGTCCGGAAACGTCGGCCGGGACCGCTTTTGGGGAAGTGCGGAATGGTCAATTGCCGGCCGGGGGAACGGTGGGAGGCGAGAGCCGCGACGCCCGAAAAGGGGAACGCGCTTCTAATCAAGCTTCGCCCCGGCGAAGTCACTATAGCTCCAAACGACCCGTTTTCCAATACCGGTTTGGATGGGCGGGCGAAAAATTTTTGGTTGCGGTCGATTTTTTTCGTTGGCCATGGTGGGCGCCTCCCGGTTCATCGCTCGGATTGCCGGCGCCGCCTCAACGCGGCGGATTGGCGTCGGCCGGTGGCCCGAAAATGAAAAAGCCGCGACGTTCCGAAAAGGAACTCGCGGCTTTACGCGCTTGCCGATCCCGCCGAAAAAAACGAGGGACGGGTTTTCCGGCCAACGGAGATTCAACCGCCCTCAGGAGGTGGAAATGTAGCGCCCCATCAGGTTCCCGATATCTTTCATGGTGGTTCTCTGCTTGGGGAGAAAATGGTCCGCTCCGGCCTCTTCGGCGGCTTCCCGATATTCGGGCAGATCGTAGTTGGTGTGAATGATGATCACGATGTCCGGGTCCCCGGCCTTAATTTTGCGCGTGAGAACCAGTCCGTTGTCTCCCGGAAGCTGGATGTCCATGAAAATCACTTCCGGCCTCTCGCGCAGGACAACCTCCAAGGCTTCTTCCCCGGTGGCCGCCTCCAAAAGCGAGATATCGGGGAACATGTAGGACAAAATTTCCGCCAACGTTTGTCGGAGGCACTGGTTGTCCTCCACAATCAAAACATTCATCGGGGGATCCCGTCCGCAGGCAGTGTCATATGGCCTTCCAGCAAAAAAGAAAATTTCGATCAGCGACAATTAAAGAAGCCTTTTTAAGAGAAAACCGAGAATTTCGCCATACCGGATTGCCTGTACATTTTCCGGAAAAGCCATGTATCCCGGTTTTGCCCCAAAACAGACCCGCCCGGCATACCGCCCCATCATAAAAAAACGCGGCGGCAAACGTGTTTTCGGCGTTGGAGAACCCCGCAAATCCCAGGAAAAATCTTGTTCGGAAGGGAAGTTGCCCGATTGGTCCGGACAAAGACCGGCCAGCTTTCCCAGACGAAAAGGAGAATGGAAGGATTCGGAAGTTGGGAAGAGAACCGCCCGGTCCCCCCTGAAAACGGTCGGGCGGGGCAAATCCAGTTCCGACGGCGCCCGGGAAGGGGGCCAACCAGCGGACGCCGGGAAAGCAACGATGGGGAAGACCATTCGCTTTCACCCGACCGGAGGCGCTATTTGGCTTCCTCCTCGATCTCCCGAACGGCGTCCTTTTGCCGTTCCCGGCCTTGGAGATAATAATCGTCATCCTGAAAATACCCCGGAATTTCCAGGACGGGCACGTCGTAAATCCCGAAAAATTCGACGCCAAAAGCGACGAGCACGGCGATCAGCACGTAAAATGCATACTTGACCATGTCGATTTTCCCAAGACGATTGGGCATTGCAAAGGGGAATGGCCGGCCATTCCCGGCTTTTCCTTCGAGGTTATTCCTCCAACCGCATGAAATCAAGAGAAAAATCACCATTTTCGCAAGGGAAATCAAGCATCGATCCGGGGATTCAGTCGAACTCCGTACTTTTTCATCCGATTCCAAATGGTTACCCGAGAAACCCCAAGCCTTCTCGCCGCTTCGGAGCGGTTGCCTCCCGCGGCCTCCAGCGCCTCGATCAGTTCTCGGCGTTTCCGGTCGTCCAGGGAGGAGCCTCCGATTTCTCGCGCCGGCTCGGGACGACTCCGGGACAGCATCGGCGGAAAATGATCCGGACGAATGCGGGCTTCATGGCAGGAGACGAACGCAAACTCGAAGGCGCTTTTCAGCTCTCGCACATTTCCCGGCCAAGAATATTCCATCAAAAGGTTCATGGCCTCCCGAGAAATGCCCCGCACCTGACCGTTCCCGTTTTTCAGCTGAACCCGACGGAAAAACACGTCCGCCAACAGCGGAATGTCGCCGATGCGTTCCCGGAGCGGCGGCACGTGAATGGGAATCACGTTGATCCGATAATAGAGGTCTTCCCGAAATTTTCCCTCCCGCACCAGCGCGTCCAGATCGCGGTTGGTGGCGGAGATGATCCGGACGTCCACCGGACGGGGGTGGTGGTCCCCCACCCGTTCCACCACTTTCTCTTCCAGCACTCGCAGCAGTTTCACCTGTGTGGACAACGGCAGATCCCCGATTTCGTCCAAAAAAATGTCGCCGCCCCGGGCCGCCTCGAATCGGCCCTCCCGATCCCGGTAGGCCCCGGTAAACGCCCCTTTCACGTGGCCGAAGAGTTCGCTTTCCAGCAGCGAAGAGTTGAGGGCGGCGCAGTTGACCTTCACGAAGGGCCGTTGGGAATCGCCGGAGGTTTCGTGAATGGCGCGGGCCACGAGTTCCTTGCCGGTGCCGCTTTCGCCCAGAATGATGACGGGGGCGTCCGAGCGGGCGGCGTTGGCGATCAGGTCGAAAACCCGTTGCATGGGCGGGCTGGCCCCCAGAATGCCGTGAAAAGCGTCGCTCAGGCGCAGTTCCCGCCGGAATGCCTCGATCTGGGTGTCCTTTTCCACCAGCTCGGAAACGTCGGTCATGGTTTCCACCGCGCCCATCACCTCCCCGTTTCCGTCCCGAAGCAGGGAGGCGTTTTTCAGCACGTGGATATGGGTGCGGTCCTTTCGCATGAAGGTGCAGCGACGCATGGTCATCCGGCCCGTTTTAAACAGGATGCACCAGTGGTCGCCCGGACGGCTTCTGGCAATTTCGCAGGTATCGCAGTTCAGCACGGAACATGGATGGCCGATCAGTTCGCTTCGATCGTACCCGGTCATCCGCAACAAGGCCCGATTGACCGAAACAATGGTTCCGCCCTTGTCCACGATCATGATGCCGTCCTGGATGGTATCTACGACGGTCTTCCAGTAGTCGGTCAGCTCCCGTTCAAACACCGGCGCCCTCCCGTTAAATTTTTAACTAACGTTAAAGTGTTTAGGTTAACACTTTAACAGATGATGTGATTCATTTCAAAAGGAATTCCCTTCCGCGAGACGGGTCACCGTCCCCGAGAATTTTTCCGAAAAAGCGTTTCAAATCAATATCATTCCAATGATCTGCGGCTCCCGGCCCCGCCCGCTCGGTCCCGCCACGCCGTTCCGGAAAAAAAATTGGCGAGCAACGGAAAATCCGAGGCGTCTCGTCCGGCGAGGCGGAAACCGAGGGAGATTTCTCCCCTTGTGGCATTGGGTTTGCACGTATCGTTCCAAAAAACGGGCCGGGAGCATTCGGCCCCGGGGAGGGAGGTCTCGCCGTGTCGTCCAACAATCTGCGGGGGATTGATTTGACCGGAATCGCCGGCCCTTTCGCCCTGTTGAAGATCAGCCAGATTTTCCGGGAGATGGAGACGGGCGAAATTCTGGAGATCGTTGGATGCGACCCCGACACCCGCTCCGATTTGTTTCGGGTGCTGCCCGCGCCTTCCTGGCGCCTGCTGGAGGGCGCGGGGGAACCCGGCCGGTTTCGGATTCAAAAACGGAACGTCCCGCTCCCGGATAAAACCGCTCCCCGGCAAACCCGCGCCCAATGGCGCGACGCCTCGGAACCCAAACGGTAAAAGCTCAACCCCAAAGATCAAACGTCCAAAGATCAAACATCCAAAGACCCAACGTTCAAAGAAAGGAATCTCCATGAGTTCACCGACGCGCGTACTGATCATCGGCGGCGTGGCCACCGGTCCCAAAACCGCCGCCCGTCTCCGCCGCCTCATGCCCGACGCGGAAATCACCCTCCTCGACCGCGACAACATCGTCTCCTACGGCGCCTGCGGCCTGCCGTATTACGTGGAGGGGCTTTTCGACGACGTGAACACGCTCATTCAGACCCAGGTGGGCGTGGCCCGAACCCCCGCCTTTTTCGAAAAGGCCAAGGGATTCAAGGTGCTGACCCGGACCGAGGCGCTGGGCATCGACCGATCCGCGAAGACCGTTCAGGTGCGGGACCTGGAATCCGGCGAAGAGCGAACCCTGCCCTACGACAAGCTGGTCATCGCCATGGGCGGCTCCCCGTTCAAACCGCCGATTCAGGGGATCGATCTGACCAACGTCTGGTTCATGACCCACCCCGACCACGCGGAAAGCATGGTCCGGGAGATCGAGGCCCAGGGGCTGAAAAAGGCGGTCCTGGTCGGCGCGGGATTCATCGGCATCGAAATGGCCGAGGCGCTGGTTCACCGGGGGCTGGACGTGACCATGGTGGAAATGACCGACCAGATCATGCCCGGCATCCTGGACAAGGACGTGGCCACCTTCGCGGCCAAATATCTCCGGAGCAAAGGCGTCAACCTTGTCCTGGGCGAACGGGTCACCGGCATCGGCGGCGATGAAAAAGTGACCTCCGTGACCACCGACAAGCAGGTCATCGACGCCGATCTGGCCCTGATCGCGGTGGGCACGCGTCCAAACGATCAACTGGCCCGACAGGCGGGGATTCACTGCCATGAGCGCGGCGGCATCCTCATCAACGAATACGGCCAGACCAACGACCGGGACGTGTACGCCGGCGGCGACTGCGTGGTCAACCGCTACTACGGCGGCTACGCGGGAGGCGAGCTGTTCGTGGCGCTGGGCTCCACGGCCAACAAGCACGGCCGGGTCATCGCCAACCACATCGCGGGCAAACCGACGCCCTTCGCCGGCATCGGGATCACCGGGATCGTCCGGGCGTTCGACTACACCATGGCCCGTACCGGCCTCAGCGAGCAGCAGGCCAGGAATCTGAACCTTGACATCGAGACCACCACCTGGTCCGGTCCCGACATGCCCCATTACATTCCGGGACACGGTCCGCTGGTGATCAAAATGATCGCCTCCCGGCGGGATCGGAAACTCCTGGGCGTCCAGTTCGCCGGCATGGGCAACGCGGCCAAGCGGCTGGACGCCGCCGCGGCGCTGATCCTCATGGGCGCGACCCTGGACGACGTGGCCAACGTGGACTTTGGCTACGCGCCGCCCTACAGCCCGCCCATCGACCCCCTGGCAACCACCGCCCACGTGTTGACCAACAAGCTGGACGGCATGGCCAACGGGATTTCGGCCTTCGAAGCCAAGGAAAAGATCGAACGGGGCGAAGTGGTTCTTCTGGACGTGCGGACCCCCCAGGAATTCGAACAGATCCGGCTTCCCCACGACGTGGTTCACATTCCGCTGGGCGCGCTGCGGGAAAAATACGCCGAACTGCCCAAGGACAAAGACATCCTGGCCTTCTGCAAAGTGAGCATGAGGGGATACGAGGCCCAGCTCATTCTTAACGCGGTCGGGTACGACCGGGTGGCCTTTATCGAGGGCGGCATCGTGGGCTGGCCTTTCGAGACCCGCACCCCGTAATTCCGGCCTTTTTCACCGCTGCGCCGCCGTCCCCGGTTTTCCTTCGCCGCCGGGGACGGCCTTTTTGTTCCCCCCGCCGAACAACCGACGATTCCGGTTTTTCCGCTGTCGAAGGCGCCGATCCCAGGGCAATCGCGTGTAGAATTTGGGGGGGCAATAAAATCAGCATGTTGAAATCA
>JBKHDD010000161.1:0-11175 GCA_046541515.1 Desulfococcaceae bacterium
AACCGGTGAGCTTATCGTTATACCCAACCGGTGAGCTTATCGTTATACCCATAGGAATGCGCTAACCGTATTGGCAAAGGTCAGGTCGAAAGGACAAATAACGATCCCCGTGGATATTCGAAAGAAACTTCGGCTAAAACCAGGTGACAAGGTCGCCTTTGTTGAAGAGAACGGGGCAATCACTGTTCGAAATTTGTCGTTCGCTTCTATCGAGTCAATCCAGTCCGAACTCTCCGGCGAAGCTGAACGAGCCGGGATTCGGGGTGACGAAGACGTCTTCGAATTGGTCCGGCAGGTGCGACTCGAAAGACGCGGCCAAAAGTAGACTGTGCGGCTGTTCATCGACACAAAATTTTCTTCTTTTGGCGATTCTGTTTACCTCCGGAGGCGCTGGGCTCCATATGACCGAACCGCTTAGCCTCTCGTTTAGACCTACCAGTTTGACATGAAAGTCCCCAACTGCCAGAATGCCGAAGTTCCAAAGAGCAAGATCGTTGATTACCTGCTGTCTGCAAGACATCCGGAGGGCGGATCGAAAGCACGGTTTTTCTTCGGGTGGGGTTTCACAACAGAAGCATGGGGCGTTCTTGCTTCCGCTCTAACAAAGCAGATCAATGAAAATGACTACCTCGAGGTTGTGGAGGGAAGGCACGGGATCAAGTACATCGTTGTGGCTTCGATCGAATCACCGAAAGGAAAGACCTCCGCAGTGAAAACCATCTGGATGATTGCGAAAGGTTCGAAAAATCCCCGATTGATTACTGCTTATCCGTCAACATAGAGGATCGAAATGATAAAGGAACACGATAGAGTCATACTCACGGAGGCAATTGAAGAACATGGACTTGAGCCTGGCGACATCGGCGCAGTCGTCTACGTTCATGGTGAAGGTGAAGCCTTTGAGGTGGAATTCGTTACCTTGGCCGGAAAAACAGCCGCTGTTCTGGAGCTGGAGTCCCGCCAGATTAGACTTGCCGCCGCGCACGAAATCCCCCACGCAAGGTCTCTCACCGCCGCATAAATTGGGCTGAAGCCTCTTTCCGAGTTACTCCGTAAATCCCGGCGGCAACCCCTCGCCGGGTTTCTCGCCCGCCCCATCTCCGGAAGGATACCCCGGCGTTTCGGCCGGAGCAAACCCACCCGGCATTTCCCCACTCTCCTCGTCCAAACTGAACCCCGGCGGCAAATCCCCCTCCGCCTCCCCGCCATATTCCGCGGCGCCGCCCGAAGAACCATAGCCCTCGCCGGGTTCCCCATCTTCCCCCTCCGCCTTCCGAATCCGCAAATCCATCCCCGCCGCCATCCCCGCCTCCCGGTACGATCCCTTCGCCAGCCGCAAGGCGTCCATGGGTTCCACGATGATGGCCGATTCCGCAGTCACCGGGCAGTGATGCTCGCAAAAGCCGCAGCCGGCACAGCGGCGTTCGTTCACGAAGGGCACCGCCACGGAAACGTCCGGGACGGACCGCAGGTCGATGGCGTTGTAGGGACAGACCTCGTCGCAGACCAGACAGCCCCGGTCGAACTCCCAGGCCAGGCATTTATGGCGAAGCACCTGGGCGGTTCCCACCCGGGCCCAAATTTTTTCCTCGGAAGACAGCGGCCGGATGGCCTCGGTGGGGCAGACGTGGCCGCAGGCGTTGCAGAGCGGTTCGCACGGCCCCCGTTGCGGGGTGATGACGGGGCTGAAAAAGCCGTCCAACCCGGCGATGAAGGCCACCGGTTGGAGCGTGTTGGTGGGGCACACCTTCATGCAGGCGCCGCAGCCGATGCAGCGGTCCAAAAAGTCCGGTTCCGGAACGGCCCCCGGCGGCCGGATCAGGTCCGGATGGCGAACCTGCCCCGGCCCGTCTCCGGTCCGGCGACGCAAGCCGGTCAGCACCAAAAACGCCGCGCACGCCCCTGCCAAACCCGCCGCAATCATTCGCCGCCGGCCGCCGGAGGGCAGCTCCGCCGCAACCCCGCTTTTCCGCTCACCGCCTCCCGCTTTAAACTGAATCGCGTCCACCGGACAAACCCGAACGCAAGTCTCGCAGGCGATGCACTCGCCGCGGCGGGTGTCCCGGGGCTCCGCCGGAATGGCGTCCATGGGGCACTCCCGGATGCACTGGCCGCAATCGATGCATTCCTCGGAAACCCGCCGTGCAATGGCCGGCTTCCGGGAGCAGACCGCGAACAGCGCCCCGGCCGGGCAAAGATACCGGCACCAGAACCGGGGCGCGATCCGGGCAAGGGAGAAAATCCCGCCAAACAGCAACACCGTAGTGGCCCCCAGCGCGAACCGGGGCGCCTGGATTCGCGCGTAGACCAGCGAGGGCATGTCCAGGGCGTCGGCCGCCGGCCGGACCGCCACCAGACCGATTTCCGCCAGAACCACCAGAAAGGGATGGACGATCAGCGCGTAAAGCCGCGTGATCAGCGGAATGGGCGAAACCAGAAACACCAGGGAAACGCCGAACAGTCCGGCAACGCCCAACGCCATGAGCAGCTGATATTTCCCCAGCCGCCAGCGGGCCGCCCGCTCCGGCCCAAAGCCTTTTCCCCGGCCCACCAGCCGATCCGCCACGTCCAGGGTCGCCCCCATGGGGCAGACGAAGCCGCAGTAAAACCGGCCCAGCAACGGCGTCAGCGCCAGAAAAACCAGCGCCGGCCAGAAGCTCCAGAACATGTCCCGAGCCGCCAATGCGGTTCCGAACAGCGCGGACGGATCGGTCCGCAAAAA
The DNA here is from genome assembly GCA_046541515.1 of Desulfococcaceae bacterium. GTDB lineage: Bacteria > Desulfobacterota > Desulfobacteria > Desulfobacterales > Desulfococcaceae > CAYFVR01. Next base: position 2,723 of record JBKHDD010000161.1, read on the forward strand.
CAACTCCGCCAAAACCGGAAACGCCAGCGGAAACGTCGTCGCCAGGATGAGGAAGAAAAATCCGAGAAAGCAGAGAATCTGAATCCATCGCTGAACGGATAGCCGGATGGAAAATCGAATCGGCCAACGGACCGGCGAACCTTTCGACAATCAGACCTCCGCCCGCTTCACCGTCAGGTTCTCCACGTCCATCCGGCCCAGGCCCCGCTCGTGGGCGATGCGGATATGCTTCACCTGCCGGGGCTCGAACTTCCGGCCGTACCACTCGAACATGGAGACGGTCTTGGCGTCGGCGGCCACCATGTCCGGCGAGGCGATCACCGTGCGCGGACGGATCACCTTGCCCGGGCCGGACGGGCCGCTGGTGGTCAGCACCCGGGTGGCGTCCACCACGGCGAGCTGGGGCGTCAGCAGGCTGGCCAGATCGACGATGGCGCCGTGCAGATCGAACCGGCTGTGCATGACCCAGCGGTTGTAGATCAGTCCCATCATCCCCTTCATGGAAAGGCTGACGCCGGCGCTGCCGTGGGACTTGGCCACCGGCGCGGCGATGAGCACGTCGGCGTCCAGCACGTCGCGCATCACGTCGGTTTCCTTCATCCCTTCGCCCCGGGGAATGGCCGTCTCGGCGTAGAAGCGGTCGTCGGTGAGCCCCTGCACCATGCCCTTGTCGATGGGCTCGCAGACCTGCTTGACCCCCTCGATGCACAGTTCCACGTTGCGCAGGGGATTGTCCAGCACCCGCACCCGATCGGCCCCGGCCTCCTTGCACATCAGCACCAGCTCCCGCACCACTTCGGGATGGGTGTTGGTGGCCCGGTCCACGTCGTGGGCGAAGCTCATGTTGGGCTTGACGACCACTTTTTGGCCCGATTTTACGAACCGGCCCATGCCGCCCAGCAAATCCACCGCCTTTCGGGTCGCGGCGCCCGGATCGCCCACCGCCACGCCGATGTCCGGCGGGTCGGCGCTCCAGGCCGGCCGGGCGGCGGAAAAGGCGCCGGCCCCGGCCGTGAGCAGAAGTGCGGTGCGAAATTGTTCCTTCAGAAATTCGCGCCGGTTGACCGGCGCGTTGGAAATGAGCGCGTCAAGCAGTTGACGACGGTTCATTGGCGTCTCCTTTCGGCGTCAGGGCCGATTTCAGGGTCTCCGACAGGGCGGAGAGGGTGAAGGGTTTCTGGATGAACCCTTCGGCCCCGTCCCGGAGCAACTGCCGGGCGGGACCTTCCAGCGAGCAACCGCTGCAAACGATGACCTTCATGTGGGGACGGGCCTCCTTCAGCAACGGAAAAATCTGACCGCCGTCCACGTCCGGCAGGCCCACGTCCAGCAGGGCCGCGTCCAGGGGGCCGTCGTGCTCCCGGGCGATGGAGACCGCTTCCAGGCCGCTGCGGGCCTCGACGACCTGATAGTTCAGCTTGCGGAGCACGGCCCGGCTGATGTCCAACACCATTTCCTCGTCCTCGATGACCAAAATGGCGCCGGTTCCCGGCTCCATGGTCCCGCCGCCGCCGGCAGGGGGCTGTTCGTCGGCGCCGACCTGGGCCGGGAGGTAGACCCGAACCTCCGTGCCCCGGTCCGGCGAGGAAAAAATCCGGATGCCGCCGCCGTGGTTTTTGACGATGCCGAACACCGCCGCCATCCCGAGGCCCCGCCCCTGGAATTTGGTGGTGAAAAAGGGGTCGAAAATTTTGCGCTGCTTCTCTTCGTCCATGCCGCGACCGGTGTCGCAAACGCTGATGACCGCGTAGGGTCCCGGGGACAGGTCCGAGTCCGGCGCTTCGACGGATTCGGACAGCGCGGATACGATCACCCGGCCGGTTCCCTCGATGGCCTCCACCGCGTTGGAAAACAGGGCGGAAAGCACCGCCTGAAGCTGAGCCGGATCGGCCTTGACCGGGGGGAGGGGGTCGGGAAAACGGCTTTCCACCTGGATGCCGGAGGGAACGGAGGCCAGCATCAGCGGCATGTTTCGCCGAATGAACGCGCCGAGCTGCACCGGCATGGGGGCGAACTGACCGCTTTGGGAATAGGCCAGCAGCTTGTTGGTCAGGTCGATCATTCGCTGGGCCGACTGGTTCATGGCCTTGAGATAACGGGGCGAACGGCCTTTGTCGCCGATTTCCATGCCCAGCAACTCAAGATTCCCGGTAATGGCGAACAGGGCGTTGTTGAATTCGTGGGCGATGCCGCCGGCCAGTTTGATGATGGCCTCGGTTTTGCGGCTTTCTTCCACCCGTTGCTGCAACCGTTTCAATTCGGTGATGTCGGCGAAGATGACCAGGACCGAGGAATGGCCTGCGGTCCAGATGAACCGGGCGTACAGCAGCATGACGAGGGGCTGGTCGCACCCGGTGCGAAGGTTCACCTCCATGGCCTGGACGCCCTCGGGACGTCGGATTTCCTGAAAAAACCGGGCGTGGTCATCCTCGCGCAGCAGGCCGAGATCGTTCAGGGTGCGGCCGATAATCCCCGAATGCTCCAGGCGGAACGTTCGGCAAAAGATTTCATTGGCCTCGGTCAGCGCGTTGGTTTCCAGGTCCAGAAGAACCACCGGTTGCGGAAAAAACTCGAACAGGCTCCGAAATTTCTGTTCGCTTTCTTTTAGTTCGGCGTGGATCTCGATGGCCCGAATCCGATTCCACATGCCCTTGAGCAGATCGGCCACCAGGTCGGCGTCGCCGGTTTCGTAATCGGTCTCCTTGTTCGCCAGGGCCGCGATCATGACGCAGCGGCCGTTTTCCATCATGGGCACGGCCATGAGCCGGTGCATGGGAATATGGCCTTCGGGCAGCCGGACGTCGTTTCCGTAGCGGTTCCAAATGGCGGGCGCTTTTCGTTCCACCACATCGCGCCAAATGCCGTTCACGTCGATGCGCTGGTGGGCCGGAACGGGGGCGAAGCAGGTTTCCTCCAGCCCGGGCGACCAGGAGACGGGAAGCAAAAGGTTTCGCTCCTCGAAGACGTAGCTGGTAATGCCCACCGGACTGTCCGTCAGCCGAAGCGCCTGCCGGAGCACGAATTCGCTGATTTCGTGGGCGGTCGCGCCGTTCATCCGGTTCAGGGCCGCCAAGGCTTCCAGACGCCGGTTCAGGCGATCTCGTTCTTCGGTCAGGGCCAGAAGCCGGGCTTCGGCCTCCAAGGCCCGTTCTTCGGCGGCCTGGCACTGATGGCGTAACGCGGCGATTCGCGCGTGGGGATCCCTTTGGGCAAAAGATTCGTTCATGATGGGGATGAGAAGATTTCGATTCGCTTCGGAAAAAAAGCCGGATGATCCGGCGCTCCGGACCCCCGGGACGATCCGGGCGGCGCCCGGAAGAAATCAGGCTTATTTGGAGGTTGCCGCGTTGGAAAAAACCGATTGGGCGGCGTCGATGAAACAGGAAACGAAAACCTCCTTGTCGTCCGGGTCGTCGGGACAGGGAAGGTGGGGACAACCGTCGCAGACGGCGACGCCGTCCACGATGGGGCGACGATCCGCCTCAAAATCAATTCCCGCCGGGGCGCAACCGGAAATATCCACGCACCCGTAAGAGAAACCGGTGCGGGCGCCGACGCCGCATATTTCGTACCCGCATTGATCGGCGAAAACAAGGGAAGATTCCCCGCAGGCCCGTTCGGAAACGAAAAAGCGCGTCGGACCGTCCGTCCAAACCCCGTGGGGTCCAATCCGGATTTCCAGCCGTTCACCGGTGAAATTGCGCACGCGGAAATCATGCTGGAGGGGGGTGGCCAAGGCCGTCGTTGCGGCGAAAATCGTCGCGAGCGACGCCAGCCTCCGGATCACGGAGCCCGCCGGGCCAAAGCGCCGTCCCACTGGCAGGCCGCGCCGCCGATGGCCGGTCGGGGGGGCGCCGGCCTGAACGAGTCCGGTTTCAAGGCGGGAATGGGATTCGGGCACGGCGGGCCTTTCGACGGCGTCCGGAATGGTTGCGCGGCGCGCGGGCGACGGCTTCGGAGGCGTTCGCCCGGGCCGGAATCGGATTCGGCGGATGTGGCGCCCCCCCGCAAAAACCGGTTGCGCCCCCAGGGCCGTTCGGAGCGGAATGGGGGAAACCCCCCCTTGAATTTGGGGGAGAATCGTGCAACATCCTCCACACGTTTTTCAATGTACGAAAAACCGGCCGTTTCGTCAATCGCCCCTGGTCCTTTATGGCCCTTCCAGGGCTTCGCAGCGGCCGGACCGCGACTTCCCGCCCCGATCCTCCCGGCGGGCACAACCTTTCCCAAAGGAGAAACATGTCCTTGTCCTTTTCGCCGGTCACGCTGGACCGGCAGTCGGAATATCTTGAAAAACTGCGTCAAAGCCCATGGGCGGCCTCGGATTACAGCTTCGTCAACCTGTGGGGCTGGGGACCCGCATACGAGTTGGAATGGGCCTGGGCGGAGGATCTGGTCTGGCTTCGGCAGAACAACGGCTCCGAAAACTTTTTATGGGCGCCGGTGGGGCGATGGGACCGGGACGACTGGTCCGATGTCCTGACCCGGAACCTGCCTCACGGCGCCAATTTCATCCGGGTGCCCCGGAACCTGGCGGACCGCTGGTCGGAAAGCCTTGGAGACCGGATTTCTTTGGATGAGACCCGGGGCCACTGGGATTATCTCTACTCGGTATCGGATTTGGTGGAATTGCGTGGAAACCGGTTCCACAAAAAGAAAAATCTGCTGAACCAGTTTTTGAAGAAGTACGATTATCGGTACATCCCGCTGGATGCGACCCAGGTCCGGGCGGCCCTGGACACCCAGGAGGAATGGTGTCGATGGCGGGACTGCGAGTCGGACGATACCCTGGAGGCCGAAAACCAGGCCATCATCCGGGTCTTCGAGCATTGGAACCAATTGGAAAACCTGATGGGCGGCGGGTTGCTGGTGGACGAGGGAATGGTGGCCTTTACCGTGGGCGAACGCATGGACGAAGACCACCTGCTGATCCATTTCGAAAAAGGAATGATTGCATTCAAGGGGGTTTACCAGGCCATCAATCAGATGTTCCTGGCGGATCATCCGGATTTTTCCTACGTCAATCGGGAGCAGGATCTGGACGACCCGGGGATCCGAAAGGCCAAGGAATCCTACAATCCCGTGGATTACGTCCGGAAGTACCGGGTAGTGTACGAAGGGTGACCATGGAATCGCCGGGTCCCCTTTGGCCCAACAGGTTTCAGCCGATCGGAAACGGTCGGCTTTTTATTTGATCCGGGGTCCTTCGGCCCATGGCCGAAACCCGGCCGTTTTCGAACCCGACCCTTCGACGAAGGGAGGACCGCCATGGAAGCCACCCAGGCGCCGCATTCGGCGGGCCTGCGTCCCCATCCGTCTCTGCTGGGAGAGCCCAGGGAAATTTTTCGGAATTTTGCCCTCATCCTGACGGGGAACCTGCTGAACGCCCTGTGCATCAACGGCGTGCTGATCCCCTTTCAGTTCCTCAGCGGCGGCCTCACGGGGCTTGTGCTGGGCATCGCCTATCTGGTTCCCTGGCTCGGCGTATCGGTGGGGCTGTTTCTGTTGAACGTCCCCATCTTCGCGCTGGGCTACCGGTTCGTGGGCCGCCGCTTTTTCGTCTACAGCATCGTCGGCATGGTCTCCCTGGTGCTGATGGTGGAGTGGGTTACCGTCCCCCTGCCGGTGACCGATCCCATTCTGGCCGCAGTGCTCGCGGGCATTCTCATGGGGGCGGGTTCGGGGCTGGTACTGAAATCCCGCGGTTCCGGAGGCGGTACCGACGTGCTCTCGGTGATTCTGCTGAATCGGTTTTCCATCAAGATTGGAAGCACGTTTTTGGGGTTCAACGTCGTGGTGCTTTTGATCGCCGCTTTCACCGTTTCCCTGGACGCGGCGCTTTTTACGCTGATTTACATGTACGTGACCTCCAACATCATCGACGTGGTGGTCACCGGCATGAGCCGTCGGCGGGCCATCCTCATCATTTCCCGCCATCCCGACCGGGTGGCCCGGGAAATCCTGTACCGGTTGAAATGGAGCGTGACCTTCCTGCGCGCGGAGGGGGCCTACAGCGGAGAGCCGGAAAAGTTGATCTACACGGTGGTGACCATCCGGGAGATGGCCCGGGTCAAAAGCCTGGTCCGCCGAACCGACCCGGACGCGATCGTGGTGATCTCCGACACGTTGGAAGTGGTCGGGCAACGGGTGGGCAACCAGCCCCACTGGTAATCGGGGGATTTGCGGAAATATCCGTTCCGATCCCGGACGCGTTGCCGCCGGAGTCGAGCGGGGCGACTCGTCGCGCCGAAGCGTCGGCCGAAATTGGGCTCAGTCCCTCGATTTTCCGGGAATGCCCGGACGGGTCATGGCCTCGGGCCGGACAATCTCGTCGAATTCCGCCTCGGTGACGTAGCCCAGCCGGACGGCGGTTTCCCGGAGGGTTCCCCCGGATTTGTGGGCTTCGTGGGCCACTTCCGCCGCCTTGTCGTATCCGATTTTTGGGCTTAACGCCGTCACCAGCATCAGGGAATTGTGGAGGAGCTGATCGATCCGTTCCCGGTTGGCTTCCAGCCCGACCACCAGATTGTCGGTGAAGCTGACGCAGGCGTCGGCCAGCAGGCGGATGGACTGTAGCAGGCTGTAGAGGATCACCGGCTTGAACACGTTCAGCTCGAAATTTCCCTGGGAACCGGCGAATGCCACCGTGGCGTCGTTGCCCAGGACCCGGGCCGCCACCATGGTCATGGCCTCGCACTGGGTGGGGTTGACCTTGCCGGGCATGATGGAGCTGCCGGGCTCGTTGGCCGGCAGGTTCAGCTCGCCGATGCCGCAGCGGGGGCCGCTGCCCAGCCAGCGAATGTCGTTGGCGATTTTCATCAGACTGACGGCCACGGTGCGAACCGCGCCGCTGGCTTCCACCATGGCGTCGTGGGCCGCGAGCCCTTCGAACTTGTTGTCCGCGGCCACGAAGGGAAGTCCGGTCAGCCCCGCGATCTGGGCGACCACCGCCTCGTCGAAGCCTTCGGGGGCGTTGAGGCCGGTGCCCACGGCCGTGCCGCCGATGGCCAGTCGATACAGATTGGGCAGGCAATCCTCGATTCGCCCGATGCCCAGCTCCACCTGTTTGGCGTAGCCGGAAAACTCCTGCCCAAGGGTGAGGGGGGTGGCGTCCTGGAGGTGGGTCCGGCCGATCTTGACGATGTCCGAGAAGGCGTCGGCTTTTTCGTCCAGGGCGGAGCGGAGGTGTTCCAGGGCCCCGAACAGCCGCCGATGAAGCATCTCCGCCGCTGCGATGTGCATCACTGTGGGAAACGTGTCGTTGGAGGACTGGGACCGGTTGACGTGGTCGTTGGGATGGACCGGGTCCTTGCTGCCCCGCCGGCCGCCGGCCATTTCGATGGCGCGGTTGGCGACGACTTCGTTGGCGTTCATGTTGCTTTGCGTGCCGCTGCCGGTTTGCCAAACCACCAGGGGAAAATGGCCGTCCAGCGCCCCGTCCCGAACCTCGGCGGCGGCCTTTTCAATAAGTTCTCCGGTTTTGGTGTCCAACGCCCCCAGTTCCACGTTGGCCCGGGCGCAGGCGATTTTCAAAATGCCCAGGGCCCGGATCACTTCCCGGGGCATCCGCTCTTCTCCAATTCGAAAATTGAGCAGGGAACGTTGGGTTTGGGCGCCCCAATAACGATCTGCGGGGACTTCGACGGCGCCCATGGAGTCGGTTTCGGTGCGGGTCTGCATGGGAACCTCCCTTGGTCGGCGTGGTGGACGACGGATTTGGCTCGGAATCGGTGGTAACTTGATTCGGTTATTCTGCGGCGGCGAGAAATCGCCGGACTTCATCCGGCGTCTTCGCGTCTTTGATCACCCCAACCAGGTCCTGAAGCAATTCGATGCGGTCGATGGCTTCGATTTCCGAATAGACCGTAAGCCCTTCCTCGCCAAACTTGATTTCCAAGAGTGCCTGGAGGGCCGGTTTCAGTCCTTCGCGGAGTCCATCCTTCATCCATTCTTCCCGGAAAATTTCATAGGCGGGGGATTCAATCATGATGTCCCTCCTTCGTTGAATCAATTGGGTGGTGAGGTCTTTGGAAACCAGTCCCGAAAGGATCGCCATGGAGGTCAGCATGTCGGATTTTTGGGATCGTGGGACTGGGCTTTCGTAAATCCGGTTGTCGGCTTCCAGTAGGTGATCCGGACCATTTTTCATCAGCGGGACAAACGGGAGAAGGCAAGTGACATCGTCTCGCAGGATTTCCTCCGCGTCGAAGTCCGGAATCCGAATCAATCGGAACCGAAAATCGACTTCATTGTCCGAGAACCGGTCGGTGGCGGCGGCTGAGGGCCGGAGAAGGACCACGCAGGAAATCACTTCCATCCGATATTTGAGCCGATAGCGCGTTCGGTAATCCAGGAGATTCAGCGGGAGATCATCCTTCCACCAGGACTGAAGTTCCAGGGCCACGATCCGGGAAACGCCGTTCACGTCGGTAACGCGAACGGGAAAATCGCTT
>JBKHDD010000162.1:0-11171 GCA_046541515.1 Desulfococcaceae bacterium
TGGGTGGTCAGCACCACGGTTTTCCCTTCGTCCCGGATGGCCTGGACAATGTCCCAGAGATTCCGGCGGGCCTGGGGGTCCAGTCCGGTGGACGGCTCGTCCAGAAAGACCAGTTCGGGATCGTTGACCAGGGCCATGGCCAGCAGCAGCCGCTGTTTCTGCCCGCCGGAAATCCGCTTGCTGTACCGCTCCGCCACCTCCCCAAGCTGACAGAGTTCGATCAGCCGGTCCACGTCTGTTCCCCGGGGATAGAGATTGCGGAACGTTTCCAGCGTCTCCCGAACCGTCAGAAAATCCAGCAGCGCGGTATGCTGAAACTGGATGCCGATCCGCTCGCAAAAACGGCTCGACCGTGGCTCGCCCCGAAAGAAAATTTCGCCATCGGTGGCCGGCTGAATGTCCTCGATCACCTCGATGGTGGTGGTCTTACCGGCCCCGTTTGGCCCCAACATGCCGAAGCATACGCCGTCGGGTATGGCGAAGCTGACGCCGTCCACGGCGGTCACGTTGCCCTTGTACCGTTTGACCAGGTTCTTGACCTCCAGCAGTGCGGCCATAAGTTTGGATTCCAAGGTTCGGCACGGAGCGTCCTACGAACCATTCCGCAGACCGAATGTTTGGGGAAGCCGGCCTGAGCCGGCGAAAAACTGGCGGGGTCTTTTCCCATCCGATCCCATCCGGAACCAGCCTCCGACAAAACCGGAGGCTGTCGAACGGCGAAAATTCCCGAAACGCGCGGAATGTAGTCCACCCATTTCCCGAATGCAAGCCCCGACGATTCGAAGTAAAAGGAATCAGGTCCCGTGAAGCGCGAAAATTCCCAGACCTACCAACGAATTTATCGAACCGTGGCCCGGATACCGAAAGGCCGGGTTTCCACCTACGGCAAAATCGCCCGACTGACGGGCGGTTGCACGGCGCGGATGGTCGGGTACGCCCTTCACCGCCTCCCCGACGAACGCGGGGACCTTCCCTGGCACCGGGTGATCAACGCCGGCGGAAAGATCAGCCCCCGGTCCGACGGCGACGGCGCCTGGATTCAGCGGGAATTGTTGGAAGCGGAGGGCGTGGAATTGGACGGACGGGCGAAGATCGACCTGGAACGATTTGGATGGCCGGAAGAAGGGTGAGGCGGACCAATCCATTGGCCAGCCCAGCGGGTTTCAGAGACGGCAAAAGGGAAAGGAAGAATTCAGCCGTCGCGCTTACTTTCCATTAAAATCAAAGGCGTTATCGCCTTCAATTCCCTCCGCCTTCTTTTCCCAAAGCTCCCTTCGCCGGGGAACGGTCCCCTCCACCTCTTCCCACCAAATCCGCTCGAAGCCCAGCGAAACCACGGCGTACCGCCGCAACCGGAGGTTCCCGTATTTCTTCCGCAATTCGTCGCCGTAACGGATCGCCCGATCACGGGCCTCCGCCATCTTTTTGGCCATTCCCGGCGGCTCGCGAAGTGCCTCGCGGGTCAGCTCCTTCGCTTGCTCCCCGCTCATCCCCGCCTCCTTGAGAGTCAGATATTTGAACTCGATCAGCACGTCGAAAATCTCGTACTTCCGCATGTCGGGCCGGATAATCATGGTCAGGTCGGCCCGGTTCCGCCCGATCTCGCGCTCCGAATCCATGACGTAGAGAATGTCTTTGTAAAGAAGCGTCAAAAAAGCGGTCTTGACGGTCAGCTCGTTTGCCCACCGGCAATCCGGATTGTGGAACACCTGGATTCGACTTTCGACCTTCGGCCGTCAAGTCAAACCACTCATAAGGCCGATCTTTAAAAGCAAATTTTGGTTAAAAGCCGCGTCAATGATGGCGTTTATGGGTTTCTGGGCGGTCTTTCGGCAATGGCGCGTTCCGTCTTCAAGCGATTCCATGGCGAGCGTCAAAATGCGATGGATGGCCTCCCTGAAATCGATGTCCCCGACCTCCTCGCAGCAGGCGCGGAACAAGTCCCCGAACGAGCGGTGGTCGGTTTCCATCCTCACGCGGCGGGCGACGAACATGTGGCGCATGAAGACAATCGTGGCGTGGGCCGTCAGGGAGTCGAAATCCCTGGCCTGGATTTCCTTGGCCAGCTTCAAATGCTGCTCATTCGTTTTGGCGCGTTCTTCGGCGTCTTCCTCCTTCCCGCCGCGGCCGAGGGTTTCGCGCCCCGAAGACGGCTGACGACATCCAAGCCCCATCGCTGGTTCGCCAACTTGGCGATCGTGGCGTTGAACCCCCTGTCGGTGGCCCTGGTGTATCCCGTTCTTCCCGTCGGGGTGGCCCTGCTCGCCTCCGAGCAAGGTTGGGGGCTGCTCAATCAATGGGCCCTGCCCCATTGGCTCGAAGTGCTCGTCGCCGCGTTGGCGCCGGATTTGGCGGCATAGGTCCAGCGTGCAATTCATCACGCCATCCCGGCGCTCTGGCGGCTGCACATGATGCATCACGCCGACCTCGATTTGGACATGACCACCGGACTGCGCTTCCACCCCATCGAAATCATCGTCTCCATGGCCATCAAGTTGTCGGTCGTGGCCGCCCTCGGGGCGCCGCCGTTGGCCGTGCTGATTTTCGAAGTGGCCCTGAACGCAACGTCCATGTTCAACCATGGCAACATCCGTCTTCCGGAAAAACTGGATCGGGCGCTCCGGCTGATCGTGGTCACGCCCGACATGCACCGGGTCCACCACTCGGTCCTCGTCCGCGAGACCAACGGCAATTACGGATTCAATCTGCCGCGGTGGGACCGGCTGCTGGGCACCTACAAAGCCCAGCCGTCAAAAGGACACGCCGAAATGGTCATCGGCCTTTCCCAATTCCGGGATTCGGCCAAGCTATCCCTGCCTCGCTTGCCGATCCTTCCGTTCGTCGGCGACCCCGGCCGGGTGCCCATCAACCGGCATTGAATCGAACGGCGATCCAAGCGCCAACGCCGTCGCGGGCGGCAGTGCAACCATTCCGTTCCAAAATATTTCCCGCCGAATTCTCGATATCGATTTCTCCAATCTCTCCAAAATTTCATATTTGAAGGCAAGAAGGGAACTGGCCCGTTCCGAAACCGGTGGAAATCGCCGAAGTCCGCCGATTGTTGGATTTTTCATGGAAGGCCATTACCATTGGGGAAACCATTGGCCAGGCGGCAATCGAACCGTCTCGGCCGGAATCCCAAAATTGAAAGGAGCGTTCCATGCGCACCTGGCCCCTGATTGTTTTCGTCGGCATGAGCTTTTTCGGCTGTTCCGGAAAACGGCCGGATTTCGATCTGACCGGAAACCAACTCCCCCCGTGTCCCGATTCCCCCAACTGCGTCTCCAGCCAGGCGACGGACGAGGGCCATCGGGTGGAACCGCTCTCGTTCGAAGGAGATCCGGGGGCGGCCTGGGATCGACTGGCTTCCGCGGTTCGGGACATGCCGCGCGCCGAGGTCGTCCAGAATACGGGAGAGTGGATGCACGCCACCTTCGCCTCCAGGATCTTCCGTTTCGTGGACGACGCGCTGTTTCACTTGAATCCCGCGGAGCGGATGATTCACGTTCGATCCGCCTCCCGGGTGGGCTACAGCGACCTCGGGGCCAACCGCAAACGCGTGAAGGCCATCCGGTCGGCGTTTGAAAAATCCGGAACGACGGGCCACCCGGAACAACGCATGGAGAAACCGCCGGTTTCAAGCCAAAACAAAACGATTTCAGCCGATTGAACCTGCCCCCTCCGGATTTTCCCTTGCGCCGCCATCGGCCGGATATTATAAGGAAACGTTTTTCGCGCGACGCTTTCCGGGAGGGTGAACCGCCGTGACACGGTTAAAGCTGGGAGCCCAACTCAATATTTCCTTCGCCCTGGTGCTGGTGGTGCCCATGGTCATCGCCACCATTTTTTCCCTGGTGTATTACAGCCGGAAAATCCAGGAGCAGGCGGTGAACACCATCACCTCCGACATGCGCATCGCCACGCTGATCTACCGGAACGCCGAGGCGGAAATGGCGCGCCTGGCCACCGGCTACGCCCAGCGCAACATCCTCCGTTTTCTGCAAGGAACCGGAGGCATGGGCGAAAAAATCGGCGAAGGCTGGGCCGAACCGGCGGCCCAAGACCGGCTGGACATGATCACCGTGTTTGACCGGAGCAACCGTGTGCTGGTCCGATCCCACGCCCCCTCGCGGCTGGACGATACGATCCCCGAAAAACCGTACATGGACGCCGCGTTGAGCGGCGAAACCGAGGGCGGGACGGAAATCCTGACGCTGAAAGAACTGGAAGCCGAGGGCCTTTCGGTGGACCGGCGGCTGATGGCCGAAGGCACCCGAGTACTGTCGCTCACCGGCGCCGCGCCGATTTACGCCCGCGACGGAAACGAAGTGGTCGCCGCGCTGGTGGTTCGGCGGCTGGTGAACGCCCGGCCCGAAATCCTCACCGATCCCTTGAGCCGGCGGCTGGACGTGCAAAGCGCCATTTTCGTGGGCGGGCAACCGATCGCCGCCGCTTCCCCGGCCGGGCCGGAATCCTCCGATCTGGTCATGCCCGGGGTGGGCACATTCGAAGCGGTGCTGGAACGCAACGAGCCCTTTCACATCACGGACATCCGGACCGGCGGCGGCATCAGCAAGTTCATGCCCGTGCCCGATTTTACCGGGGAACCGGTGGCCGTGCTGATGGTTCAGGCCGGCGTGGCGCACTATCTGCGGACCCGCCACACCGCCGTGGCCACCTTGCTGGGAATTCTGGCCGTGGGGCTGCTGCTGGCCTTTCTGGTGAAAACCATCGTGGAGCGGCGCATCGTGACGCCGGTCAAGCGGCTCAAAAGCGGGGTGGAAAAAATCGGCGGCGGCGAGTATGCCCATCACCTGGAGGTGACCTCGGCCGACGAGATCGGGGAGCTGACCACCGCCTTCAACCGGATGGCCGAGGACCTGAAGGAATACGACCGCCAGGTGAAGGAGCACAGCCAAGAGCTGGAACGGCGGGTGGCCGAGCGCACCGAGGAGCTTCAGGTGGCCAACCGCCAGCTCTTGACCGCCAACCAGGTGATGGAGGAGACCCTGGAACGGCTCAACCCCGGCGTCTCCCGGCTCATCGGCGACAACAAGCAGCAGCTCGGGCTGGTGTGGGCCACGGAGCTGGTGGCCGACATCTGCAACTACACCAAGCTCAACATGATCCTCGGCGACAACCTCATGGGCGAGTTCATGAAGAAATTCTTCCGGGAGGGCCACAAGCTGCTGGCCCAATATCGGGGCATGTTCGACAAAACCGTGGGGGACCAGATCGTCGCCATTTTTGGAACGCCCAAGGACCAGAGCCCCGCCAGCCCCGCCCATCCCGCCGACGCCGTGGCCTGCGCCCTTCAACTGGTGGCGGCCGCCGAACGCATCAACCGACGGCTTCAGGAGGCGATCCAGGACAACTACGGCGCCATCTCGGCCCGCCTTCGGGGCCTTTCCCGGGAAGACCGGGAAGGCGTTCGGATCGAAGACCTTCGGTTTCAATGCCGGGTGGGCATCAACACCTCCGATCCCAAAAGCGACCGGGAAATCGACCGGATGCGCATGGTCATGATGGGCGCCGAAACCTGCGTGGACTACACCGCCCAGGGCGGCGCCATCATCTACGCCTTTCGGCTGGAAAGCAGCGGCGTCCCCGGGGAGATTCACATCGGGGAAAACACCCGGCGGCTGGTGGAGCACGTCTTCATGCTGGAGGAAATGCCCGCAATCACCCTCAAGGGGCTGGGCAGCCAGACCCGCTACCGGGTGCTGGGCTACCCGTCGCCCTTCGACACCGTCTATCCCCGGACCCGGTTCTACCAGACCTACGGCGGCCGCCCGCCGGAGCGGCTGATCCGCCTGATCGACACCCTGCGGGTGGGGGCCATCCAGATTCCCGAAGTCCGGAAGATCAACGAACGCCTCGCCGTGGAAATCCCCTACCTGGAGCACATGGCCGGATGCGTCAACCTGTGCCTTTCCCGGGCGCTCTTCTGCGGGGCCCTGGCCCAGGGGCTGGAGCTGGACCCCGAGCGAAGGGCGGTGGCGGAATTCGCCTCGTTATGGCACAATGCCATGATCCTCCATCGCCGGGCCCTGGAAGAAATGGAACCGTTCCCGCCGGCGGAACAGGCGCCGGAGGGCATTCCGGCGGCCGATGTGGAGGCGGTGCTGAAAGACCTGGAGCTGGAAACGCCGCGCACGGTGGAAGGCGCCATCGTCGCCCTGTGCGACCGATTCGACCACATGGTTTTCGACCGCACCCTGTTGCGGGACCGGGCCCAGGAAACGGTGTCGGCCAAGGAATGCATTTCTCTGCTGCGGATCGAAGAGCGGCACGACGCCACGCTGATCAATCATCTGGAGGCGATGATGGTGGCCCCCGAAGAGGTGGAGACGCCCTTGTCCCCCGGCGAGATGGTGGCGCTGCCCGGCGATCCGGAGTTGCTGGCCGAGGCCATCGCCCGGCAATTTTCCCCGGACCAGCGCGCGGCCCTGCTCCGCCGCCTGGGCGAGGGAAAGGAACCGGAAATTCCTCCGAAGCCGCCGGAACAACTCGATCCGGGGGAACCGGAAAGCGGACAGCCCTCCGATTCCTCCGACCAATCTCCCGACGCCGGGATTGAGATGACGATATGAGCCTGCGACACATGGCGGAGTACCGGGACCCCGAGCTGTCCCGTCCGCTGATCGAACAAATCCGCGCCAAAAGCCGCCGGCCCGTCAGGCTGATGGAGGTCTGCGGCACCCATACCATGTCCATTTTCCGAAGCGGCCTTCGCGGCGTATTGCCGGAAACCATCTCCCTGCTTTCCGGGCCCGGCTGCCCGGTCTGCGTCACCGCCCAGGGCGAGATCGACGCCTTCGTGGATCTGGCGCGGCGGGAAGGCGTGACGGTGGCCACCTTCGGCGACCTGCTGCGGGTGCCGGGCGCCCATTCCACGCTGGAGAAGGAGCGGGCCGCCGGACGGGACGTGCGCATCGTCTACTCCGCCACCGACGCGGTGGAGCTGGCCCGCAAGCGGCCCGAGCGGACGGTGGTCTTCCTGGGCATCGGCTTCGAGACCACGGCCCCCACGGTGGCGGCGGCGATCTTGGCCGCGCGCCAGGCGGGGCTGGAAAACTTCCGCGTTTTTTCGGCCCACAAACGGGTTCTGCCCGCCCTGTTCGCCCTCACCGCCGATCCGGAACTGGCCATCGACGGCTTTCTGCTGCCGGGCCACGTCTCCATCGTGCTGGGACTCGACGGCTACCGACCGCTGTTCGAGCGTCATCCCCTGCCCTGCGTGGTGGCCGGTTTCGAACCGACGGACATCCTGCGGGCGGTGCTGCGGCTGGTGGAACAGGTGGAGGCGGACGCGCCGGCCCTGGAAAACGCCTACGGCCGCGCCGTCACGGAGAACGGCAACGCCAAGGCCCGCCAGATCATGGATACGGTGTTCGAACCCGGCGACGCGGTCTGGCGCGGGATGGGAAACATTCCGGACGGCGGCCTGTTCATCCGAGAGGCCTTCGCGCCGTTCGACGCCCGCCGGGCCTTCGACGTTTCCGTGGAAGACGTGCCGGAACCGCCGGGCTGCGCCTGCGGCGAGGTCATCACCGCCCGTCGCACCCCGCCGGAATGTCCGCTCTTTCGCAAACGTTGCACGCCCATGCGGCCGGTGGGTCCGTGCATGGTTTCCAGCGAAGGCGCCTGCGCCGCCTGGTATCGGTTCCATTCGGAGGAATAGGGACCGCCCGGCCATTCAACCCGCAACTCGAAAGAGGGAGGCCCATGTTACTTCCCGAGGAAGCGCGCCAACGGTTTTTCAAACTGCACACGGGCCTGCTTGCCTTCGTGGATCGGGAAACGGAAGGCAAAAACGGGGGCGCCTGCACGCCCGAGGAAATTCTCAAGCTCCCCCCGCCCGACCTGCTTCCGTTGCGGGATGCCTTGTGGGGGGATCCGAAATGGGTGGCCCGGTACGTCGAAGCGAACCCGGACGGGCTGTCGCCGGAGGAGCTGGAAATCGTATCGGGCTGGCGCCATTTCAAACGGGGCTCGTTTTGCATTTTCAAACAGCTCAAAAAGCACGCGGTGTTCATCGAAATGGATTCCAAAGACCCCCGGGTCTTCGGCGTGTTGGCCTTGACCAATTCCTTGGAGGAGATGCTACCCGAAATGCCGGTTATGGTGGAGAACGCGGTGCTGCTGCCGTTTCAAGACGTCATCATCTACGACGGCATCCTGGCGCCCCGAAACATTTTGTTCGGACGGGGCATACGAAACAGCATGCGGGACTGGTACAACGAGGCCAAGGCCCGATACGGCGTCATCACCCAACTGCCCTTCGACGGGGAGAAAAATCCCGAACGGGATCGGGAACGGCTGGCCTACTACCTGCGCAGCGAGCGCAACCGGGAACACTACGCCGACGAAATCGCCGAACTGGTGGAAAAAAGCGAAGACCTGAACATCTTCTACCACCAGGAAATCGCCAAATCCTCCGCCCGCCATTTTGGAAAACGGCTTCGGGAGGCGGGCGTGGAAAACGGTTTTTTCGGCATTTTCGTGGACACCATCGTCGCGTCGGGCGACACCCGCGAGGCCCTGGACCGGAACTTGGCGGCGTTGCTGCCGGAATCGCGACGGCCTTACGTGTACGTTTACCAGCTCCGGCGGAGCAAATAAGGTTCGACCCAATACCGCTCACTTTGGGAGTCCCCATGAACAATGGTGCTTGATTGGCCAAGAGCGTATGCGATACGCCCCTACAAATTTTCGCCAAAATGAACGGAATTGAGGTTAGACCTGAAATTCGGAGACCCATGGAATCGGACACCATTCTTCTGGACCACGGCGGCGGCGGCAAAATCGCCCATCAATTGATCGTCGAAACCCTGCTGCCCCTTTTCGACAACCCGGCCCTCGACCGGCTGGACGACGGCGCGGTCGTCGAAGTCGGCGGGGTCCGGCTGGCCTTTTCCACCGACTCCTTCGTGGTGGACCCGCTTTTCTTTCCGGGCGGCGACATCGGCGACCTGGCGGTCAACGGCACGGTCAACGACGTGGCCATGTGCGGCGCCCGGCCGCTGTTTCTCAGCGCGGGCCTCATCGTGGAAGAAGGCTTTCCCGCCGCCGACCTGGAGCGGGTGCTCAAAAGCATGGCCGCCGCGGCCCGAACCGCCGGGGTCCAAATCGTCACCGGCGACACCAAGGTGGTGCCCCGGGGCGCGGCGGATCGGCTGTTCATCAACACCGCCGGCATCGGCCTGGTTCGGGAGGGCGTGGACATCGCCGGGGCCAACGCCCGGGCCGGCGACAAGGTGATTTTGAGCGGCACCATGGCCGACCACGGCATGACCGTGATGACCCGGCGGGAGGGGATCGAGTTCCAGAGCGAGATCGTCAGCGACACCGCCGCCCTCAACGGCCTGGTGGGCCGAATGCTCGACGCCCATCCGGCCCATGTCCACGTATTGCGCGACCCCACCCGGGGCGGCGTGGGCACCACCCTCAACGAGATCGCCCAAAGCTCCCGCGTCGGGGTGAAAATCCGCGAGGACAGGCTGCCGGTGCGGGACGCGGTGGCCGGCGTCTGCGAACTGCTCGGCTTCGATCCGCTCTACGTGGCCAACGAAGGCAAGCTGATCGCCTTCGTGGCCGAGGAACGGGCCGAATCGGTGCTGGAAATTCTCCAGGCCGATCCCCTGGGCAGGGAGGCCTGCATCATCGGGGAGGCGGTGGCGGATCATCCCGGCAAGGTTTTCATGGAAACCCGCATCGGCGGCAACCGGATCGTCGGCATGCTGGCCGGCGAACAGCTGCCGCGCATCTGCTGATCGGCGGATTGCCTTGGGCGTCGGCCATGGAGCGCTTGCGGTCCCGGGACGCGGGACCACCGAATCCAAGGTTGTTCCCGGGCTCGAACCGTTCCCACGGACCATTCCCCTCTTTTCAACTTTTTCCACGGAACGAAACCGATGATTCTTCGGATGCCACGTTGGAGAATGACCATTTGGATCGGTCTTGCGCTTTCCGGCCTTGTCCTGGCGGCCCCCTCCGGCTCCCGAGCCGCGGCGGAACGGGGCCGGGAAGTGCTCATTCAGGGCCACACCATGGGCACGACCTATCACGTCAAAGTCGTGTCCCAAAAAACCGATCTGAGCGACCTGGAAACCCGGATCAACAATCGGCTGGCGGAAATCAACCGGAGCATGTCCATCTACGACCCCCAAAGCGAGATCAGCCGCTTCAACCGGGACGCCCGGGTGGACACGCCCTTTCCCATCTCGGGCGATTTCCTGGAGGTGGTTTCCGTCGGGCTTCGGCTGTTCAGGCTGACGGGAGGGGCATGGGACGCCACGGTGAATCCGCTGGTCAATCTCTGGGGCTTCGGCAGCCGGAGCGAAAAGCGGCGAGTGCCGGACGCGGAGGAAATCGCCGCCGTCTTGCCCGCGGTGGGCTTCCAGCACATTTCGGTTTCCGAAGACGGCTTCCTGGTGAAGCGGATACCCGGCATCGCCCTGGACCTGGGCTCCATCGCCAAGGGATACGGCGTGGACCAGATCGCCCGACTGGTGGAAGCGGCGGGGCACGCCGATTACATCGTGGAGATCGGCGGGGAAATCTACGCCGCGGGCCGACGGCCCGACGGCGAGAAATGGCGGATCGGCATCAACCGCCCCCGCCCCGGCGCGGCCCCGGGCGAAGTCTATCGGGTGGCCACGCTGGAAAACCAGGGTTTCGCCACCAGCGGCGACTACCGCAATTTCTTCATGGCGGGCGGAAAGCGGTATTCCCACGTCATCGACCCCCGCACCGGCCGGGCCGTGACCAACCGGGTGGTCAGCGCCTCGGTGATCGCGGAAACCTGCACCTTTGCCGACGGTCTGGCCACGGCGCTGATGGTGATGGGGCCGGAGGCGGGAATCGAGCTGGTCGACCGGCTGGAGGGCGTGGAGGCGTTCATCGTGGTGGAAGGGCCGGGGGATGCGCTGGTGAATCACGCCTCGGAGGGATTCGCCAGCGAGGAATAGAGACGAGCCGGACGCCGGTCTTCACTCGTCGAGCGACCGCGCGCGGCAGAATGTCGGGGGGTTTTTCCCGCAACCCAAGGCCGGCCTTCGGGGAAAAGGCGTTGGCAATCGTCCAAAACGCAAAACGCCGGAGCGATGGATTTCCGCTCCGGCGTTTCTATTTTTTGGGGAAAGCGACGGCCGAATCGGCCTACTTCT
>JBKHDD010000163.1:0-11060 GCA_046541515.1 Desulfococcaceae bacterium
CAAGATAGTCTGACCAAGATAGTCTGACCAAGATAGTCTGACCAAGATAGTCTGACCAAGATAGTCTGAAAGGTTCCTCGGAAAATTCGGGAAATGTTCTCGGGCCGGAACCTTCAAACAAAATTTTCAAAGATTGGTGAGACAACCAAAATTCATGGATAGGGCGTACCCCAGAAACTCCACGTCGGCGCATCCACGCCAACGCCCCGGACTTGTCCCGAATAGCCAAAGGCCAAGCCTTCCGCCCCCGGGGGCAGTTCGAGAGTTTTGGCGAAGTTCCAACTGTCCTCGGTTTGGCCCCGCCCCCGAATCAGCAACACCTCGTGATCCAGGATTTGTCCATCCGCTCCGTAAAAATAGGCGCTGACAAACAACCGATTCAGCCATCCAAACCCTTCGGCGCCGCCGCGCAATTCGGCGGTTCCGGAAAGCTGGAGACTTCTGCCGTCAACGATGTAACTGTAGGCCAAAAGAAAATCGTTTGCCTTGTACAGGCCCTGACGAGGACCGCCGGGAGAAAACGGAATTCGTTTTTCGGGCGCAACCTGGTTTCCAATTCCAAAAAAACCGGCTTGACATCCGACCGTCAAAAAAAGAAAAAAACCCGCCAAAATTAGACCCGCCAACGGTCGATACCTGATCCTTGCCCGCATAAAACCTCCACCCAAGAGTGGGATCGCCCTGCATCCAACCGTGAAAAGTAGAACGGGGCGCCTCCGCTGTCAAATGCCTGGAGGCGAGCGAAGGCCGGACTTTTTTTCCGGCCGCGGGAGTCGCTTCCCTCCCAAGGCCATGCTCGCCGGCGGCGGGAGGCAAAAACAAATAACGGCGGTTTTGTCAGGCCAGGCCCGCGACCACCTTTTTCGGTCTCGGAATGCGGGGCCGCTGGATCAGATAAATCACCCCGTACAGCGCCAGGCCCAACAAATAAAACCAGTACCGGTTTTCCTGGCCGACACCGAACCAGGACGCCATGGCGTCCGGCCGGAACATGATCCAGGTCACGCAGAGAAATAGCGGAATCTCCCACAATTTATTCCGTGCCACGAACCAGCCCTGGGTGGCCGAGGCGAAGGCAAAATTCCCGACGCAGGCCATGGAAAAGATCAGCAGCCCCTGGGACCAGCTATAGATGTCCTGGAGCAGCAGATCGGTGTTGAAAATGAACATGAAGGGGAGAATGCCGGTCCGGATGTCGTACAAAAAGCCCTGGACCCCGGTGGCGATGGGCGGCGATTTGGCGATGGCCGCCGCGGCATAGGCCGCAAGCCCCACCGGAGGAGTATCGTCCGCCAGAATGCCGAAATAAAAGCAGAACAAATGGGCGGCGATCAGCGGCACCGCGAAGCCCTGAAATCCGGCGATGGTGACGATGACCGGGGCGGTCAGGGACGCCATGACGATGTAGGTGGCCGTGGTCGGCAGCCCCATGCCGATGATCAGACTGACGATGGCCGTGATCAACAGCATGAGGAAAATATTGCCCCCGGAAAGAGTGTCGATGACCATGGTGATCAGCCCGCCCAGCCCCAGAGCCACCACGCCAACGATAATTCCCGCGGCGGCGGTGGCCAGCGCCACGGAAACCATGTTCCGGCCGCCCGAAGCCAAGGCGTCCAAAATCAGCAAGCCGCTTCGCCGCAGGGCCTGGGGAATCGACTCGCCGTTCAGATACGCCTTGATGGGTTCCTGCAAAACAATGATGACGACCAGTACGCTGATGGCCCGGAAGGCGGCCAGTTCCGGGGAACGGCGGGCGATGATCAGCTCGTAGAGCAGGAAAAAGAGGGGAATGAAGAAATGGATGCCGGAAATCAGGGTTTTCCGAAACGGCGGCAGTTCCGCCCGGGGAATCCCCCGAAGGCCCAGCTTGGACGCCTCCATGTGGGTGACGTAGTACAGCGCGACGTTGGAAACGAAGGCGGGAATGGCGGCGGCCTTGATGACCTCGACGTAGGGCACGTTCACGTATTCGGCGATAATGAAGGCGGCCGCGCCCATGATGGGCGGCATGAGCTGCCCGTCCGTGCTGGCCGCCACCTCGAAAGCCGCGGCCTTTGTGCTGGGATAGCCGACCTTTTTCATCAACGGGATGGTGAAGGTGCCGGTGGTCACGATATTGGCGATGCTGGAGCCGGAAACCAGGCCGGTGAGGCCCGAGCCCATGATGGCCGCCTTGGCGGGCCCGCCTTTGAATCCGCCCAGCAGGCTTAGCGCCAGCTGAATGAAATAATTCCCGGCGCCGGCCTTGTCCAGCATGGCGCCGAGGAGCACGAACAGAAACACGATGGTGGCCGATACGTCCAGCGGGATGCCGTAGATCCCCTCGGTGGACATGGTCATCTGCCCCATGAACCGGTCCATGGACACGCCCTTGAAGGCGATGAGGTCCGGCATGTAGGGTCCGAAAAAGGCGTAGACGCAAAAGAGGATCGAAATGACCGGAAGCGCGGGGCCGATGACCCGTCGCGACGCCTCCAGCAGCAGAATCACCAGCGCGCCGCCGCAAATCAAATCCCAGATGATGGGATCGCCATAGCGAAGGGTCAGACTTTCGTAGAAGACGGCGATGTAAAGGGCGGAAAAAGCGGCCAGCGCGGCGATGAAGTAATCGGGGACGGGGATGCGCGCTTTGGTGTAGAGAAACTTGAGCCCGAACCGAGGACGCTTGAACATCGGGTAGTTCAAGTAGACCAGCGCCATGGCGAAGGCCAGGTGGATGGCGCGGATATACGTGGAATCCAGGATGAGCCAGCTGGCGATGGAAAGCTGAAACAGGCTCCAAACGATGGCGATGCCGGGAATGACGAACCGGGCCGGTCCTTTGGGACGCCGACCGATCCCCTCCTCCTCCTCCGCCAGACGGCGGGCGAGATCCTTGTCTTCCCCCAAGGGGCGTTGATCCTCACTGCTCATGTCGATCCTCTCCGAGATGAGACGCGGAACCAAACGGCGTTCCGACTTTTTTCGTACCGATGAAAAGCGGCCCGGCAGACCCCGCCCCATGCCTCCGGCCAACCGAAGGTCTGCCGCGAAGGGCAACCCGGATTTTTTTGGGGAGACCCGGCCCGAAGGCCGGCGGGGAGGGCGTTTCCGGGGAAACCCGGACCCGAAGCGCGGCCCGCGAAACCGGATCGGAATCGCGACGCCCTTTTCCAAAAAAGAGGCCGCCGCAAGCCCGAAGGCTTTCCCGGAAACGGCGGCGGGCTCGGGACCCGCCGCCGCGAATCAGGCGAGAAAAGGACGACCTATTTCAGGCCGACCTCCTTGTAGTACTTCATGGCTCCGTCGTGGATGGGCGCGGATAGGCCTTCCAGCATGCCTTCCCTGGTCAACACCTGGTAGGCGGGGTGCAGCTTTTTGAACTCTTCGAAGTTGTCGAAGACTTCCTTGGTAATGGCGTAGACCACTTCGTCGGACACTTTGGAAGAGGTGACGAAGGTGGCCTTCACGCCGAAGGTGGTCACGTCCTCGTCGCCGTTGACGGCGCCGGGGTAGGCGCCGGCGGGGATGGTGGATACGGCGTAGTAGGGCTTCTCCTCGATTAGAGCCTGAATGCCGGGGGCGTCAATATGCACCAGCCGGACCTTCGTGGCGCCGGCGGTGGCTTCCTTGATGGCGCCGCTGGGATGACCGACGGTGTAGAAGAAGGCGTCGATTCGGCCGTCCTGCAAAAGGCCCGGCGCTTCGGCGGCCTTGACCCGCTCGGCCTTGATGTCGGTGTCGGGTTTCAGTCCCACGGCGTTTAAGGCGTCAATGGAATTTTGAAGCTGTCCGGAGCCGGGATTTCCGATGTTGACCCGCTTGCCTTTGAGGTCGGCGACCTTGACGATGCCGGAATCCACGGAAGCGACCAGGGTCACCGATTCGGGATGGATGCTGAAGACCGCCCGCAACTCTTCCTGGGGCCCCTTCTCCTCCCATTCCGCCATGCCCTTTATGGCCTGGAACTGGCGGTCGGACTGGGTCACGCCGAACTCCAGGTCGCCGGACATGATGGCGTTGATGTTGAAAACCGAGCCGCCGGTGGATTCCACCGTGGCGCGGATGCCGTATTCCTCCCGCTTCTGATTGACCATTTTGGCGATGGCCCCGCCGGTGGGATAATAAACTCCGGTAATGCCGCCGGTGCCGATGGTCACGAATGTGGTCTTGGCCTGGACCGTCGGGGGCGCGACGCCGACGAACAGGGGCAGGGCGAATACCAGCGCGACGCTCAATCCCAGAAACTTCTTCATGCAAACCTCCCTTTTGATGGACCGTTCAACGTTCGAGAAAAAAACCGATGTGATATTGGGGTTCCGTCAAACATCTGAAGGCGCTTTAGGTCCAAATACCAAATCAATTGTTTGAAGGCAACGATTTTGTAAAGCATGGATTCCAAATAAAATCCCGTTTGCCTTCCCATTGGGGAAAAAAATGTCCGGCGCCTTCTCCAACGGCCTTGCATCCCGCCGTCCCCGCGGGTATGAAACCTTTCATGAATACCTCTCCGCTCATCAGCGTCGTCATCCCCGCCTATAACCGGGCCTGGACTCTTCGGAACGCCGTCGATTCCGTGTTGGACCAAGCATATTCCCCCTTTGAATTGCTGGTGATCGACGACGGCTCCGCCGACGAAACGCCCGCCTTGCTCCGGGAATACGGCGACCGAATCCGGGTTTTCCGCCAATCCAACCAGGGGGTCGGCGCCGCCCGGAACCGGGGAATCGCCGTCGCGCGCGGATCGCTGATCGCCTTCCTGGATTCGGACGACCGTTGGCTCCCGGGAAAACTCGCGGCCCAGGCCGCCTTTTTCGAAGAACATCCCGAGGCGCTGATCTGCCAGACCGAAGAGATTTGGGTCCGAAACGGCGTCCGGGTCAATCCGCGCCGCCGACACCAAAAGCGGTCCGGCATGATCTTCGAGCCCTCCTTGGCGCTTTGCCTGGTCAGCCCTTCGGCGGTCATGGTCCGCCGAAGCCTGTTCGACGAGGTCGGCCGGTTCGACGAAACCCTTCCGGCCTGCGAGGACTACGACCTTTGGCTCCGGGTTTCCCGGCGACATCCGGTCCACCTGATCGAAACGCCGCTCATCGTCAAGCACGGCGGCCACGAAGACCAGCTCTCCGGCATGGCGGGCCTGGACCGGTACCGGGTGCAAAGCATACGGAAGCTTTTGGACGCCGGCGACCTCTCGCCGGATCAGGAACGGGCCGCCCGGCGGGTCCTGGCGGAAAAATGCCGAATTTACGCCGCCGGATGCCGAAAACGGGGCCGAGAGGACGAGGCGAACCATTTCCGGGAAATGGCCGAACGCTACGGGCCGGGAGCTTCCCGCCGGGGCGCCTAAAATCCGGGATATGGCCATCCGTTGCGCCGATTCCCTTTCGATGGACCATTGCCGGCGGATTTGGGCGCCGTCCGACATCGCGCTTCGCCCCCCATTTCGCATTGCCGGCAGGATCGATGGAAAGATCAAGCCGCCAGCCGGGGCTTGATCTTTCCGCGCCGTCGTATTAAAGAAACCCTATTCGCCCCCCCGCCTTCCGGCGTCCGGCCGGAGGCCCGTTCGTCAGTCGCATTTCCCGCTCCCGCCTCGGGTGAACGTTCCCTGTTTTTTTCGGAGGCTTTAATGAACGATCTCGCCGCGAACTCCGCCGCCCCGCTTGTCGACGTTAGGGTCGAACCGGAGCGCATTCCCATGTTTAAAGAATTCGCCAACAACCTGTCCGAAATCGCCTTAAGCGAACGGCAGATGTGCGATTTGGAATTGATCGCCACCGGGGCCTTTTCCCCGTTGACGGGGTTCATGGTCAACGCCGACTACGAGTCGGTGCTCAATCGGATGCGCCTTCAAAACGGGTCGTTCTGGCCCATGCCCATCTGCCTGGACGTGAGCGATCTCCAGGCCCGGCGGCTGGAAGCCGGCCAGTCGGTGGCCCTGCGGGACCCGGAGGGTTTTTTGCTGGCGGTGCTCCACATCGAGGACATCTGGGAGGTGGATCGGGAAAAGGAGGCGCGCCAGGTCTTCGGCACCCTGGACAAAGGGCACCCGGGGGTCCGCCACCTGTTCCACGCCACGGGAGACCATTACCTGGGCGGCCGGCTGGAGGTAATCCATCTGCCGCTCCATTACGACTTCCAGCAGCTCCGCCAGAGCCCGGCGGAAATCCGCGCCCTGTACCGGAAGCTGGGCTGGGAGCGGGTGGTCGGCTTTCAGACCCGGAACCCCATCCATCGATCCCAGTTCGAGATGACCCGGCGGGCCATGCGGGACGCCGAGGCCAACCTGCTGATCCTGCCCACCGCCGGCATCACCCATCCGGGCGACTTCGACCATTACACCCGGATTCGCTGCTACCGGGAGGTGATGAAAAGATACCCGCCGGACACCCATCTGCTGAACCTGCTGCCTCTGGCGGGGCGGATGGCCGGCCCCCGGGACGCCCTGCTTCACGCCATCATCGCCAAAAATTACGGCTGCACCCATTTCATCGTCGGACCCCATCACGCCAATCCCGGTCTTGCCGCGGATGGGAAACCGTTTTACGCCCCGCGGGAATCCCAGGAAGCGGCGCAAACGGCCGCCGAAGAAATCGGGATTGAAATTCTGGCCTATCCGGAAATGGTCTACCTTCCCTTCGAGGACGAATTCCGGTTCTCCGACGCCGTCCCGCCCGAGAGTCAGGCCATTTCTTTCACCGGGTTCGACGTCCGGAATCGCATCCGCACCGGCCGGCGCATCCCCGAATGGGCCACTTTCCCCGAAGTGATCACGGAACTCCAACGTTCCTACCCTCCGCCCCGTCGCCAAGGGCTCACCGTCTTTTTCACCGGCCTTTCCGGCGCCGGGAAATCAACCTTGGCCCGGATTCTCCACTCCCGGTTTCTGGAAATGGGCGAACGGCCCGTGACCCTGCTGGACGGGGACATCGTGCGCCGCAATCTCTCCAGAGAGCTGAACTTCAGCCGGGAACACCGGGACATCAACGTCCGGCGCATCGGCTTTGTGGCCAGCGAGATCACCAAAAACCGGGGGGTGGCCATCTGCGCCCCCATCGCGCCCTACGCCGCCACCCGGGCCGAAATCCGGTCCACCATCGAGGCCTACGGCGGATTCGTGGAGGTCCACATTGCCACGCCGCTGGCGGTCTGCGAACAGCGGGACCGGAAAGGCATGTACGCCAAGGCCCGGGCCGGGCTGATCAAGGGCTTTACCGGCGTGGACGATCCCTACGAGGCGCCGGCGAACCCCGAAGTGCGGATCGACACCTCCACCATGACCCCCAACGAAGCCGTCAAAAACGTGCTCTTTTTTCTGAGCGAAAAAAACTACATCTGACATTCGAACCGCCGGGAACCCGGCGCCGCTTCCGCCATTTCGAAACCCGCGAGGATGGATCATGATTTATCCCGTCATTCTGGCCGGCGGGTCCGGCACCCGACTCTGGCCCCTCTCCCGAGAACTGTATCCCAAACAACTGCTGGAACTCACCGGCGACCGGACCATGCTGCAAGACACGCTGCTGCGGCTGGACGGTTTCCGGGGCGTCGGCGATCCCATCGTCATTTGCAATGAAAACCATCGCTTCATGGTGGCCGAGCAGCTTCGAACCATCGGAAAGGACGCCGGCGCCATCATCCTGGAGCCCATGGGCCGCAACACCGCGCCCGCCGTGGCCGTGGCCGCCCTGTGGGCCCGCTCCAACGACGAGGACCCCGGTCTGCTGGTGCTGCCGGCCGACCATTTCATTCAGGACCAGGCCGCGCTCCACGCCGCTTTGGAAACGGGGGCGACCTTTGCCGAGGCCGGCCGCCTGATCACCTTCGGCATCGTGCCGGAAGCGCCGGAAACCGGATACGGCTACATTCAAAAGGGCGACACCCTGACCGCGCCCAGACCGGAAGGGGGAACGGCCGAGGCCTTCGCCATTCGGCGCTTCGTGGAAAAGCCGGATCTCGATACGGCCAAGGAATACCTGGCCTCGGGCGAATACTGCTGGAACAGCGGAATGTTCATGTTCCGGGCGTCGGAGGTTCTCGCCGAAATGGAAGCCTTCGCGCCGGAGATCGTCTCCGCCTGCCGAACCGCCCTGGCGGAAGGCCAGGCCGATCTGGATTTTTTCCGTCTGGATCCGGCGGCCTTCGACGCCTGCCCCAGCGATTCCATCGACTACGCCGTCATGGAACACACGGAAAAGGGGGCCATGGCGCCGCTTTCGGCCGGCTGGAACGATCTGGGCTCCTGGGAGGCGCTCTGGCAGGTGGGCGGGAAGAACGGGGACGCCAACGTGGTGCGGGGCGACGTGCTGCTCCACGACGTGAAGGACAGCTATCTCCACGCCTCGTCCCGGCTGGTGGCGGCGGTGGGGATTTCCAACCACATCGTGGTGGAAACCGCCGACGCGGTGCTCATTTCTCCCCGGGATCGGGTGCAGGAGGTGAAGCGGATCGTGGAAGCGCTCAAGGCGGGACGGCGGCACGAGGCGATCGGCCACAAAACCGCCTACAGTCCCTGGGGCTCGTCGGAAACGCTGGTGGCGAGCGAACGGTTCCGGGTCAACCGGGTGACGGTAAAGCCCGGGGCCACGGTGAGTCTGCAAAAGCATTACAACCGGGCGGAACACTGGATCGTGGTGCGGGGAACGGCCCTGGTCCACCGAGGCGAGGAGGAGACCATCCTCCAGGAGGACAACTCCACCTACATCCCGCCGGGAGAAGCCCATCGGCTGACCAACCCCGGACGAATTCCCCTGGAGGTCATCGAGGTCCAATCCGGCAGCTATCTGGGCGAGGACGACATCGAGCGACTGGAAGAGACCTACTCGCCCTGATTTCCGCAGCGGCGGGAACCGAAAGCGAAAAACGGGACGATCCGCTCTGGAAAGGCAAGATTTGCGCGCGAGCAAGATGGCGGGGGGCGATGTTCCCCGGCCACGTCGTCCCGGTCAGGTTCCAGGGCGGATTGGCCGAAACGGATCAGGAAGCGGGATCGTCTCCCGGGAGGGGCTCCACCTGAACGCTTCGGGTGGAGCCATCTCCAAAGGGGCGCCCCGTCACCCGCACGCGATGGGTTTCCCCATCCGGCATCCGAAAGGCGATATCCACTTCGGTGACTCCGTCCGCCTCGGAAAACCGCTCCACCCGGGCGGGAATGTATTCGTACCCGTAGAATTCTCCGGCCACCGCCGCGTATTTTCGCGCAATTCGCCACTGTTCCGGATCTAGGGAAAGCTGGGAACGCATTTCCCGGGAAGCCTTGGGCTGGCCATCCGTGCCGGGGTCGGACCGATTCTGGGCCGGAACACAGCCGGCGACCGCCGCCAAAATCAAACCCGCCAACAGGAAGCGTTTGAAACCGCTTCCTTTCGCAGCGAATGGCGGTTTCCCCATTTTCGCCGTTTTTCTTGTCATGGTTCCTCCGGGAACCGTTGCGTCAACAGGTTGAATGGAAGCCGCCAAGATTCATTTCGCGGACAGTTCAAAACTAACGCCACCGCACGGGAAGTCAACTCCTGAACGGCGCCCGCCGGGAACGGTTTCGAAAACCGCCGGCGGCAATCCGGGATCAACGGAATCGTCCCCAACCGAACCGACCATCCACCGCCTTCGATTCAAGCCTCCCGGGAAAGGGCGACATCCGCGCGCCGGAGTTCCGCCGCGAAACGATCCACGGCGGCGGCGATCCGGGATTCCGCTTCCGGAATGGCCTGGTCTGCGGACCAATCGCCGCCCAATTCCGAAAGCAACGGAGTCCATTCCGTGGAGGCCAATCCCGGGCGTGTCGGATCAATCGAAGGCCGAGGATAGAGGCCGTCGTTGAAAAAATAATGGACGGACTGGGCGGGATCGGTTCGAAAGGGCCAGTCCCGTTTCAACGCGAGCAGATTCCGGAAGGCATCGGCAGCGGCGGAATCGGCGGACAGCATGGCGGGATCGAGCCGCCGGTTGGCCCGGGATTCGGCGGCCGCCACCAGGCCGGTCAGCAGCCGGCTCTCGGTGACCACCATGCCGTACAAATGCCAATCGTTCGCCGCGGCGCGAACGCTTCGTTTGATCCGGGCCGGCATCTCCCGGCAACTCGGGCAGAAATAGCCGTTGCAGGCCATTCCCCCGTAAAAACTGAGCCCGCGAAAATCGAGCCCGTTGTTTCCGTCCGCCAAGGGATGGAGAAGGCAGCCCACCCGAGACCGGTGGCGGCCGATGAGACCGATAAAGGCGCAGTGATGATATTCGGGCAGGGGCCGCTCCGAAGGTTCGGCGGCTCGGATTTCCGCCTCGAAATCGGCAATGGCGTCCGCAGTCCGGGGCGCCCGGGAAAACCGCTCCGTCCGCCGGGCCAAAAGACGTTGCAGTGCGGGCCTGGAGGGATCGGCCACGTTGTACAACCCGCAACATGCGCCGCAGGAAACGGTTTCGGAAACCTGGCAGAGATAAACGCCGCCGGGGGTTTGGGAATCAAGGGCGTGAAGCGTCATGGAACCTCGACGACAAGGCGATAAACGGCACAAAAGGAAGGACGATCTCCGGAGGGGACCCCGGAATTGAAGAAATCGGAACGAGGCGAAAAGCCGGTCGATCCGAAAATCGGAATCATACCGTTCTCCTGCCCGTCCCGCAAGGATTTACCCAATCGGAACCGGCTTTTTCCCCCGAAAATTTCGGTTTCCGCGATCACGAACCGCAATGGAGGAAACCATGGGACTTTTTTCCGGCCTGCTGGGCAACGTATCGGAAGTGGATGTGGAAGACGTGGAGGAAAACCTCGGCGCGCTGATGGCCGACGGCGAGACCATTGAACGGGCCTACAAGCTGATCCGGGACATGTTCATTTTCACCAACCGCCGGCTGATCCTGGTGGACAAGCAGGGCGTGACGGGGAAAAAAACCGAATACCACTGCATTCCCTACAAAAGCATCACCCATTTCATTATTGAATCGGCGGGCCATTTCGACATGGACTCCGAGCTGAAAATTTTCATCTCCGGAACCGAAGAACCGATCCAGAAAACCTTTAGCCGGGGAAGCAATATCGTGGAAGTGCAGAAAGCCCTGGCGACCGGCATTTTTTCCAAATA
>JBKHDD010000164.1:0-11037 GCA_046541515.1 Desulfococcaceae bacterium
TATGAAAACCTCGGCAAGAACCGAAGGGACGGCCGGCGCCCCAGCCCGCCGGCCGAAGTTGCGGCAGATGTCCCGGGATCGATTCAAGGCGGCTTTTCCCGCTGATTTTGGGTCGATTCTTCCCCGATGCTTTCCCCGGGGCCGCCGGGAATGGACACCATGGGACCTACAAATTGATCACCTTGTCCGACAGCTGCATGGCCGTGACGATGTCGAGCATGTTGGTGGTTTCCCCGGCCTGCTTGCGTTCCAGCAGGCCGAAATGGGTCAGACAGGTGCCGCAGACGAGGATTTTCAGACCGTTTTCCTCGAATTCTTTCAGATACGGCAACGCCTCCGAGCCGTCGATGGCCAATTTGACGCCGGCGTTGACGAACACCAGCCGCCACAGCTCCGGCCGAATCTCCTTCAGCGTCTTGATGAAATTGATCATCAAATTCCGGCCCAATACGTCGTCGCCGGCGCCCATCCGGTCGCTGGCGCACATGACCATGATCTTCCGGGTTTCGGCCTCCGGCGCCGCGGCCGCTTCCGGCAGTGGAGACGCCGATTGGGAATCGCCGCCCATGCCGGCCACAAAGAAATCCCCGTCCGCCTGTCCCAATTCGGTCCGAAATCCCTTGGACTCCAAAAAACGCTGGACGTTCTGCTGGGACGCGGCGTTGTCCACGATGATTTTCACGCCGTCCGGCGCGCCTTCCTGCACGGCGGCCTTGGTGTGCAACACGGGCGCGGGACAGGCCAGTCCCCGGGCGTCGATTTCTTTCACGGCATTTCCCTCCGTCGATTTTTTGCTTGCTTCATTTGGTCCGGAGCTTGCCATCATTCCACCCAAATGATTTCGTCCGGTCCCTCGATCACCTCGCCGATTTCCGAGGCGTCCACGATTCCTGCCTCCCGGAGCGCCCGGACCAGGGCATCCGCCTGATCGGGGCGAACCGCCACCAGCAGCCCGCCGGAGGTTTGAGGATCGAAGAGCACGTCCCGCAGGGCTCTCTCAACCGTCCCGGCGAATGCGATCATGGATTTCCGGAATTCCCGGTTCCCGTAGGCTCCCGCCGGGATCAGTCCCATGGCGGCGAATTCCAGGCTTTCGGCGATCACCGGTACCCGGCCCGCCTCCAGCCGGACGCCCGCCCCGGAGCCGTGGACCATTTCGGCCAAATGGCCCAGGAGCCCGAAGCCGGTTACATCGGTGCAGGCCCCGGCGTCGAAGCGGACGATCGTTTCGGCCGTATCCGGTGGCCAAAATCCGGTCGTAGGCCACCCCCTCCATCAGCTCCCGCGCCGCCGCCAGGGGATCGAAGCCGGTGTCGGTCTGGCGGCTGATTTCGATCTCCCCGGCCGCGTCCACCACCACCAGCTCGACGGTCCGCGAACCGATGTCGATTCCCGCGTAGCGCATGGCGCGATTCCTCCGGCTATCGCAACTGCTCGATGAAGGCTTCGACGCGCGTTTTCAACTGGCCCGCGTCCTCCGTTCCGTAGTCGGTCTCCACGCGCAGGGCGGGGATGCCGTTTTCCTCCAGCGCCTTTTCCACCGGGATGGCTTCCATCAGATAGGGCTGGCAGAACTGGAGGCCGTAATGGATGACCCCGTCGGCGTTGCAGGCGCTCGCCATTTCCCGGATGTGCGCCAACCGGTCGGGGTTGGGCGTGAAAATGGCGCAATCCACCTGGAAATACCGATCCGCGATGGCCGCCATCATCTCCTCCACCGTTTCGCCGGATTCGTCCACGAGGTTGCGGGTTCCCCGCTCGCCCACGCAGGATTCCTCGCCCACGATCACCGCGCCGGAGGTCTCGACGATCCACGGCAGCTTCCAATTGGGCACCGCCTGGGGACAGCCGGAAACCAACACCCGGGGCGTTTTGGCCGGGAACGCGCCGGTTTTCTCCGCGATTCGCTTTTCCAGCTCGTCGCAGATTTTGTGGACCGATTCGGTGAACCGGGCGGGGTTGTCGTAGAAAAAGACCTGATTGGCCAAGAGCGAGTCCAGGCCGGAGATGGGCGCGGGATCGGCCTTGCGGAGGGCGGAAAGCCGGTGGATGGCCGCCCGCTTGGCGTTGACGGTTTCGATGCCCCGCTTCAGGGATTCGGCCGTGACGGCGACGCCGGTCAATTGCTCCATGGCGGTTTTGAACCGGTCGTATTCGGCCCGGAGCAGGGCCCGGCCCTGGTCGGATTTCACCTGGGGGAGGTCCATCACCTAGAGATTGTCCACCAAATCCTTCAGAGATTCGTAGGCTTTCTTTTTGCCGTCGCAGGTGTTTTCGCCCACCACCATGTCCGCGCTTTCCAGGTAGGGGCAGACCTTGCCGAGTTTGAATCCGAAGGAGGATTTGATGAGGGCTCAGGTGTTGCGGGGCAAAAGCTTCTCCACTTCCTCCATGGCGAAATCCGCGCCGGAACAGAGCCCCACCAGCGTGGCGTTGGCCGCCAGAACGATCTCTTCGGGCACGAAGACGCAGTAGGAACCGACGATTTTGCGACCGGTCGCCTTTTCGTCCAGCAACTCCTTGATCCGCAGGCCGTGGACTTCGCTCATGACGAAATCGAAATAGCCCATGGTTTCGGGTCGGTTTTTCTGGGCCAGAAAGATGTCCTCGTAGGCTTTGCCCAGCGCGCCCAGCAACCCGTCATGGGCCTCCAGGTCCAGTCCCAGGTCCCGCCACATGGCGCGGTAGTCTTCGGTCATTTCGTTTGGCTCCTCGGAAAAGGGGATCAAGAATTGTCCGCTCGCCTCCATCTTTTGCGGGCGATTGCCGGCCATTGAGGCGAACGCGGGCGAACATCGCGGAAAACCGGGAATTTTTAATCGTTTTCCGGCGCTTTATGGGAAAACGGAAATTTATCACGGCCTGTGGAAAAATAAAAATTGGAAATTCGGATGGCGTCCGGATGGGATATCGAGCAAATCAATGAAAGATCCCCGGCGTTGGCCCGTTTCATCGCTCCATTCCCGCCGGTCATCGGGAAACCTCCGCCCCCGCCGAAACCGCCGGCACGGCGTTGCTTCCCCCGAAGGGCAGGGGCTGGGACAGGGCCGTCTTTCCCCGGATTCCGGCGACCTTGGCCACGGGCGCGACCGGCGGCTCCGGGTCGGGCGGCACGGCGCCCCGCTTCAGGCGGCCGATGGAAAAAATGGCCTCCACCTCCCCGGCCGCGCCCGAGGTGTGGCCAGGCCGATGGCGTCGGTTCCGGCGGAGCAGGCGGTCATCACGGTTTCCGCGGGACCGGCGAGTCCGTATCCCCGCGCCGGGGCCGGCGCCGGGCCGCCCGCCGCGTGCCGCCGGGCCGGGGACCGGCATTGGCCGTCGGGGACCGAAGCCCATTCGGCCGGCGCGGCGTTGCTTTCGACCCCGGCGGGCTTGAGGTGGCGGCGAACCCGCCACCGGGGCGGCCCCACCTAGTCGGCCGGAAACTCCACGTCCATCCGGTTCCGAACCATGGGGCAGGCCAAGGGGCCGCGCTTTCCGGCGCGGATCAGGCGGATCTTCGCGTCGATGACTTTCCGTGCCTGATCGTTGGCGACGGCTTTGGGGGCCCATCACTGGGGTTGCGCCCGGACCCGGCGGCCGTTTTCATCCACCGCGTAGGCGATTTCCCGAACCTCGTCGCTGAACCCCGATCCCCAGGGAATTCGCGTTTTTTTATGGTTTCCTCCGAAAAACCGCCGGTTCGAATTGCCATCGGCGGTTTCGGGTTGGACCTTTGGAAAAAAGTCGTTTATCCTTCATGGCCGAATGGATTGTCTGGTTCTCACTGGTTTTCGATTCAAGCGGCTTTCTTCAAAATCCGGCCAACGGCGGGCCCCATGCGCTCCCCTGCGGATGAAACGAATAGGGACGGCGGAATGACCCAAGGCAGAATTCACGAAATCCCCATGAAAGTGGCCTTTCACGACCTCGATCCCCTCCAGATCGTCCGGCGCGGCAATTATCTCAAGTATTGCGATATCGCCCGTTTCGCGCTGTTCCGCGCGGGCGGGATCGATCTGTGCGATCGTCAACGGGAAAAGATGTGCTTTTTCCCGTGACGAAAACCTCCACCAAACACATCTTCTCCCTGGGCTACGGCGACGAATTCGTCTGCCGGGCCGGGGCCCGGGATGCCTCCATCAAGATCCCCATCGACTTCGAGATCCATCGGCCCGCCGACGGCGCGGTCTGCGCCAAGGGGCGGGGCGAGCAGGTGGCGGTGAAAAGCCCGGAGATGGAAACCCTGTGCCACATTCCGCCCGGAAGGGCGGGGGCTGGTCCGGAACCGGCCTGGCCAGCTTCGTTTCGCCTTGGAGCGGCTGGACGCCGCCCGGAAAAACGTGCCGCCGGAGATGATTCTGCCGGAATTTTCGGACAACCGGGAATGGGTGGAAACGGCGGCCGCGCCCGCCGTCCGGGAGCGGTTTTCGGAGGTGGAAATGGACATCATCCCGCTTACCCCGACCTCCGGCGCCCACATGGGACCCGGGGCGCCGCGTTCCTGCGGGCGGCGAATGAAAACGATTGAACGCAATACCGTTCATTTCGGCCAAAAATGGGAGGGGCGAATCGCATTCGTCCTCGGTCCGTCTGGTACGGTTGCGCCATGGAAAGGCCAACGTGGGCGGCATTGCGACGAAACGGAATCCGAAACGAAAGGATGTTCCCATGCCGGAAGTGGAAAGCAACGGAATTCAGCTGTTTTACGAGACCTTCGGAGATCGAAACGCGCGGCCCCTGGCGCTGGTCATCGGGCTGGCCACCCCCCGGGTCGCCTGGCCGGAGCCGTTCTGCCGAAAATTGGCCGAGGCGGGCCATTATGTGGTGCGGTTCGACAACCGGGACTGCGGCCGATCCCAGAAAATGGACCACATGGAGATTCCGGACCTGGAAAAGCTGATGGGCCGGAAAGTCATGGGGCAGTCGCTGAAGGTTCCCTACGCCCTTCCCGACATGGCCGACGACACGGTCGGACTGCTGGACGCGCTGGAGCTGGAGACCGTCCATTTGTGCGGCATGTCCATGGGCGGCATGATCGGGCAGATTGTGGCGCTGGAACATCCGAAGCGGTTGAAAAGTCTGATTCCGTTCATGTCCACCACCGGAGAGCCGGACCTGCCGCCTTCCACCCCCGCCGCCCGCGAGGCGATGATGGGCGTCCCGCCCCAAGGCTCCCGCGAGGCGTATCAGGATTATCTGGTGAAGTTGTGCCGGGTTTTCGCGGACGATTCGGAGTTGTACGACCCGAAGGTGCAGGCGGAGATCGCCGGGGAAATTTACGACATGGGCCTGTATCCCGCGGGCTTTTTGCGACAAATGGCGGCGATTTTGGCTTCCGAAGGGCGGCGGGAGAGGTTGAAATCCCTGAAAGTGCCGTCTCTGGTCCTCCACGGCGACCGGGACGCCGTCGTTCCCATCGAGCACGGAAAGGACATCGCCAACGCCATTCCCGGCGCCCGATTCCGGGAATTCAAAGGGCTGGGGCACGGCACGGCGTTTCCGTCGCTGTGGGACGAGATCGTTGGGGAGATTTCGGCGTTTACCGCAGAGGCGGAGTAGAGCCAAGTTCCAATTCTCTTTTTGGCAATCGGGCGCCGGGGCGCATGGGGAACGCCCCGGGCCAACGCCAATTTGTCATGTCCCCCTGCGCCGAATTCCAACGGACCATTTTCTCCGGCCTTGAAATGTTCTGTAATTTCGAAACAAATTTGTTTTGTTTTTCAAAATTGCAAGGATTCGTTTGTCGGTGGGAAATTGCCCTCGTGGCCAAGGTCGGTTTGGGCCGTGGATGGCCCGATTGAAATGCGAGGTTGTTTGGCGCGGGTAGGCGAAAACGACGGGATGACTGGAGAATCGGAATTGAAACGGGATGGCCTTTGAAAAGGCCATCCCGTTTCAATTCCGTCGATATGGAGCGAACCTAACAGGCGGGCGGATGGGCCGGTGTTGGCCCCAGGCAGGAGCCCCCGCGGAGCCAGGCGTGGATTCGAAGGCGGACCATTTCCGAATCGCGTTCGTCCGGGATGTTGGGAATCAGGCTGCGGGATTCCCCGTTTCGGAGCACGGCCATGACGTGGCGGAGCGTGTCGGTGTCGTCTTCGTCTTCGGGGTCCGCGACAATTTCGTTCACCCAGATATAGTTCAATTCATCCAAATCGAAGGCCGTATTGCGCCGCAGCCAAGGAAGGGGGCCGTGCCATACGTTCACTCGCTGACGGTTCATGCGGAGAACGGTTCGGTTGAGCACAAGCACCAACATCCAGTAGGTAGGCACCAGCCAAAGCATGGCAAAAACGCAAATCGCCGACAACCTGCGAAGCGTGGAGAAGTCTCCCTCCAGAAATTGTTGGACTTCCGGGTAAAACATGGCGGTGCTCAGGGCATTCCATACAACGAAAAAAAGGATGGCGGCCTTGTGCCACGGCTCGAACCATCGGTAGGTCAACTCCAGCGATTCCGGGTTTTCTTTGACGTTTCGAATTAAACTCATGGTATCCTTCACTTTTCTCGTTTTGCGGGGATTGCCGTTTCGGGCCGGCGCCCCCCCGGGTGTCCTATCCTTTCAATGATAGGGGCTTTTTTGCTCAAGGCAAATGAAGCAAAAGATATGCCATTGGTTGTTTTTAAGGGCCAAAAAAATATTTTGCCGTCGAAACGCCTTCCGCCACAACGAAGATTGCTCTTTAAGTCCAATACCGTTCATTTTACCGAAAATGGCAGGGGCGAATTGCATTCGCCCTTGGTCAATCTTGCACGATTGGCCAATTGAAATGCCAAAGTGAACGGTATTGTCTTTAAGTCTGGAAAAAATTTACCCTGTCGGGCCATCGGCGAACTCGACGAACCGATGGTTGTCCCGCAAAGATGGTCGCCCCCCGCCAGGAAGGGCGGCGGGATCGTTCAAAAGCTCAAGCTCCTTCCAATGGCGTTTTTTCTGGAATCGAGCCGGAAACCGGTGGCCAGGGGCGGGGCGGCCCTTGGGAACGGCCGAGGATCCCAAGGAGGCGCTTTTGGAAGGCGGGGAAGGAGCCAATCGGCGAGGGGTGGTTGGGAAGGGGATTGCAAAAAAAAAGCGGCCTTCCCGACGCGGGAAAGTCGCCCCGAGCATCCATTTCATCCGGTTCATCCGGGCCTGGCGGCCTTGGCCGATGGAACCCTTTTTTGGCTTGCCTGCTTTTTGCTTTTGCGAACCACCAACGGCCCAATTGCCGTTGAGTTCGGAGAAAGGAGTCTACCGGTAGTCGTCCCGGATGTTCTCCAGTTCGCCGGATTCCTCCAGTTTTTGGAAAAACGCGCCGAACTCCGTCGCCAATTCCTGGCCGCGTTCGCCCAGCCCCGCCTTGGAGAAGGCGACGAAAACCGGATTGGTCCGCGTCTGGTGCAAAATTTCAAACTTGGCGCGGTTAAAGCCGTATTCCCGCACCTTGAAATTGAACACATCGGCGGCGTCCATGGCCACGTCCACCCGCTCTCGATCCAGCAGGTTGATCAGTTCCCGCTTGTCTCGGCAGTAAACCTTGTCCAAGCCCGTCAGGTTGTCGAACTCCGGGCCGTACTTGTAGGCGTGCAGAACGCCCACGCGCAGCCCCTCGAGATCTTCCAGGTTGTTGATCGTCAGATTGTCCGCCTTGCGGCCGACCGCCGCGGTACGGACCGAATTGATCGGCGTTTCTGGGAAGTGCAGGAATTGATCTCGCCCGTCCGAACGAAACAGGGAAAAAATCCCGTGAGCCCGTCCCTGCTGGGCTTCCGCGAGGGCCCGTTTCCAGGGCAGTGCCCGGAACCGCGGCGAAAGGCCCTTGGATTCGCAAAATCGGATCAGCACTTCCGTATCCATGCCGACGATCTGGTCGTTTTCCACGTGGACATAGGGCGCCGACATGCCGCCGGTGACGAAGATCATCTTTTCCGCCATGGCCGGGGCGGAGGAGAGAGCGCCCATTATGACCACCATCCTCAGCGCACGAAAGCGACTGAAATGCTTCATCTTCTTTCCTTTTTCCTTGTTCCGGCCGGCCGAGGCGAAAAACGGTAAACACCGGAAAATGGTCCGACGCGGTGGAAGGGATCACCCGGTGTTCGGTTGCCGTCCACTCCGCCGGGCCGAAAATGTAGTCCACGATTCGCCCGGGCCGGCCCGGCGGGCAGGTGGCCGGGCCGTCCGCCACCCCCGAAAAGCGCCGGCTTTGGCGGACCGCAGAGATGGCGGGATCTCCCG
Organism: Desulfococcaceae bacterium; assembly: GCA_046541515.1. Classification (GTDB taxonomy): domain Bacteria; phylum Desulfobacterota; class Desulfobacteria; order Desulfobacterales; family Desulfococcaceae; genus CAYFVR01. The sequence goes on from JBKHDD010000164.1 coordinate 8,201, forward strand.
GATCGCCGTTGAAGTCCCCGGCGAGAATGGTCGGCCGGTCTCCGGCGGTTCCCAGAATTTGCCAGGTCCGGGCCAAATTGTTCAGGGCCGGACCGCATCCGCATGCACCGAGCCGCCCGCCGTCCGGCGATGTGGACCCCGCGCCACAAAATTCTGCGGTTGTTTTGTACGATCCAGAACGGCTTTCGGCCCGCCAGGCGGGGATTCCTCAATGGCTCCAGCGGCCATTGGGAAAGAATGGCGTTTCCCCCCGCCTTTCGAAAAAAGGGGAGGCCAACATGGTAGTTTTCACCGGAAATCCAAAAGGGCATATCGGCGGCCCGGCGAGATGTCGGACCTGATCGATTCCGCCATGGCCATATTCCCAGACCGCTTCGTTGAGAAACACCAAGTCCGGCCGGTGCGCCTTGATGATTTCCGCGATGCGATCCAGACGGTTTTGGATTTCTCCCGAACCGGCCGGCCAAAAGGCGCTCTGATGGCCGGAAAGCCGACCGATGTTGCAGGCCGGCGCCCGCATTTCCGCCGGGGAATCCGCCAGCGCGGCCCGCGCCGGAGACCCGGTGGCGGCCGGCGGCCGGATCGGGGCTTCCCGCTGGGCCAGAAACAGGCCGGTAAGGGACCCGGAATTTTTCAATGCGCCGTTTTCATGCCAACGCCGTTTTTACGGAGTCGGATAGGGGCGGATTGCATTGGCCCCTGTGCAATCTGGCGCGGTTGAGCAATGGAAATCCCAAACGGTATTTCAGCTGCTGCCAAGTCCCTGATGAAAAAAAACGGCGACGCCCGCCAGGAGCAACGAAGTCAGAAAAGCGGCCCATCGCAACGGAATTCGAAACCGGAGGGGGCGGAGCATGGACTACGACACGTCCGGAAGTCGGCCGGAAGGTCTCAAGCCATGTAGGCTTTCATCAGTTCCAGTTCGGCCATCTCCTCGGCCCGGCGTTCCGCCTCCCGGTCGGGCAGCAGCCGGTCCGGGATGCCGGCCAGCTCTCCGTCCTCGCTCAGCAGCTTCAATTCGTTCAGGGCCTCCCGGATGTCCCGAGACGTTTCCTCCACGATGCGCCGGGCCAGCGTCACGTCTCGCTTCAGCTCGAAAAACGAATACTTTTTGTTGCCTTTTTCCAGATGATGGCGGACGAGTTCCCGAACCGCGTCCCAACTGTCCCGGCGGGTCTGATTGTCCAGATCCGTCAGCTCGTCCAGACTTTCCAGCCGCTTGAGATGCTGACGGTGTTCCAGCCTTCGCTGAAAGGCGAGCGTCCAGACCAGCAGAACGAAGCTGCCGACGCCGAGGCCGACCGCGGATAGCGCGCTGGGCCCCACAATCCCTACCATCAACATGGACATGATGCCCGCCCCGGCGCCCAGGGCGCCCAGGATCAGGCCGATCACCGAGTACCGCGACCGGACTTCCCGGGCGCTTTCCCGGTAGGCCACCAGCGCTTCCAGGTAATGGACCAGCCGTTCGCCCTGCACCTCCACGAAGGTGGCCAGGTGGTAGAGCCGCCGTTTGGGCGCGTTGAGGATCGCCTGGCGAAGCTGCTCCCGCTGGTTCTCCAGCAACGGCAGGTGCTCGGGGCGGGTCCCGCTCTTCTGGCTGGCGGTGGGCGAGTAGGTCAGATGGATGGGCGGGATGTCCTTGCGTCCGGTAATCTGGGAGAGATTCCAGCACAGCGCGCCGTAGACCCGAAGCAGATCTTCCAGGGAGGCGCATTCGTCGATGCGGTTGAGGACGAACAGCACCCGGTCCTCGAAAGTGCGCGTGTTCAGGGTCTCCCGAATGCTTTTGTAGGCCTCCCGAACCGTTCCGGCCTTGTGGGCGTCGAAGAGCACCAGGATCAGGTCCGCCTTCTGGGCCAGGTCGCCGATGATTTCGTGGTAGTCGTAGCCCCGGTCCCGCTCGGTGATGCTGTCCAGCATGCCCGGCGTGTCCACGATGGCCAGGTCCCGCAGAAAGGGGGAATTGACCTTTTTGAGTCGAAAATGGGCGGCGAACCGCTGGCCCTGCTTCCGGAGGGTGCTGAAGGGGTAATCGGGGTCGTTGATCAGGCTTTTGCCGTCGTTCTCGTCGGTCACTCGGATATTTTCTTCGTCGGAAACCTCGGGATCGTAGGTGATGACGGTAAAGCTGTCGTCGGTGGGGGCCTGACCGGCCTTCTGGATTTCCGCGCCCAGAAATTCGTTGATCAAAGACGATTTTCCCGAGGAATAGTTTCCGATGATGAGCACCATGGGGCGCCACATGATGTCGGTTTCCAACGGGACGTCGCAATACCCGTAATGGGTGGCGATGGGCGACAATTGTCGCGCCACGGTATCGACGATTTCGTTCCGAAGCGAGGCGACGTAGTTTTCTCGATAGGAGGTCGGATTTTCCATGCCATCCTTTCCGGCGGGCCGAATGCCGGCCGATGGTTCCCGGAAAAGGCTTGCCTTTCCGGCCGAAACGTGATGAGTCCGCGAAATCGCCCCGGAATCTCCCGGGATCGACCAAGATCGCCGGTTGCGAGAGGGGCGCATAAACCTCGATATCATATAGAGAATTCCCGATGAAGTCAACGACATCCCGCCCCGCCGAATCCTCCGGCCTGGGTCGAAAAGTGGGCATTGCCTCCCTGATCATGATGGCTTCGGTCTTCCTCAGCCGAGTCATCGGCCTGGGGAGGGAAATGGCCATCGCCTTCGTGGGCGGCGCCGACGCGGGGGTGGACGCCTACCAGGTGGCCTTCGTCCTTCCGGAGATTCTCAACCATGTGGTGGCCTCCGGATTTCTCTCCGTCACGTTTATCCCCATTTTCGCCCGGCACCTCGCGGAAGGGCGGGAGGGGGAGGGC
>JBKHDD010000165.1:0-10993 GCA_046541515.1 Desulfococcaceae bacterium
GGCTCCAGCCGCCGGAAAGATTGAATCACGTATTCGCCGAAGCAATCCACCAAGGCGTCGTCGGCGCAGCGCGATTTGTGGAGGGTCACCTCGGAAACCGGCAGCAGGGGAAACCCGCTTTCCGGCCCCAGAATCCGAAGGGTTTCATCTTGAATGCCGCCACCGATGGGCGCCACGGCCAACCCGGCTTTCACCGCCGCCAGAATGCTGGACAGGCTGGGGCTGGAAAAGGCGATCCAGTATCGCCGCCCTTCCTTCCGCAGGGCGTCCTCCGCCCATTTCCGGTAGAGGCAGCCGTCGTGGTATACCGCCAAGGGCAAGGGATGCTCCGCGTGGGCGGCGCCGTTGCGGGAGGCGACCCAGACCACGGGTTCCCGATGGACCACCCGCCCTTTTTCCCCCATCCCCTCCAGCAGACACAAATCCAGCTTTTCCCGCCGAAGTTCGTCGTACAATTCCTTGTCCGGCGCGCTTTTGATGTCCACCCGAATGCTGGGATAGGCCGCGCGAAAAGCGGAGAGCACCTCCGGCAGGAACCGGCTCGCGTAACCCTCCGCGCAGCCAAATCGCACCCGGCCCATGAGGCCGGGGCTGGAAAATTCGGCGATGGCCTCGCTATGGGCGGCCAGAATGCGGGCGGCGTGTTCCAACAGCGTTTCCCCGGCGGGGGTCAATTCGAAGGAGCGCCCCTTTTTCCGAAACAACGGCTGTCCCACCGTGGATTCCAGCCGCTTCATCTGCATGCTGACCGCCGCCTGGGTGATAAACAAGGATTCTCCCGCCCGGGTGAAGCTCCCGGTTTCGGCCACCGTGGAGAACGTCCTCAAGAGATCAATGGGAAATTCCATTTCCATCATCAACGCCCCTTATGGAAACGATAAAACCAATTCATTGGACTTATGGATCGATGTATACTAATTTCCCAATCATGGCAAGTCCCATGGATATCAACGAAATACCGCGTCGTCCTGGCGCCGGAAGGGGTTCCGGTCCAGGTGAAAGGAGTCGGCAATGAAACGAACCCCCGAACAGCAGAAATACAACGAGATGTGGTCCGCCCTTCGCCATCCGAGTTCCGAATGGGCGACGATGTTTTTCCTTCGTGGACTTCAGGACTCCGCCGAGGCCGCTCGAAAGTCCATCCAGGCAACGCCCATGACCGAACGGAAGGACCCGGTCGTTCCCCGTTGAAGTACCGCGCGGACCCATCGCGAATACGCCTCCTAAATCCCGCGACCGATTCTCCCGCCCTATCGCCGCCTTTCGCCTGCATCCCGACCGACCTTGAATTTTGGGCAAAAGGTCAACCGAGCCGACGACGACGCCTCCCAAAATTTTCCAGACCACCGCCGCGCCTTGCGGCCACGACGATCCAAGCTTTACGCGGACGCCCAAGTATCAAGCGGGCAACCGATCCATCCGACGGCAAACGCCGCCATGCCCCTTGGGGCGCGGCGGCGTTTTTTTTGCGCCGACGGAATCCTCGAGCGTAGGGAATTTTTCCCCGAAATTAAAATTCCGTCCCCCGCTGGGCGTTTGCCCCGGCGCGATAATGGCGCCGAACGGCCTTCATTTCGGTGGCCATGTCCGCCGCGGCCAGCAGGCCGGGCGATGCGTTGCGGCCGGTGATCACCAAGTGAATCCCGGCAGGCCCGGCCGCCAACACCCGAAGCGGCTCCGACACGGCCAGCATGTGGTAGGTGATCAGATAGGTCGATTCGTCTAGGACGACCATGGCGCGGTCGCCCGAGGCGATTTTTCCCGCCGCCAGGGTCCCGGCCTCCCGGGCCGGGGCTGCGTCCTTTTCCAGGTTGTCGGATTTCCAGGTAAATCCGCGCCCCGTCACGTGAAATTCCAGCAAATCGGCGAACCGTTCCGGGCCGACAGCTTCCCGTGCGTCCAGCTTCCCTGGATGAACTGCGCCACGCAGACTCGCCGGCCGCGGCCCATTGCCCGAATGGCCATTCCCAGGGCCGCGGTGGTTTTTTCCTTGCCGTCTCCCGTGTGAATCATCCGTAAACCGGTCGTCGTCTTCCGTCTCCGAGGGAAAAGGGTTGCCGAAATTGCCCGGCGCGCTGTAACAGGGTTGACGGCGGGCTCGCAACCGCCCGCCGTCAACCCAAGGGAGACCGTTCATGCGAATCGACATTCTGCACGGGATCGCCGGCGCCCGGAAGGCCCGGGGCGTCGCGATCGTGATCGACGTGTTCCGGGCCTTCACCTTGGCGCCCTGCGCCTTTTCCCGGGGGGTGGAACGAATCCTTCCGGTGGCCAAAGTCGCAGAGGCCCGCCGCTGGAAGACGGAACATCCGGACTGGATTCTCGTTGCGGAGCGAGACGGAAAACCGGTGGGCGGCGCGGATTTCGGCAATTCCCCGTCGCAGATCCTGGCCGCCGACCTGGCCGGGCGATCCCTCGTCCATACCACCAGCGCGGGGACGCGGGGTCTGGACGCGGCGAGAGACGCGGATCTCGTGTTGACCGGGGCCTTCGTGAACGCGGATGCGGTGGTTCGCCACGTCCGGGAAAACCGGCCCGAACGGGTTTCCATTGTGGCCATGGGGTCCGCCGGAATCGAACCCTCGCCGGAGGACACCGCCTGCGCGGAATATCTGCGGGACCGGTTGCGGGGCGAGCGGCCGGATTTCCATTCCATCGCCGATCGCCTTCGAACATCTCCCGCCGGCCGCAAGTTCGGGGACCCGGCGCGCCCCTGGTTTCCGGCGGCGGATCTTGCCGCCTGCCTGGACCTAAATCGCTTCGACCAGGCGCTGTTGCTCGACCGGGACGACGCCTTCGGCCGGGCGCTTCGGCCGGTCCGAGCGGTCGGCGGCGAGGCGTAGGCCCTGCGGCTTCCTTCGACGGCTCGACCCCGCGGCCGGGTCGCGCGCCCGGCTTTCCCGTCGCCACTTTCCCAAACGCGCCGGTTGCCCCCGTTCGGGATTTTGGTGTAAAAGCGGTTTTCACGATCCATCAGAAAATGCGAAAATCGGAATTTTACGGAGACCCACACGTTATGTACCTGCTGCTTTACATCCTCGGCGGGGTGTTCGTCCTCGCCACCCTGTTTCCCGGCGTCGTCAACACCATTCTCGTGCATTCCCGACAACGCCACCCGGCGGAACCGGAAATGACCACTTTTGAACCGGAGGAATTGCCCGCCGAAGGCGCGGGTTTTTTCAAACGCATGGCCGAGGCGTTGGAGCGGGAGGGATTTACGCCGGTGGTCCATGCCGTCTGGGAACCCCAGGCCACGCAACCAAGATATCAGATGTGGGCGGTGAACCGGGAAACCCGAGAGCAGGCCCTGGCGGTGTACAGCCAAAGCGGAATCATCAAAAGCCCCGACGCCATCCGGTACCTGGAATTCACCACCCAGCTTCGGAACGGCGCCCAGATCGACACCCGCAACAGTCGGCATCTCACCCGAACCCCGCCTTTTCGGGACAAGAAGATCTATCCCTTTCCCCAGATCACCAACCCCCGGCAACTGTTGAAACTCCACCGCCGCCTGGTGCAACGGTTCGCGCCTTACGAAGAAGCGGTCCTTCCGCCGCGCGGCGAGGAGCTGGAAGCCATGCGCCAAGGCGTCATTCGGGACCTTCAGCGCATGCGCCGCATGGGATACCTGATCCACGACGAAATGGAAGACAACTACCGGCCCACCTGGAAAGGGGCCATTTTGATGACCCTGCGGATCATTTGGCCCATCAGCACGTTGCGCCGGATGATGCGCCGCCGCCGGGGCAACCAGTTGATCAATACCCTTCTGACGCCCGGCACGGAACCCGCCGGATCATGATCGATATCGACGGGTCGAAAGGGGAGGGCGGCGGGCAAATCCTCCGCACCGCGCTGGGCCTGTCCATGGTGACGGGCAAACCTTTTCAAATGACCCGGATTCGGGCCGGGCGAAAAAAGCCGGGCCTCATGCGTCAACATCGGACGGCGCTGCGGGCGGCCGTCGAGGTGAGCGGGGCGAGGGTCACGGGGGACGCGCTTGGCGCCACAACCATCGCCTTCGCGCCCGGCCGGGTCCGTCCCGGCGCCTACCGATTCGACGTGGGAACGGCGGGAAGTTGCACGCTGGTGTTTCAGACGGTGCTTCCGGCGCTGATCCTGGCCGACGGCCCCTCCCGGCTGACCCTTTCCGGCGGCACCCACAATCCACAGGCGCCGCCCTTCGAATTTCTGGAAACCATCTTTCTGCCGCTTTTGGAACGGATGGGTCCCCGGATCACCGTCCGTCTGGAGCGTCCCGGCTTTTTCCCGGCCGGCGGCGGACGGTTTACGGCGGAGATCACCCCGGCCGAACGGCTTTCCCCGCTCACCCTGGAAGACCCCGGTCCCGTCCAATCCCGGTCGATTCGGGCGGTGGTGGCGGGGCTGCCCAGACACATCGCGGAACGGGAACTGAAAACGGCGCGGGAGGCGCTGAACTGGCCGGCGGAAATCGGTTCCGCGGAGGAAATCGGCGAAGCGGAGGGGCCGGGCAACGTGCTGATGCTGTCGGCGATGTTCCAAAACGGCGGAGACATGGAAACCGGCTTCGGCCGAAAAGGCGTGCCGGCGGAGAAAGTGGCCCGGGAAGCGGCAAAGCGGCTCCGGAATTTTCTGACGGCGGGCGTCCCCGTGGGGCGGCATCTGGCGGACCAGCTCCTCCTTCCGCTGGCTCTGGCCGGCGGCGGCCGCTTTCGCACCGTCCCCCCCACCGGTCACACCCGAAGCCAGGCGGAGATCATCGGTCGTTTTCTGGACGTCCCCATCGAAATCGCGCCGGAAGGGGAGGGTTCGGGAAAGAAGGCGAAGGTCTGGATCGTTCGGGTCGGGTAATTCGGGCGGACCAAATTTCCACGGGCCCGGAAGATAAGACCGGATGGACCGCACTTTATTCGGCGAGTTCGGCGATCCGCTGGAAATCGGCCCGGGGCTTCAGGGCCCGTCCAGAGCCGCCCGAACGGCATCCACCAAGGTCCGCACGGAAAAGGGTTTCTGGAGAAACCGGACGCCCGCGTCCAGCACGCCGTGATGGGCGATCACGTTGTCGGTGTATCCGGACATGTAGACCACCCGGACGTCCGGATAAACGGCGGCGACCCGGTGGAACAGCTCCTTCCCGTTCATCCCCGGCATCACCACGTCGGTCAGCAGCAAATGAACCGGCTCCGGCGTCCGTTCCAGCAACGACAACGCCTCGGACCCGCCGCCGGCCGACAGAACCGTGTAGCCCCTTCCCGCCAGGATGACCGCGGCCAGTTCCCGCACCGCTTTCTCGTCTTCCACCAACAAGATGGTTTCCGGAATGGCGGGCATGGCTTCCGGCTCCGCAGACGCCGGTTCGGGAACGGCCTCGAACACCTTTTCGGCGACCGGCAGATAGACCTTGAAGGTGGCCCCGCGGCCGGGTTCGCTGTAGACCCAGATGTTACCGCCGTGCTGTTTGACGATGCCGTAGACGGTCGCCAGCCCCAGTCCGGTGCCTTCGCCGTTTTCCTTGGTGCTAAAAAACGGCTCGAACAGTTGACCGCGAACCGCTTCGTCCATCCCGGTCCCGGTGTCGCTCACCGCCAGCATGGCGTAGGGGCCGGGTTTGACGCCCGGATGCCGCGCCGCGTAGCTCTCGTCCAGCTCCGCGGCGCCGGTTTCAAGGGTCAGCTTTCCGCCCTGGGGCATCGCGTCCTGGGCGTTCACCGCCAGATTCATCAGCACCTGTTCCAGCTGTCCCGGGTCGCCCATCACCGGCGGCAAAACGGGGTCCAGGACCCAGTGAATGGCCACATCTTCCCGGATGGTTCGGCGCAACAGCTTTTCAAACCCCCGCACCAGATCGTTCAAATGGATCGGCCGGAAGGCGAGGGTCTGCTTACGGCTAAAGGCCAGCAGTTGCCGAACCAAGTCCCGGGCCCGCAACCCCGCCTGTTCGATCTGCTCCAGCCATTCGACCCGCATTTCGGTTTGACCCTGGCCGACGTCCATCCGCAGCATCTCGCTGTATCCCAAAATGGGCGAGAGCAGATTGTTGAGATCGTGGGCCACGCCGTCGGCGAGCCTCCCGATGGATTCCAGCTTCTGAGCCTGGCGGAACTTTTGCTCCAATTCCGCCTTTTCCATTTCGGCCTGCCTTCGGCTCGTGATGTCCCGCCCGAATTCCACCAGCGCCACCACCTCGCCGTCGTCCAGAATCGGGTAGCTCCGAAGCTCCCAGAAGCGGCCGTCGGGCGTTTCGATTTCTTTTTGAAGCGGCCGCTTTTCCCGATAGGCGTTCAGCGTGACGCAACCTTGGCAATGGCTTTCCCGGCAGTGCCAAACCTCGTAGCAGGGCCGACCCCTCATCGCCTCGGCCGACACCCCGGCGGCGTTCCGGGCGATGCGGTTGGCCCAGATCACCCGCAGCTCCGGGTCCACGCAGATGACCGCCTCGGCGGTGGACTCCAAAATCAGCTCCTTTTGGTGCTCGCTCTCCCGCAACGCCCGCTCCATCTCCTTGCGGGCCGTAATGTCCCGAATGATGGCCTGCAACAGGTTGCGGCCCCCCGCCGCGTATTGGCTCAGAGAAACTTCCACGTCGGCGGGAAGGCCGTCTTTTCGAAGGTGCCGCCATTCGAAAGTTTGGGATTCCCCGGCCAGAACCCGTTCCACGATCATACGGGCCGCCCGAAGGGAATCCCGGCCGTCCGGCTGAAAAGGCGGTGAAAAATCCCATGCGGCACGACCGATCAACTCCGACTTTTCCCGGCAACCCAATATCCGGAGCGCGGCCGGGTTGCAGTCCACCACCCAGGCCTCTTCCACGATGAGAATGCCGTCTCCGGCGGTTTCGAAAAGGGTTCGGTACCGTTCTTCGCTGTTCCGCAATTCTCGCTCGGCCCGGCGTTGTTCGGTGGCGACCCGGAACACCACGGCCAGTCCTCCCGATCGGGGGTGGACCTGCACCTCGTACCAATTTTGGTAAGGCGGGACGTCGAAAGCGGTTTCAAAGCGGAGGGGACAACCGGTTCGAAGAGCTTCCCGGTACTTTTTTTCGAAAACGGAGCCCCGGGCCTCCGGAAAGGCGTCAAAAAGAGGGCGGCCGATGAGGTTGTCCAGGGATACGCCCAGATGGCGGGCCGCCGGGCCATTCATATAGGTCAGCGCCAGCCGGTCGTCCAGAAGGAAAAACCCGTCGGAAACCGTTTCCAGGATTTCCAGCAAACCCTCCTGATCCGGCGGAGAAGCCGGATTGGCGCCCGCCGAACCTGGACCCCGGGATTGGGGTTCGGAATCCATCGACGGTTCCCCGGAAGGCTCCGCAGACGGAGGTGGATCGGAACATTTTTTCATGTCGCCTCTTCAATCGCCAACGGTGCCGGACCGGATTCCAGCCCTCCCGGTCCGCCAGGGATCCACAATTCGGCCGAATCTGAATCGTCGTCGAAAGCTATTTGGGATCCCGATAAAATTCGGATTGGAAACGAAGGGTGAAGGATTTTTGGACGGAATGACTGAAAACTAACAGAAAAAAAGCGGATTGGAAACCGTTTCGAAAAGAAGCGAAAACGAGAGGAAGTAAACCGGAAGATGGGAAGATGGGAGAATCCGGACGGGGTTGGACAACATTTCGACCTCCGGCCCGCTCTGGACGATCGCCTGAAATTGGAGAGCCTCCACAAAAGTCGCCGCCGGCGTCGGGTCCCAAGCCCAATCCCAAAACGCTGTGTCACGGCCAAACCAAAGGCAAAGCCTCGTCCGCCGAAACCACCGACTCCCGGAAACGAATCCCCATCGTCTCCAGCTCCGACAGCACCGGCTTATAAATTTCGGGATGAACCGGGGTCCTGACGCCGGTGAGCCCCACTTTTCCTTCCAAAATCAACCGCGCCCCGATGGCGGCGGGAAGGCCCACGGTTCGCGCCATGGCGCCGTGGCCCTTGGGATCGCCGATTTCCGAAAGAAGCGCCGTCCAGCGCTCCCGGCGGCCGTCGGGATATTCCGCGGTGAGGCCGTGTTGCTGGACCAGCAGGTCGGTTTCTCCCGGGGCGTAGACGAGCCGCTCTTTCATCCGGGCCGCAAGTAACTCCAGCGGCGTCTTGGCGGGGAGGGCGGGCCGCCGCTCGTCCAGCAGTCCCAGCCATTTCAGCTTTTTCAGAATGAGCGCATGAGTTGGGACGTTCAAACGAGCGCCGATTCCGTCCTCCAACGTTTCGACCGGAAGCCCCAGCCAAGTCGCCAACGCTTCCCGGACGGTTGGATTGGAATTCTCCGCCGGTCTCGGGAGCGGCGTTTCCCCGTCCAGCAATCCCAGTTCGCGAAAATACCCGAACGTCTCGCAATGCCCCACGTTGCGCAGGGTTCCCCGAAAGATTCCCTTCGCTTCGGGAATTCCGTAGCGTTCCCGGTAGGGCAAGGCGTCCCGGTTCACATGGACTTCGAAGACGCCCACGCCGGGGATTTCGGTCAGGCCGTAACGCTGAAACAATTCGGCCGGGGAAACCTCCACCTCCCCGCCGTCCCGGAGGTACCGGCCGCCTTCCCGCGCCGCCATCAACATGCCTTCGGGACTCCAGGAAAACTTGTATCCGAACGGATTGGCGTTGTGCGCCGGGGCGGGCAACCCGCCGCAACTGGAATGGAATTCCACCACCGCCCCGCCCCGCCCGTGGGCCGCCGCGATCATCCGGACCGCCGCCATGTGGTCCAACCCCGGGTCCACGCCCATTTCGTTGAGGAACAGCAGTCCCGCCTTCCGGACTTCTTCGTCCAGTCCCGCCATTTCCGCGTCCACGTAGGAAGCGGTCACCAAGGAGCGACCCTCCGCCAAGCAGCCCCGCGCCACCCGTCCATGAAGCGCCTTGGGAAGAAGGCTCGCCACCAAATCGACCCCGGCGACGGCTTCCCGCACCGCGTTTTCGTCCATCGCGTCCAAGCAACGGGCCGCGCCCCGCGGATGACCCGCGATCCGCGCTTCCGCCGCCGCCCGGTCGGCGTCCGCCACCGTCACCGATATCCCCTCCGCCGCCAGCAAATAGTCCACCAGCGGCCCCGACACCCGTCCCGCGCCCAGCACCAGCACCGTTTTCATGGGTCCTCCGATTTGCGGATTTAGCGCTTTTCCCGTATGGTGGCTGTTGGAAGAACTTGGAAGAACAAGGAAGACAGGAGTCGGGAGTCAGAATGCGGAATCCGGAAATCAACGGAGTATCCCGCCCGCACAAATCTTCCGCGTTTGGCAGTTTTTTTTGTAGGGGCGCATCGCATACGCCCTTGGCCAATCCAGCGCCATCGTTCATCTGGAATCCAAAGTGAACGGCATCGCCGTTAACCTGCTGAATTCCAATGGCCGCACCCAAACCAATTTCTGGCTTCTTCCTTCTGGATTCTCACTTCCGGCTCCTGAATTCCCCCATCAAACATCATACGAAAAGGGAGGCCCGCGGTGAAGGAAATTCTGGAACGGCTGGGATTGTCGGAAGCGGAAAGCGGCGTTCGGATCGGTTCGGAAATTCTGGAAGGGGAGGGCGGCGAGCTGGCGGCCGTCACGCCGATCACCGGAGAAACCCTATCACAGGTCCGCACGGCCTCGGCGGAGGAGTTCGGCCGGATCGTGGACGCGGCGGAATCGGCCTTCAAGCAATGGCGGATGATTCCCGCGCCCCGACGCGGCGAAATCGTCCGCCAAATTGGGGAGGCGTTGCGCCGGAACAAGGCGGAACTGGGGGCGCTGGTCAGCCTGGAAGTAGGCAAAATCCGGGCGGAAGGCGAGGGCGAGGTTCAGGAGATGATCGACATGGCCGACTTCGCCGTGGGCCAGTCCCGAATGCTCTACGGCCGCACCATGGCCAGCGAGCGGCCCGGCCACCGGATGTACGAGCAATGGCATCCCCTCGGACCCGTGGGCGTCGTCACCGCCTTCAATTTTCCCGTGGCGGTCTGGTCATGGAACGCCATGAACGCCCTGGTCGCCGGGGACGCGCTGATCTGGAAGCCATCCTCCAAAGCGCCGCTCGCCGCCATCGCCACGGCCCGAATTTTCGCGGAAGTGTTGCGGGAAAACGACGCGCCGGAAGGCGTGCTGAATCTCGTCGTGGGCGATCGGAACGCGGTGGGCGACCCGCTGGTCAACGAAACTCGGATTCCGCTGATCTCCGCCACCGGCAGCGTGGCCATGGGCCGACGGGTGGGCGCGGCCGTGGCGGAACGGCTGGGGAAAAGCCTGCTGGAGCTGGGCGGCAACAACGGCGTCGTCGTCGCGCCCAGCGCGGACCTGGATTTGACGGTCCGAGCGATCCTGTTCGGGGCCGTGGGCGCCGCCGGACAACGTTGCACCACCATCCGCCGGGCCATCGTCCACGAATCCATTCGGGAGGAACTCGTCAAACGGCTGATCGACGCCTATCTGCAGGTCCCCGTGGGCGATCCGCTGGAAGACGGCATTCTCATGGGACCGCTCATCGACCGGGAAGCCGTTGCCGCCATGGGGGAAGCAATTGAAACAATCCGGGAGCAGGGCGGCGAAGTTCTCGTCGGAGGAGAAACGCTCTCCGGCGGCCTTTACGACGCCGGCACCTACGTCAGCCCCTGCATTGCCGCGGCCACGCCGGACATGGCCATCGTGAAGGAAGAAACCTTCGCCCCGCTGCTCCACATCCAGACCTACCGGGAGATCGAAGAAGCCGTCGCGCTTCACAACGCCGTGCCCCAGGGGCTTTCCTCCGCCATTTTCACAACCGATCTGCGGGAAGTGGAGTTATTCCTGAGCCCCGCCGGCAGCGACTGCGGCTTGGCCAACGTCAACATCGGCACGTCGGGCGCGGAGATCGGCGGGGCCTTTGGCGGGGAAAAGGAGACGGGCGGCGGCCGGGAGGCCGGTTCGGACGCCTGGAAAGCCTACATGCGGCGGCAGACCTGCACCATAAACGGGTCCGACCAACTGCCGCTGGCCCAGGGCATCCGGTTTGATCTGGGCTAAGGACAATACCGTTCACTTTGGGATTCCCAAAGGATGAATGTGCCGGAT
>JBKHDD010000166.1:0-10955 GCA_046541515.1 Desulfococcaceae bacterium
TTCTACTCGGTCTCCATCTCCGGCTACCACATCGCCGAGGCCGGGGCCAACCCGATCTCCCAGCTCGCCTTCACCCTGGCCAACGGTTTCACCTACGTGGAGTACTATCTGTCCCGGGGCATGGACCTGGAAAAATTCGGCCCAAATCTTTCCTTTTTCTTTTCCAACGGCATGGACCCGGAATACACGGTCATCGGCCGGGTGGCCCGGCGCATCTGGGCCGTGGCCATGCGGGAGAAGTACGGCGCCGACGAGCGGTCCCAGAAGCTGAAGTACCACATCCAGACTTCCGGCCGTTCCCTCCACAGCCAGGACATCCAGTTCAACGACATCCGGACGACCCTCCAGGGGCTGTGCGCCATCTACGACAACTGCAACAGTCTCCACACCAACGCCTTCGACGAGGCCATCACCACGCCCAGCACCGAATCTGTGCGAAGGGCCCTGGCCATTCAGCTCATCATCAACCGGGAGTGGGGGCTGGCCAAGAACGAAAACCCGCTCCAGGGCAGCTTCATCGTGGAGGAGCTGACCGACCTGGTGGAAGAGGCGGTGCTGGGCGAGTTCGACCGCATCACCGAGCGGGGCGGGGTGCTGGGCGCCATGGAGACCGGCTACCAACGGTCCAAGATTCAGGAGGAATCGATCTACTACGAGACGCTGAAGCACACCGGCGACCTGCCGGTCGTGGGCGTCAACTGCTTCCGCGATCCGGACGCCTCCGAAGACTTGGCCGACTACGAGCTGGAGCTGGCCCGGGCCACCGAGGAGGAGAAGCAGTCCCAGCTTACGCGGTTGCGCGACTTTCAGGCGCGCAACGCCGACCGGGCGCCCGAGGCGTTGAAGAATCTCCAGGAGACGGCGCTTTCCGGCGGCAACCTGTTCGCCGAGCTGATGGAGGCCGTCCGCCATTGCTCCCTGGGCCAGATCACCCAGGCGCTCTACGACGTGGGCGGAAAATACCGGCGCAACATGTAGCGGGGGGAGGTGGCCCCGCCCCGTCGGAAATCGGCGGGGCGGGGTTTTTCCGCCGTTCATCGAGATTTGTTGTAGGGGCGTATCGCATACGCCCCCGAAACGGAGCTGTTCCCAAATTTGTGGAGTTTTGTGGCGAAATGAAAAACGATCCCATCGTGGAGGAAATCCGCAAAATCCGGAACGACATCGCCGTCGAGAGCGATTTCGATATGGACAAAATCTATCGAAGAGCCCTGGAGATTCAGGAAAATTGGAAAGGCAAGTTGGTTCAGGGGCCGTTGAAGGAGCGCAAAAGTTCCTTGGAAAAACAGCCGCAAACCTAAAGCTGGCCCCCTCGGATTTATTGCGGGGATGCTGCGCGTCCATCTACCGACTCGCTGAGAGGTGAACAATCGCATGACCGTCGCCGAAGCCCTGAAATCCCGGTTTTCCACCCGGGCGTACCTCGACAAGCCGGTGGAGCCGGAGAAAATCCATCGGATTCTGGACGCCGCGCGGTGTGCGCCGTCCGGGACCAACACCCAACCATGGCAGGTTGCGGTGGTGTCCGGCGCGGCCAAGCGGGAACTGGGGGAACGGCTGGTTTTCGCGTTTCAATCCGGCGAGAAGCCCCGGATGGATTATCGGTATTATCCGGCGGAGTGGAAGGAGCCGTTCAAGGGGCGGCGGAAGGCCTGCGGACTTCAGCTTTATGAAACCCTGGGCATCCGCCGGGAGGACAAGGAACGGCGGCTGGAACAGTGGATCGCCAACTACCGGGCCTTCGACGCGCCGGTGGCGCTGTTTTTTTTCATGGATTCCGACTTGGAAACCGGTTCCTTCATGGACTACGGCATGTTTCTTCAATCGATCATGCTGATGGCGGTGGAAGAGGGGCTGGCGACCTGTCCTCAGGCGGCCCTGGGAGAATATTCGGCCGTGGTCAAAGCGTTTCTGGGCGTTCCCGCCGAAACCCTCCTCGTTTGCGGCATGGCGCTGGGATATCCCGACCCGGACGCCCCGGTGAACCAATACCGTACGCCCCGGGAGCCGGTGGAAGCGTTCACCCGATTCTTTCCGTGATCGATGGAAGGCGCCGCCTGAATCCGGTTTTCCGCTCCCAAATGTGGGACATCCCCTCGTCGCTCTTTGAAAATCCCCGGTTTTTGCCTGATTGCCGACGCCTTCGTTTTCCTCGAAGATGAGCGATAATCCGGGATGCGTCCGGACTCGAAATGAACGGGGAACATGTGGCCTTTGGGCGCTTTCGCCGAGGCCGCCGGAAAGGGGGATGTCGCTTTTATGCCCGTGGATATGCTCATTGTCTTTGGTCTTACCCTGCTCGCGTTGGCGCTGTTCGTCTCCGAGGCGGTCTCCTTCGACGTGGTGGCGGTGCTGGTGATGAGCGTGCTGATGGTCACCGGCATTTTGACCACCCAAGAAGGGTTGTCGGGATTCAGCAATCCGGCGACGGTCGCCATCGGCGCCATGTTCGTGGTCAGCGAAGGGATTCGAAGGACCGGGGCGCTGGACCGGATCGCCGAAGGCTTCGGTCTTCTCGGCCGTCTCCCTTTCCACTTGGCGTTGCTGGTCATGATGGTGGTTGTCGCGGCGATTTCGGGCTTCATCAACAACACCGCCGCCGTGGTGATTTTTATTCCGGTCATCATGAATACCGCTCAACGGATGGGCGTCAGCCCCTCCCGTTTGCTCATGCCGCTTTCCTTCGCCTCCATGTTCGGCGGCGTTTGCACCCTGATCGGGACCTCGACCAATATCTTGGTCAGCTCCATCGCCGAGCGCCAGGGCGAGGGCGGCTTTTCCATGTTCGAGTTCACCCCGATGGGCCTTGTTTTTCTGGTGACGGGGCTGGCCTACATGATGGCGGCCAGTCGGCTGGTCCCGGCGCGGCGGAAGCTGGAAAGTTTTGCCGACTACTTTCAGGTGAACGAATACCTGACCGACGTGACTCTGGACCCGGAATTCGCCTATCTGGGACAAACGCTGGAAGAGATGCGGGAAAACTGGGAGCGCGATTTGGAAGTAATCCGAATTTTTCGGGACGGCCAAGTGCCGGCGGGGCACCAGACCGGATTGATTTTGAAATCCGGAGACGTGCTCCGGGTCCGAGGAACCCCGGACCAGTTGGACCGGCTGGTTCAGGAGGAGAATGTCTCGCTCAAGCCGGTTCACGCCCTGGGCGCACATCAATATGACGAAGTCCTCAAGGAAGGAAATTATGTCCTGGTGGAGGGCGTCATCGCGCCCGATTCCGACCTGGAATCCCGCACGCCGGGAGAAATTTCGTTTCCGGAACGGTTCGGGGCGGTGGTGCTGGGCATCCGCCGGCGGGGGCGGTTGCAGGAAAAGAACCTAAAAGAAATCACGCTTTCCGGCGGCGATTCGCTTCTCCTGACCCTCAGCCACGATCACCTGAGCGCGCTGCGCAACGAACCGGCGTTCGTGTTCGTTTCCGACGTCAGCGTCAACCGGCCCCGAACCGAACGGATGCCGGTGGCGCTGGCCATTCTGGTTGGGGTGGTGGCCTCGGCATCCCTGGACCTGTTGCCTTTCGTGGCGGCGGCGCTTAGCGGCGCGGTCCTGCTGGTTCTGACCGGATGTCTTTCCAGCCGCGAAGCGTATCGATCGATCAACTGGAAGGTTCTGTTTTTGTTGGGCGGCATTATACCGTTGGGCGTGGCCTTGGACAAGACCGGCGGGGTGAGGATCGTCTCCGAGTCCATTCTTTCGGTTCTGGGGGAGTGGGGACCCCGGGCGGTGCTTTCGGGCTTTTTCCTGGTCACCATGCTGTTGACGGTGATGATTTCCAATCAGGCCACGGCGGCATTGCTCGCGCCCATGGGGATTCAGGTGGCCGGTCAACTGGACGTGAGTTCCCAGCCCTTTCTCATGGGCATCACTTTCGCCGCCTCGCTGAGTTTTCTCACGCCCATGGGATACCAGACGAATACGTTGATCTATGGACCGGGCCATTATCGTTTCACCGATTTTACCCGGGTGGGTTCGGGCCTGAACCTGATTTTCTGGATTTTGGGGACCCTGCTGGTCCCGGTGTTCTGGCCGTTTTAACCGCGATACCGTTCACTTTGGAAATTCCAAAGGATGAATGTGCCGGATCGTCCGAGGGCGAATGCGATTCGCCCCTGCAAATTTTCGCCAAAATGAACGGTATTGGTTTTAACCGACAACCAAGGCCTTTGGCGGAAGGCCCTGGGAGCGACGCGTTGTACGCGTCGAATCGGGGCGCGTCCCGAAGCGGGGCGACGAGGGCAACTCGTCGCTTTCGGAACCCACGCCCGGGGGCCGATTTTCTTGTCAATCTCCGAAACCGTCTTTCCAAACCGCAAGTCTCCGGCTGGAAGGGCGAATCCTGATATTTTCGAATCGACGGAAAGGGTGGTTTTTATGAAAGAAGCGGTCATCGTCAGTGCGGTGCGGACGCCGCTGGGCGCGTTCAACGGAAGTTTGGCTCCGCTGGGGGCCACGGAACTGGGCGGCCGGGTGATCGCCGAGGCGATCCGCCGGGCCGGCATTGATCCGGCCCGGGTCAACGAAGTGCTCATGGGCCAAGTGCTGCCCTGCGGCTACGGCCAGAATCCGGCCAAGCAGGCGGCCGTCAAGGCGGGGCTGCCGCCCGAGGCCGAGTGCATCACCGTCAACAAAGTCTGCGGATCGGCGCTGAAGACCGTCATGCTGGCGGCCCAGGCCATCCAGGTGGGCGACGCCGACGTTTGCGTGGCCGGCGGCATGGAGAGCATGAGCAACGCGCCCTATTTTCTGGACAAGGCCCGCTGGGGCTACCGGATGGGGCCGGGCCAGATTCAGGACCACATGGTTCACGACGGTCTGTGGGACCACGTCAACGATTTCCACATGGGCATGTCCAACGAATTGTGCTCCGAAAAATACGACGTGAGCCGCGAGGATCAGGACCGGTACGCCGCCGAATCCTATCGGCGCGCGGTCGAGGCTCGGGATTCCGGCTGGTTCGACCAGGAAGTCATGGCGGTGGAGATTCCCCAGCGCAAGGGCGAGCCCAAAATTTTCGACAAGGACGAATGCCCCCGGGAAACGTCCTACGAATCCCTGGCCAAGATGTCCGGCGCGTTCAAAAAGGGCGGATTGGGCACGGCCGGGAACGCGTCCATCATTAGCGACGGCGCGGCCGCCGTGGTGGTGATGTCCCGGGAAAAGGCCGAGGAGCTGGGTTGCGAAATTTTGGCCACCGTCGGCGCCCAGGCGTCCGTCGGCATCGAGATGAAATACGTGTTGGTGGCCCCCATCTGGGCCGTGCCCAAGTGCGCCAAAAAAGAGGGCGTGACCCTGGACGACATCGACCTTTTCGAAATCAACGAAGCCTTCAGCGGCTCCACGGTGGCGGTGCTCAAGGAGCTGAACCTGGATCCGGCGCGGGTCAACGTGAACGGCGGTTCCGTGGCCCTTGGCCATCCCATCGGCGCGTCGGGCTGCCGGGTGCTGGTGACCCTGATTCACGAGATGATCCGACAGAACAAGCGGCGCGGCCTGGCCTCCCTCTGTCTGGGCGGCGGCGAGGCGGTGGCGCTGCTGGTGAAACGGTAAATCCAAATTCCATCGGAAATGATGGGAACGAAAGGAAACGCAAATGGACATCCAAACCTTCGGCGTGATCGGCGCGGGCCAGATGGGCGGCGGCATCGCCCAAGTGGCCGCGGCCAGCGGCCTCAAGGTGATCCTGAACGACGTCAAAGACGAATTCGTCCAAAAGGGCGTCGGCGTCATCAAAAAGAACCTGAGCCGCGCCGTGGACAAGGGCAAGCTCTCCGCCGAGGACATGGCGGCCACCCTGGACCGCATTCGCCCCAGCGTGAGCCTGCAAGACATGGCCGCCGCCGATTTCGTGGTGGAGGCGGCCACGGAGCGGGAAGACCTGAAATTCAACATCTTCAAGGAGATCGACGCGGCCTGCAAGCCGGGCGTGATTCTGGCCACCAACACCTCTTCGATTCCCATCGGCCGCATCGGCGCCCAGACCGGGCGGCCGGACAAGGTCATCGGCATGCACTTCATGAACCCGGTGCCGGTGATGAAGCTGGTGGAGGTGATTCGGGGGCTGGCGACTTCCGACGAGACCTTCCAGATCACCTGGGACTTGTCCAAAAAATTCGGCAAGACCCCGGCGGAGGCCAACGACTATCCGGGCTTTATCGCCAACCGGATTCTGCTGCCCATGATCAACGAGGCGATTTATTGCCTGTTCCACGGCGTGGGCAAGCCGGAAGACATCGACACGGTGATGAAGCTGGGCATGAACCATCCCATGGGGCCGCTGGCCCTGGCCGATCTGATCGGTTTGGACACCTGCCTGGCCATCATGGAGACCCTGCACGACGGCTTCAAGGATTCCAAGTATCGGCCCTGTCCGCTGCTGCGGAAATATGTGGAGGCGGGCTGGCTGGGAAGGAAATCCGGCCGGGGCTTTTACGAGTATTGATTTCATTCCCATGCCGTTCGGGGAGTTTGCGCGAGGGATTGAAAAGGCCCTGCCAACGCCGCGCCGGGGGATAAATCCCCCCGCTGAATCCGTAAAAGCCCGCCAAAGCGGGCTCCCCCTGTTTTTTTGGGGCGCAACCCAGTGGGAGCGCCCTTCAGGGCGCTTTTTCGGCGTGAGCCGGGGGATTCATCCCCCGGCGGTTGGGCTGGCATTTTCTTTCATGCAATCCCAAGTTGAACGGCATCGAATTTCATTCTGACGGCGGACGGCGGCGGAGCCGGGTCCATGGTTTCGCCGCCATCCGCACGCGGGGGGAGACAATATGCCGGCGAAAAAGCAAGGCGCCTTGGAGCCAATCGGCAAGAAGATCAAGCAGGTGCGCACCGAAAAGAACATGACCCTGGAGCAGGTCGCCAACGAAACCGGTCATTCGGTGGAATATTTGAAGGCGGTGGAAGCGGGTGAGGAGCGGCCGCCGGTTGGGGCGCTCTTGCAGATTTCCCGGGCGCTTCAGGTGGATTCCGCCTTTCTGTTGCGGGACAAGGAATCGGCCATCAAGGATCGGGTGCGCGAGTACACCAAGCGGACCGACGAATACGCCTACGAAACCCTGACGCCCGGCGCGGAGAACAAGCATCTCAAGGCGTTTCGGGTGACCATCGAGCCGATGAAGGAGCACAGCGGCGTGGGCTACCAGCACGAGGGCGAGGAGTTCAATTACGTGATCCGGGGCGCCATCGAGGTGGTGGTGGGAGACCACGTTAACCGGCTGGAGGTCGGGGAGTCGCTCCATTTCAATTCGGCCATCAAGCACCAACTTCGCAACGTCGGCGAGGAAGAAGCCGAACTGCTGGTGGTGATTTACACGCCTTGAGGCCCGCCGCGGAACCTTCGACCGAACGGTTTCATCGGTTCGAGGTTTTCGCAGAGAAGTTGAAACGGCCATGGCCGACCGGAAAAACGTCAATTCGTCCAGGGGGGACAAACCCATGCCCTTTTTCAAGCTGACCGATGAACAGTTGATGATTCAAAGCATGGTCCGGGAGTTCGCGCGCAAGGAGGTCGCCCCGACGGCCGCCGAGCGCGACAAGACCAAGGAATTTCCGGCGGAAAATCTAAAGCAGATGGGGGAGTTGGGCCTGATGGGGATGATGATCCCCACGAAATACGGCGGGGAGGAAGCGGACACCATCAGCTACGTGCTTGCGCTGTCGGAGATCGCCTATTCCTGCGCCTCCACGGCGGTGGTGATGTCGGTCCACAACTCCATCGTCTGCGAAAGCATTCTCAAATTTGGTTCGGAGGCCCAAAAGGAAAAATTTCTGCCCCGGCTCACGGCGGCGGAAATCATCGGCGCCTTCGCGCTGACCGAACCCCACGCCGGTTCCGATCCGGTTTCCCAAAGCGCCACGGCGGAGCGGAAGGGCGACAAATACATTCTCAACGGCGTCAAGCGCTTCATCACCACCGGCCAAAACTGCGGGCTGGTGATCGTGACGGCCAAGACGGACGAGGCCGCCAAGCACAGGGGCATCAGCGCCTTTATCGTGGAGAAGGGGACGCCGGGTCTGGTGGTGGGCCATACCGAAGACAAGATGGGCCTGCGGGCCTCGGACACCACCGACCTGATGTTCGAAAACTGCGAGGTGCCGGCGGAAAACATGCTGGGCAACGAGGGCGACGGCTTCAAGATCGCCATGACCGGCTTGGACGGCGGCCGGATCGGGATCGCGGCCCAGTCCGTGGGCGTGGCCCAGGCGGCGCTGGATCAGGCGGTGAAATACGTGAAGAAGCGGGACCAGTTCGGCCAGAAGGTGTCCAAATACCAGGGCATCCGCTGGGGCGTGGCCGAAATGGCCACGGAGATCGAGGCGGCCCGGCAGCTCATGTTCTCCGCCGCCGCGCTGAAGGACCGGGGCGAAAAGTACACCATGCAGGCCAGCATGGCGAAGCTGTTCTCCTCCGAAATGGTCAATCGGATCACGGGCAAATGCCTGCAAATGCACGGGGGATACGGTTTCACCAAGGACTATCCCATCGAGCGGATGTATCGGGACGCCCGGGTGTTCACCATCTACGAAGGAACGTCGGAAATCCAAAAAATCGTGATCTCCAACAATATTTTCAAGGACAAGCGGGGGCGCTGAGGTTCGACGAAAATTTGGAGATGTTGACCCTGGTTTTTGCCGGGGACTTGAAAAACCGGCGGGGTTTCCGCCGGTTTTCATGTTTGGGGGAGGGGAGAAAGCGCGTAGGTTTGGGGACGCTTGATTCGGGGCGCTGGTTTTCGTATCATGGGAAGAAATGGTAACGGAGAGGGATTCCCATGAAAATTGGATTTTTTCCGCGCCTTGCTCAAGTGCTTATCGATTTTGCCAAGAAAATTGCCCAACGTGATGGGAAACCGGCTCGTCCGCAGTTTCCCCGGGTTCCAGTCCGAATCCATTCGGAGGAATCTCCTTCGGGTTCAGAGTTGACTCCCCGTGTTCGCTCCATGATCGGATCATTGAAAGGAGCCTCGACTGCGGAAGCCGATTATCGGCGCCATCTGGAAGCAAAATACCGTTGATTGACCGCTCTGGACGGCGTGGCGTTTCGCAGCTCTTTTCTTCATTGGCTTGATCCCAAGGAACTTCATCATGTCCATCCAACTCCTGGCCCGTGAACTCTACCAGCTCATCCGCGAAGTCGAAGCCCTGGAACGGCGGATTGAGGCAACGCCTTACGACAAGCAAGGTCTGCTCCAGGACCAGCTTCGGAAACTGAGGGCGGAGCGGGAACGGATGCGAAGGATGATTGAGGGGAGGAAGGGGGCTTCGGAGCCGCAGCGGCGGTTTTAAAGGAATTAGTTGCGCTTTTTCAGAGAGGATTGGGGGATATGAAGAAAGCCAAAATTTTCCAGGACGGAAACTTCCAAGCCGTACGCTTACCCGAGGAGTTTCATTTTGACGTTTCTGAGGTGGAAATATTCCGGAGGGGCGATGAAATTGTGCTGCGGAAAATGCCGAAGAATCTCGCCCGCGTTTTTGACCTTCTGACCGGCATGTCGGACGATTTTATGGCGGAAGGGCGGGAGCAGCCGACGATTCAAAAACGGGAATTTTGACAGTTCGCTGCTTTCAATCGGGCAAAAAGAGGATTCCATGCCGGTCTTGGCCGCCCCGAGCCGGATGACCGTTGCGAAGGCTCCGGCATGACCATCCATTCGGCCGAAAACCGGCATCCCTCGAAGAATGGGACGAGACTTACAAGAGGAGAAATCCATCATGAAATGCGCATTGTGTGATGGCGGAATGGAAATGTCGACCATCGCGTTGCCGTATGAAATGGGGAAGGACTTGATGCTCGTGGTAAAGGGGGTCCCAGCCTGGGTTTGCAAACAATGCGGGGATTCGTTTGTCGAGATCGGCGTCGCCAGAGAATTGGAGCGGATTGTAAAGAACGCCCGAAAAGATGGGGTCACCCTTGGCTTCATCGAATACCGGTCCGCCGCTTAAACCGAACAGAGAAAGGTTCAACCGCCTAAAAGGGTCCCCGTTTGCGATTTCGGTTATGTCTGCCTTCCAAAGTCCAAAGCCACCAGCCTGGATGACATGGAGGCAGGGGGGGGCGTCCGCCGAATCAAAAACCGAACTTTTAGGCGTTTTGCAAATAAGTCGGTATTCGTCGCTTGGTTTGGCAACCCAAATGGATTTGTGCGGGGTTTGAGAGGAAGCCTGGCCAGTCATTGATTCCGATCCTTCCCAGGAGAAAATTACATGAACAAAGTGAATATCCAGGAAGCGAAAACGCGTTTCTCTAAATTGATTACCGCCGTTGAGGGCGGGGAAGAGATCGTCATATCCCGATACGGTCGGCCCGTGGCGAAACTCGTCCCTTTCCAGTCCAAGCCCGTGCCACGGAAACCCGGTTCGGCCAAAGGAAAATTCACGGTCCCCCCTGAATTTTTCGAGCCGTTACCCGATGAAATCGTCGACGTTTTAGAATAGCGTGTCCCCGACGAGAAAGATTGCCAAAAACAGGCCCAAGGTTTTTGAGATAAAGACTCGTTTTTCTGGCAAATTTTCCAGGTTAAAATTTCTTGTTGAAATGAATGGAGGAATGTGATAGCGATACCCTTAAGTTTCCTTGGCTTTTGACCTGATAATTGAATATGTTTGGAGCAAGCAATGACTTTAAATTTAGAAAGTTTTCAGGCAAAGCTTGATCAAGAGTATGAGAAGCTTAAAAAAGAAACAAAGAAGCCAAACGTTTTGATTGTCGGTGGTACGGGTGTTGGAAAAAGCTCTCTTGTTAATTTGTGTTTTGGAAAGGACATTGCCGAAATTGGTGTAGGGAAATCAGTGACACAGTATCTTAGCTCATATGAGGACGATGATATTCCAATCGTTCTTTTTGATACAAAGGGATACGAAATTGGTAGTGAGGAAGAATTGCTCTTTTTGAACGATGTTATTGCTTATGCCCAAAAAAGCCAACATGAAGCCAAGAAGCGAATCCATAT
>JBKHDD010000167.1:0-10951 GCA_046541515.1 Desulfococcaceae bacterium
ATGACGCGAAATGGCGGGCGTCAAAAGCCGTGCCAACCCTACGAATTTTGGATGGTCCCAGCCTTCTTCGCCGCCGGCAAATTGCCCTCCCCCACCTCGTCCATCGCCGCAATCGTCGCCGCCACGGCGCCGTAGGTGGGGGCGGCGAACCAGCCGATCACCGGCACCAGCATCATGGCCATGAATCCCGCGCCCACGCCGACCACCCGGGCGCGGTGGTCCTTGCCGAACTGGACGCTTTCCTTCACCGACAGCCGTTTTCGCTCCAGGGTGTAGTCGCTCAGGGCGAAGCCGTTGTAAAAGGCCTGGATGAAAAAGATCAGCGCCGCCGAGGCCATGGAGCCCAGCAGCGGAATGATCACCAGCAGCCAGGCCAGCAGGATCAGAATCACCATCCGCAACAGATTTCGAAGGTTGATCCGTACCGCCCGGACCATGTCCTTCAGTAGTTGCTTCCACTCGAACGGCGGACCGGGCTTTCCGGTCATTCGCGACTCCGCCATTTCCGACAGAAAGGAAAGGAACGGGGAAAACAGAATCAGCACCACCGGCTGGTAGGTGACGTAGCCCGAGAGCAAGAGCAGCATCCACAGCAGAATCGTCATTACCAGCCGGGCCGCGTCTCCTTGCAGGAAATCCGGCAGCCATCGCTCCACGATCCATCCGGCCGCGTCCCCGAACACCATCCTTCCCGCCACGAACAGCCCCACCACATAGAGCAGGCTCAACATTCCCGGCACGATCATGAACGGCCAGAGTCGGTGCTCCCGGATCGCCCGGTGGGCCTTGGGGTAGGCCCCGATTCCGCGGAAAAATTCCTTCATCCGTCCTTCCCTTCCGTTGTTTCCCGCTCCCCGGGCGTTTCCTCGGCCGGCTGAGATTCGCTCCCAGGTTTCAGCCCGCAGACCCGCACCGCAGCCCGGTCCAGCATTCGGGCAAGGCCAGTCCTTTCCTTTCCGCCCTCTTCAAAAGACGGACTTCCTTTTGTCCCCCCCCTTTCCAAGGGGGGGCCGGGGGGGATTTTTTCCCCGGGGAGACTTTCAAGGTTGGCGGGCATTTCCGGAAAAAAGCCCAGCGACTCCCGCCAGACCGTTTCGTCCTCCATGCAGAAATAGACCGTAACCTCCGGCGCGACATCCCAAATCGCCTCGGCCACGGTCCGGTAGAGGTCGATCCGCAACGGCTTGAAATACCGCATTTTGTCGTCCATCCCCCGGATGAATTCGCCAAACGGAATTTTGGATTTCGGGAACCGCTTGCGGACCATGGGCTTCAAGTCGGGCATGAACCGGAAGGTGCCCAGGCTGATCCAGAGCACGTTCTCCGGCGGCACGGCGTCGAACAGCCGGCGGGCCACGTCCCGGTATTCCGCCTCGCAGCCGTCGTAGAGCACCATGGGGTCGAAATGAAAGGCCACCGGGTAGCCCCATTCCGATACGGTTCGGGCCGCCCGAAGCCGGGCCGAAAGCGAGGCCGTGCCCCGCTCGTTGGCGCGGATCACCGCTTCCGTGTTCACCGACCAGGCCAGCGCCGTCCGCCGGCGGTGATCCAGGTTGGCCAGCCCGTCCACGGCCACCGTTTTGGTCTTCAGCTCCAGCACGGCGTGGTCTTGCCGGGCGAACCGGGAAACCAGTTTTCGGGAGAGGCCGGTCCATGGTTCCCAGATCAGGCTGTCGGTGAATTCCCCCGTGCCAAATCGGCGCGGCCCTTTTTCCGCCAGCGCCGCGTCCAGCTCGGCCAGCATTTCCTCGTGATTGACGAAGAAGGTCAGCACCGGGGGATGAAAGTAGGATTGGAGGATGCAGTAGGCGCAGTCCATGGTGCAGAAACTGCCGATGTGCAAAATGGTGTAGTCGCAGCAGGCGTAGTGGCGGGTGCCCGGGCAGGGCCGCACGAACGCGCCCCGGTTGCGGGTGAGAAACAGCGCGTCCTTGCCCGCCGACACCGGGTCCGGGGCGGCGTTCACCGCCGCGTAGACCTCCCGGGCGTCGTCTACCAGGTGGACCGGCGCGTCGATTTTTTTGCGCAGACGGCGGGTTTCCGGATGGTCCGCCACTTGTCGATCGATATGGAGGATGGATATGCCCACGTTGGCTCCTTTGGATAAAAACCAAGGATAGCCAAGGGGCGGGCGTCGGTCAAGTCAGCCGAGCAGGTAGGCGGCGATCGTCCGGACGATCGGGTCCAGCAGGGGCGTGAGCAGTTGGAAGTCGGTGTACCGTTCCGCCGAAAGCAGGACCAACAGGACGGCGGAACCGGAATAGTAGGCCTTTCTGGAAAGGCGTCCCCCGGAGCGGAACGCCGGCAGAAAGCCCGCGCCGGCCATGGGCGGAATCGGGACCAAGGTGTAAATGCCGGTGGCCACGTTCACCGCGGCCACCATGGAAAAGACCCGGTCGTTGACGCCCCAATTGGACAGGACGAAAGAAATGCTGGCGGCGATGGCGGCCAGAAGCAGATTGGCCACCGGCCCGGCAAGCCGGCTGAGAACCAGGAAGGCGCGCGGCCTGGGAAAGCGGGCCGCGTCGATGGGAACCCATTTGGGCCAGCCCGCCCCGGCGAGCACGAAGGCCACCACGCCCAGCGGGTCCAGATGCAGAAAAAAATTGAAGTGGAGCCGCTGGCCTTTGTCGTCGTGGGCGTCTCCCAGCAGAGTGGCGACCCAACCTTGCCCTTCGGCGTTGAAGAGAACGGCCACCAGCACCGCCACCGGAAAGGCGAACAGATCGTCCACGAGATGGGTGCCCAGAAGCGGAAGAAAGGGAACGGGGGCGGGGGGAGGGCTCACCATGACTCCTGCGTTGAGGGTTGGGCGCAATACGGTTTATTTGGACCCCAAAAAGGCGGGCTCGAATCCCGTTCGCCCGCCGGCAATCGGGCACGTTCGCCAGTGGGAATTCCCAAGGGGGAACGAATTTGGGGCGCAACGGCAAAAAAAACCGGAAGACAGGATGTGGGGCCTGCCTTCCGGGCGGGAAAGCGTCCGACTTTTAGCGCCCCCCTGGCGGGGTGTCAAGGGGGGCGCGTTCGATTCGGACGGCGGGTCAGCTTTCGGCCATCTTCTTGATGGCGTCAACCACTTCGGGGTTGGCCAGGGTCATGGTGTCGCCCACGTCCTTGCCGCTGGCCACGGCCGCCAGGATGCGGCGCATGATCTTGCCGGACCGGGTCTTGGGCATGTCGGGCACGATCCAGACCTTGCGCGGCTTGGCGATGGGGCCGATCTCCTTGACCAGGGTGTCGGAGACCTTCTTGGCCAACTCGTCGGTGGACTCGATGCCCGGCTTCAGAGAGACGAACATGTCGGGCACCACGCCCTTGATGTCGTCCTTGACCGGAACCACCGCCGCCTCGGCCACTTCCGGGACCACCAGCGCCGCGGACTCCAGCTCCTTGGTGCCCAGCCGGTGGCCGGACACGTTGATGACGTCGTCGATGCGGCCCAGGATGCGGACGTAGCCGTCCTCGGCCACCACGGCCGCGTCGCCGGTCATGTAGGGCCAGTCGCGCCAGTCCTTGCTGTTGGGGTCCTTGCAGTAGCGCTCGAAATACTGCTTCACGAACCGCTCGCGGTTGCCCCAGATGGTCTGGAACATGCCCGGCCAGGGGTTTTGGATGCAGATGTTGCCGGCGATGCCCTTGCCGTCGGGGACCACGTTGCCTTCGTCGTCGTAGACGATGGGATGGATGCCCGGCATGCCCGGTCCCGCGCTGCCCGGTTTCATGGGCTTGATGCCCGGCAGAGTGGAGCAGAGGAAGCCGCCGGTCTCGGTCTGCCACCAGGTGTCCACGATGGCGGCCTTGCCCTTGCCCACGACGTTGTAATACCAGCGCCAAACCTCGGGCTCGATGGGCTCGCCCACGGTGGTCATGTGCTTGAAGTTGTAGTCGTACTTGGCCGGCTCGTCGGGGCCGATCTTCCGAAGCGCCCGGATGGCGGTGGGGGCGGTGTGGAAGATGTTGACGCCGAGATCCTGGGCGATCCGCCAGCAGCGGCCCGCGTCGGGATAGTTGGGAATGCCCTCGTAGACCACCGTGGAGGCGCAAAGCGCCAGGGGGCCGTAGACGATGTAGGAGTGGCCGGTGATCCAGCCGATGTCGGCCATGCACCAGTAGACGTCTTCGGGATGGATGTCCTGGACGTATTTGGAGGTGCCGGCGACGTAGGCCAGATAGCCGCCGGTGCCGTGCTGGGCGCCCTTGGGCTTGCCGGTGGTGCCGGAGGTGTACATCAAAAACAGCGGCGCCTCGGCCGGCATGGGGACCGGATCGATGCGGCGGCCGTAGTAGTCCTTCAGCAGGTCGTTGACGAACACGTCGCGGCCGTCCACCATCGGCGTTTGGGCCGAATACTTGCCCGGATATCGCTGCCAGACGAGGACCTTTTTGATCTTTTGGCCTTCCTTGGCCGCCTCTTCCACGGCGATGTCGGCCTTTTCCTTGTGGTCCAGCAACTTGCCGCCCCGATAGTAGCTGTCCATGGTGATCAGGTATTCGGAGCCGGAGTCCACCACCCGGTCGGCCGCCGCCTTGCCGGAGAAGCCGCCGAAGACCTGGGAGTGGATGACGCCCAGTCGGGCGCAGGCCAGCATGGTGATGGGCAGCTCGGGCGCCATGGGCATGTGCAGGGTGACCCGGTCGCCGGCCTTGAGGCCGCAGTAGTCCTGAAGCACCGCCGCGAACTCGTTCACCCGGACCCAGAGTTCCCGGTAGGTGATGTGCTCGACCTTTTCCTCTTCCAGCTCGGGCACGAAGTGGATGGCGGTCTTGTTGGCGTTTTTGGCCAGGTGCCGGTCCACGCAGTTGTAGGAGGCGTTGATCTTGCCGCCCACGAACCACTTGAAGCAGGGCGCGTCGCTGGTGTCCAGCGTGGTGTGCCAGTACTCGTACCAGTCCAGCAGATCGGCGTACTCTTTGAAGCAATTCGGAAAATTGTCCAGGCTGAACCGGTCGTAAATTTTGGGATCGGTCATGTTGGCTTGGGCGATGAATTCGGGCGTGGGGGGAATCATGCCCTCTTCCTGCCAATGGACGGCGATCTGGGCTTCGGATGTTTCGGTGGCTTCGCGTTTGGTTTCTTCAGCCATGGGTACGCTCCTCTTTACATTGGGTATAAGGGAGAAAAACAGGCCCCGGCCGGCGGAGACGCCGCCGGAGCCGTTGGAACGAATTCAGATGAATCCCATCGCGGTTCTTATGCCTCGGACGGGGCCGCTTCGCCCACCGCATAGGGCCGTTTGGTAACCCGGGCCAGGATCACCGCCGCCACCAGCAATGCGCCGGAGATGTAAAAGGCGTTGTCGAGGCTGCCGGTCATGTCTTCGATGGTGCCGCCGAGGCGGGCCATGAAGAAGCCGCATCCCCAGCCGATGAAGACCAGCCCGTAGTTGAAGCCCAGGTTCTTGGCGCCGAAGAAGTCGGCGGTGAAGGACGGCATCAGGGAGAGGCCGCCGCCGTACTGCCAGTACCCCACGCCCACGACGATGAAAAGCAGGAACAGATTTTGGGAGGCGATGACGAAGGGCAGGGAAAACATGCAAAGGGCCGAGGCGCCGCAGTTGAGCGTGTAGGCGTTCAACCGGCCGATCTTGTCGGAATAGGCGCCGGTGCCCACCCGCCCGAAGGCGTTGACCAGACCGCCGAAGCTCACGATGATCCAGGCGTTTTCCGCGAAAAAGGGAATGTCCTGGGAGGCGGTCGTCATCAAGCCGGCGGCGTTGGCGATAATCAGCAGGCCGGACTGGGTGGTGAGCATGAACATGATGGCCAAGGCGTAGAACTGCCAGGTTTTGACCATCTCCCCGGCTTCCCAGTCGTGCTTCGTGGTGGCCGCGGCCTGTTTGGCCGTTTGGGCCACCCGGGCGGCGGGGGGCGTGTAATTGGCCGGGGGCGGCTTCAAAAACTGTCCGGCAATGATGATGATCACCGCGAAAAAGGCGCCCAGCCCCACGAAGCTGCCGGTGATGCCGTAGTTGTTCAGCAAGACCCGACCCAGGGGCGCGATGTAGAGGGCCGCGCCGCCGTAGCCGCCCACCACCAGGCCGGCGATGAGGCCGCGCCGATGGGGGCCGAACCATTTGAGGGCCGCCGGGGTGGGGGCCGCGTAGCCGATGCCCATGCCGATGCCGCCGATGATGCCGAAGCCCAGGATCAGGCCCGCGTAGCTTTTCATGAGGCCCGCGAGGATGCAGCCAAAGGCCAGGGCGAGACCGCCCGCGACCGCGCCGAATTTGGGGCTGATTCGGTCCTGGATCCGGCCGCCGGGGATCATCATCAGGGCGAACAAGATGACGCACAGGGAAAACGGGGTGGAAGCCTGGGCGTTGGTCAGATAAATCCAGCCTTCGTTTATGCCGGTCATTTCTTGCCCGGCGAGATCGATGTCGACCAGCGCGGATTTCCAGATGCTCCAGGCGTAGAGAATGCCGAGACACAGGTTGATGGCCGTACCGGCGAATGTGGTGACCCACGCCTGGGTTGGTTCTTTGACGTGTGCTTCAGACATGTGCGTTTTCCTCCTTCGGGTCCGGTTTTTCCGGCCCCCCAATGGTGTCTCGTGGAGGCCGTTCCGGCCTCATTCCATTCGGCGTCCTTGCTGAAATCTAACTCTTTCGTCCTCCTTTCGCTGGAGTGCCGTTCAACCGGGAATGGTTGCGGGCATGTGTTTTCTTGATGAAACGGTTGAAGTCCGCGCCCGCCGAGGGCAGTCGGCGGAGATCAGGCCGCCCGGCCCGAAGCGGTAATTCCCCTTTGAAAAATGTCGAAAGCGGTCTCCAGGGCGCTTTCGAGATATTCCTTGTCGGTGTCGATCATTCGTTTGCTCTCCTCCCACAGCACCACTCCGGAAAACAGGGCCCAGGCGATGTCGGCCAGCACGTCGGGCGGAAGGTCCCGAATGTCTCCGCTGCGGACCCCCGGCTCGAAAACCTGACCCAGCGTCCGCAACGATTTTTCCGAAAGATTTCGGATTTCTTCCAGCAGGTCCTCCGAGAGGTTTCGCATGGTGTCGCTGGACCGCAGATGAAACAGATTGACCAGCATGACCGGGTCGAACCGATACACGTCCAGCATGGCGGTCTTCAGGGCTTCCAGCCGTTCCTGAACCCCCTGATCGGTCGTGATGGAAATGACGTGCTCCAGTCGCAGGTTGAGGTATTGCAGGACCCGGATAAAAAGGGAGGAAAACAGTTCGTCTTTGTTCCGAAAATAGAGGTACAGGGTGCCGGCGCTCAGTTCGGCCTCCCGGGCGATGTCTTCCATGGTCGCGCCGGAAAAACCGTTGGACGAGAAGACCCTCTTGGCCGCCACCAGAATCTGCTGGCGCCGTCGTTCCCGTTCCCGCTGTTTTCGTTCCCGTATCCCCATAATTAGATGAACGCCATTTATTTGTTTGTCGTCTGTATGGAATATTTTTTGGGGTTAGTCAAGAGGAATTTGTTTATTTTTTTTAATTTTAGCCCAAAGCATATAGTGAATTTATAAATATTTATTGGAATCAAGTAGTTAACTCCATATTTTTTGTGAACCCAAAAAAAATTAAGCCCGCCGAACGTTGAACGGCGGACCCGTGCGAATCCCGGCGAAAACATCGGTTTCGCCGGCTTCCGCACGCCGGTTTGCCTTCCGGCCCGGGGCCTCCGGGTTGACCCCGGTCCGGTATGCCGATATGGAATCCATCGGGCCGGTCCATCGGTATCGGTACCGCCGGGGCGCCGGAAACCCCGGGCATGAATGAAGAGGATTCCCCTTTTCATCGACCCACGAGTTTCAACATCAACGAGAAAGGCGTGAAATATGCCAACGCGGTTCGGACGTGTGCTGGAAAAAAGCCTGGCGGTGCTGGGCGGGCTCGTGCTGTTGTGGGTGGCGGTGGCGGCCGTCACCTTTTGGCTTCGGCGTGAGCCGCTGCCCGACCGGTTTCTGGTGACGCTGCACCTTTCCGGGAACTTGGACGAGCAGTCCCCGGACGATCCCGGCGCCCGGTTTTTCCAGGGCGATCCGCTTACGGTGCGGGAGGTGGTGGCCGCCCTGGAGCGGGCCGCGAAGGACGACCGGGTCCAGGGCGTTTTGGTTCGACTCGCCGACGTTCGGATGGGATTCGGCCAGTTGCAGGAAATTCGGGACGCGGTGCTGGCCTTCCGGGAATCGGGCAAGGCGGCGGTGGCCTTCGCCGACACCTTTGGCGAGTTCGGGCCGGGCAACGGCGGCTACTACCTGGCCACCGCCTTCGACGAGATCGCCATGCAGCCTTCCGGAGACGTGGCCATCACCGGCCTTTCGGCCCGCACCCGGTTTTTCCGGGGCGCCCTGGACAAGCTGGGCATCGTCCCCCGGCTGGACGGTCGGGAGGAATACAAGACCTTTAAGAACGCCTTCACCGAGACCGAATACACGGAACCCCACCGGGAATCCCTGGAAACGGTGATGGGAAGCCTGTTCGGCCAGATGGTCCGGGCCGTGGCGGAGGCCCGGGGTCTGGCGGAAAAGGAGGTCCGGGAGCTGATGGACAAGGCGCCCCTTTCCGCGGAGGCGGCCCGGGACGCCGGCCTGCTGGATCGGCTGGCCTACTGGGACCAGGTGCGGGAGGCGCTGCGGGAACGGCTGGGCGAAAGCCCCCGGGGCGTGGACTTGGCCCGCTACCTTCGGCGGGTGGGCGACCCGTACCACGAGGGTCCCGAGCTGGCGCTGATCGTGGCCGAAGGCGGCATTCGGCGGGGCCGAAGCGGCTACAACCCGCTGACCGACGAGCTGATTCTGGGATCGGAGACGGTGGCGGACGCCATCCGGTCCGCCGCGGACGACGAGGACGTCCGGGGCATTCTGCTGCGGGTCAACAGCCCGGGCGGCTCCTACATCGGCTCGGACACCATCTGGCGGGAGGTGGTTCGGGCGGAAAGTCTGGGAAAGCCGGTGGTGGTCTCCATGGCCGACGTGGCCGGCTCCGGCGGCTATTTCATCTCCATGCCGGCCCACCGGATCGTGGCCCAGCCGGGCACGATTACCGGTTCCATCGGCATTTTCGCCGGCAAGTTCATCACCCGGGAGTTCTGGAACCGGCTGGGGGTCACCTTCGACGAGCTGCACACCTCGGAAAACGGCGATTTCTGGAGCCCGGTGAAGGATTACGACGCGGAGCAGTGGCGTCAATTTCAGGCCTGGCTGGACCGGGCCTACGACGATTTCACCGACAAGGTGGCCCAAGGCCGGAATCTGAGTCCGGAGCGGGTGAAGGAGATCGCCAAAGGGCGCATCTGGACCGGCGAGGACGCCTTGGCCCTGGGGCTGGTGGACGCCCTGGGCGGCTATCCCCGGGCGTTGGCTTTGCTGAAGGAAGCCGCCGACATCGACCCCGACGCCTCGGTTCGCCTGCGCCCGTTTCCCCGGCCCCGGTCGCTTTTGGCGGCGCTTTTGAGCGGGGAGGCCTCGCTGGGTCCTTCGGTGGATCGGGCCTTGGCGCCGGTCCGTCCGCTGTTCCGAATGCTGGACGCGATCGCCGTTCCCCAGGGGGATCAGCGGCTGCGGACGCCGCATGGCGGAGTTCTCCGCGCGCCGGAGGATTGGTAGCTTCTTCATCGACGGCCAGTCAACAAGGAGTTCCGCCCCATGAACGACCCCTCCCCTCCCCGCGTCGATTCGTCCCCCGACCCGGAGGAAGAAAGGACCGTTGACGCTTCGGACGCCGGCCAGGCCAACCAGCGGGAAACGGGCGAGGTCCAATTTCGCCTTCTGGTTGAAAACGCGCCCCACGTCAATTGGCGGGTCGGGTGGGCGGAGCGTGACCCAACAAAATCCGAAACCAAATCGTCCAACCCGAAAGCCTCCCATGAACCCATCCGTCCACAACAAACTCGTTTCCTTCATCTGGTCCATCGCCGACGACTGCCTGCGGGACATCTACGTGCGGGGCAAATACCGCGACGTTATTCTCCCCATGGTGGTGCTGCGTCGCCTGGATTCCCTGCTGGAGCCCACCAAGGAAAAGGTGCTGGAGGAGGTGGCGTTTCAGCGGGAGGAAATGAAGTTCACCGAGCTGGAGGACAACGGCCTGCGGGACGCCGCCGGCTACGTGTTTTACAACGTGAGCAAATGGACGTTGAAGAAGCTGTACCAGACCGCCACCAACAACCGGCAAATCCTGCTGGCGAACATGGAGGAATATCTCGACGGCTTCAGCGCCAACGTGAAGGAGATCGTCGAGAAGTTCAACCTGAAGGCCCAGGCCCGGCACATGGCGGCCAAGGACGTGTTGCTGGACGTGCTGGAAAAATTCACCTCGCCCTACCTGAACCTGACCCCCGACGACCGGGAGGACCCGGACGGAAACCGGATGCCCGGCTTGAGCAACCTGGGCATGGGCTACGTGTTCGAAGAGCTGATCCGCCGGTTCAACGAGGAAAACAACGAGGAGGCCGGGGAGCATTTCACGCCCCGGGACGTGATCGACCTGATGACCCATCTGGTTTTCGATCCGGTGAAGGATCGGCTGCCGCCGGTCATCACCATCTACGATCCGGCCTGCGGCTCCGGCGGGATGTTGACCGAGTCCCAGAATTTCATCACCGACGCGGCCGGAACCATCCGCGCCGGCGGGGACGTGTACCTGTACGGCAAGGAGATCAACGACGAGACCTACGCCATCTGCAAATCGGACATGATGATCAAGGGCAACAACCCGGCCAACATCCGCGCCGGCTCCACCCTTTCCACCGACGAATTCGCCGGGACGCGGTTCGATTTCATGCTCTCCAATCCGCCCTACGGCAAAAGCTGGGTGAGCGAGCAGAAATTCATCCAGGACAACGGCGAGGTCATCGATCCCCGTTTCCGGGTGCGGCTTGTGGATTATTGGGGCGAGACGGCGGAGGTGGACGCCACGCCCCGCTCCAGCGACGGCCAGTTGCTGTTTTTGATGGAGATGGTGGACAAAATGAAGGACCCGGCCAAAAACCCG
>JBKHDD010000168.1:0-10945 GCA_046541515.1 Desulfococcaceae bacterium
AGTCTTCGCTTTTACCGCCCCGCCCCGTGCCGAAAACGCAAGGAAAACCGGATACTTCGGCCCCTTTTCCCACAGAGCCCGCGCCGTATCCCGTTTCACTTGGATCGCAGTATCTCCCCCGCTTTCCGGCAGCTTCAGCCCCGGAACCTTGGAAACCCACTCTTTCCATTCCACCTTCACGGGAAACCGCCCCGTATCGATGTCGTAGCCTGCCTTTTCCAGCGTGCCCGTTCCCGCCAACACCGGCGGATGGTTGTTGATCCGCGACTCGAATTCCTCCATCGTTTCAAAATGATCACGCTCGAAATCCGGCGGCGGGACGTCTTCCAAATACCATTTTTTCCCCAACGGTGCGGATATCCGCGTACCGGACTTCGAGGAAGGCGATTCTTGCTTTGCCGCTGCTTCTTCGGTAGGCCTCCCCTTGACCTGTTCCAACTTTTTCAAGCGCCGCCAGTTCCCCCGGGCGATCTCCACCCGCCGCCGGTACGCCTCCCGCTCCTTCTCGCTCACCTCGGACAAATACCGCTTGAACTCCCAGCCGCACTGGCCACAGTATTCGGGGTTCTCTGCTTTCAAATCGATTTCGCAGATGGGACACTTCATTAGGACTCCTCGTCCGGATTGGATATTGGTTTTGAACTGGGATTATGGGGATTTTGGGGATGGACTGGATGAATCGGAACCATCCTGGCTATCTTTTCTCATCCTGAAAATCCGGATTCAAGCGTTTCCGAACTGGGATTATGGGGGATTTCCGGGATGGACTGGATTTTTTTGCCCTTGGAATCCGGATTTCCGGGATGGAGAACCGGATTTGCAGGATGGGCCGGAATGCCGTTCACTTTGGGATTTCCAAAGGACGAATGTGCCGGATTGTCCGAGGGCGAATGCAATTCGCCCCTACAAATTTTCGCCAAAATGAACGGTATTGGGTTTAGGCGGAACCATCCTGGATATCCTTTTTTCATCCTGAACATCCCGATTCAAACCCGAAAAAATCCTGAAAATCCCGATAATCCCCCATAATCCCAGTTCAAAAACGCCCCCCTCGCTCCCGGCCCATTTTCGTCAATTCTTTTTCCCGCCATTTTCTCAATATATCCCGTCCGGGAATCCCCGCCAGAAAAAGCTCTTCGCCAACCAAATGCAATTCCGCCGCCCGCCGCGACCGGCCATACCATTCGGAAACGATCCCCGCATACCGGTCCGTCAGCGGATGAACATCCTGATTGTCCGATCCCCGCAGGCTCCGGCCGTCGTCCCGCTCCGCCAGGTATGGCCCGTCGATCAGTAGATCGATGGACCCCAAAAAATTCCGGACCGCCGATTCCCGTTCCTTCTTCTCCCGCAGTTCCGGCAGCGGGAACCCACTGTACACAATCACCCCCAAATCCCGCCGGTTCCGGACCTCGCGGATCAGTTTCACCAGTCCTTTCGCTTGCAAAAACGGTTCCCCCCCGGTGATGGTGATCCCCTCGATTTCTTCCGCGGCCAGAATTCGTTCCGCCAACGCCGAAACCGCCATGGAAAAGCCGCCGTCCATGGACCGGGCCGCGGGCGTCATGCAGCCCGCGCAGCTTCGCCCGCAGCCCTGCGTCCACAGCGCGAACCGTTCATGGGGACCAAGGGCCCTGGTTTTGGGCAAAAATCCGTACATGCGTAACATACGGTTCTCTCCAAAAAATTTTCAAATCGTGAAGGACGAAAAAGGAGGGGGGGATTGTAGCGCAATTTTGATTATCTGAAAATTGCTTTTATTCCTTCCCTTATGAGGGCGAGGCCGGGCGGAAGGGAAAAATGGCGGGGGGTGGAACAAAAAGCATTGGACGCAAAAACGCCCGACCCTTGGAATGGGGATCGGGCGTTCCAAAACGGGAACAAGGACATTGCCGTGAAAACCATAATCGTCCCGAAGGGAGGAGTTTTTCCCTCCGTCCAATAATACGTCATCCCCCGAATCGGGCACTGGTTCAGTTGAATGGGAATCTAAATAAAACCAATGAGTTAGGATGTTCGACAATGTAGGGTCAAATGCTTGATATTATAGTGGAATTTTATCCCAACCCGATATTTCCCATTCAACTGAACCAGTGCCCAAGCCCCTAAATTATGGGGGAAATACCAGACTAATTTTTAAAATTTCAAATCACGGACAAGCTGAAAACAAAATTAAATTAATAATTCCAATATTTTAAGTTTAATCCCAATGTTTTTAAACAGACACTACTGAAAGGGCCTTTTCGATCGCTCCTGCGGTTCTTCCGAGGGATGAAGGGTATTCCGGTAAAGCGGTTGGATCGCACGATAAACTACGGAAAAGTTGGACTTCCGCCCAAAAGAGAAGATAGGAGAGTGCCGGTTAAAGCCGCTTTTACTTCCCGATTTGGATAACCGAGGGTAATTGTACTCTCTCCAATGTCCTTGATGGTGAGACATCCGCTTTGAAACAAAATGGCCTCGAGGTTTGGGTTTTCCATATCGTATGCGTTTAAAAAATTGGGATTGCATTGGAAGTTTTCCAGTTGTGGAATCAAATCATACCTTTTTTTGAGTAGGTTCATTGCAAAAGTGGGTATTCCCGTTTCGAGCCAGTAGTGTTTAAACGCCATTTCATCTAGCGCTTTCAGCACCGAAAAGGGGTGGTAGACCCGGACATCTTCTTCCGAGAAGCGGTAGCCATTGTAAAAAACGCGCATATCTTCGGTGATTGCTTTGGGGTCCTGTCCAGTTTCTTGGGCGAACTTTGCGATATACGGGGCGAAATTCAGTTCCACTTCGGCCTGGGTGTATCCCATTATGCCCGCGTAGCGCCGATTCATGGTGATGTCGCTCAGCTCCGAAAAGATGGAAACGCGGCTGAACTTGGAGACGCCGGTGAAGAAAACGAAGCGCAGGCAGGGGGCGACCTTCGCGCCTTTGAGCACCCCGAAAAAACCCTTCATGACATCCCGGTTGGCCTGGGCGATTTCCAGGGCTTCTTCGCCCTTTCCGAGATGGGAGACTAGGGGCTTGTCGTATTCGTCCACGAGGAAGACCGCGCCCGCGCCGAAGCGGTCCCGTAGCCCAACGATCAACTCCTTCAGCCGGGTTTCCGGGTAATCGGTTTTCAGGGGAATCCCGTGCCGGTCGGCCATGAGTTGGAGGTCGCCGGAAAGGGCGTTCCGAAGGGTTTCGGGATCGCGGTGGGGAATCTCGTTGAAATCGAGAACCACCACCGGGTGTTCCTTCCATTCCCAATCGGTGTTTTGGGCGATCCACAGCCCTTCGAAGAGTTCCCGTTTTCCTTCGAACAGGCATTTGAGCGTGGAGACGGTGAGGGACTTGCCGAAGCGGCGGGGGCGGGAGAGGAAGTAGTATTCGCCCCGGTCCACCAGTTCGAAAATATGCCGGGTCTTGTCCACGTAGAGGTCGTTCTTCTCCCGGATGCTTTCGAAGGAAGATTTGCCGATGGGGAGGGTGGGCAGCCGGTTCATGGCGGTGCCTTTCCGCTTGGATGGAAGGATTTGGCTTTGTCTCGCGTTTGCTCCCCAATTTAATCCAGAAGGCCGAAAATTTCCAGCCGTACCAGCGGTTCCGGTTTCGCCGAATCCTTCGCTACCGCTTCCTGGAATCTCGGGAATTCGCGGGCCGTCGCCGAAATGTTCCGTTTGGTGGCGAGTGGCCATGCCAAATAAACGGCGGTTTCGAGGAATCGGGTCTGAAACCAAAAAACGCCCGAAAACCGCGTCACCGGCTTCGGGCGTTCCAAAGAATGCCGAAAGAATGGAGAAAGCCGGCTTCTACCAGCTCTTCTCCTTCTCCCCATCCATGAAGGCTTGCAGGTCGGCCATTTCTTCCTCCGCCCCCAGCTTCTTCAAAATGTCGAGCTGTTCCCGGGCCTTGTCCATCTGGCCCATTTGGACGTAGGCTTCGCCGAGGTATTCGTGGGCGGCGGCCAACTCGTCGTCCAGTTCGATGGCCTTGTTGTAGGTGCGAACCGCCTTCTCGAACATCCCCTGCTTGCGGTAGGCGTAGCCGAGGTTGCTGTAGGCTTCGGCGTAGTCGGGATCGGCTTCCACGGCTTTTTCGAACTGGGCGGCCGATTTTTTCCAATCCTCCGCCTTCCGGTATTCCAGCCCTTTCTCGAAATACTCGTTGGCGGTGGTCCGTTTATCGTCTCCGGCCGACGGCGTGGGTTCGGTTCCCGCGGACCAGGCGGGGCCGGCGAGAAAAAGGGTGGCGAAGATCGCAAAGGAAGCAAAGAGGCTGTTTCGTGCGTGTCGCATGATAAACTCCTTTTCGGCGGGCGCATGCGCCGAGGCCTCGGAAACCGGTGCGTGGGAAGGCGTATCCGGGCGGAAGGGACAAAACCAGCACGTTATCCTCTCCAGCCGGTTGGAACCTTCCCATCCCCGGCTC
The DNA here is from genome assembly GCA_046541515.1 of Desulfococcaceae bacterium. Lineage (GTDB taxonomy): Bacteria > Desulfobacterota > Desulfobacteria > Desulfobacterales > Desulfococcaceae > CAYFVR01. The sequence goes on from JBKHDD010000168.1 coordinate 4,402, forward strand.
CAAAACGACGATCGGCGCGGGTTCTGGATATCCGTGGAATTCCTTCCGTCGGACATCCGTTTCGAAAAGGGTAACCATCCCGCCAAGGAATGAAAGGGGCCGTTTCGTTTTCGGATCGCGCGGACGGGGCTTCCGTTACGTCCAGAACGGGTCGTCGGAGATCGGCGCCGGGTTTCCGGGCGATTCCGGCAAGTTCACGAAAAAGGTGCTGCCCTTGCCCAATTCGGATTCCAGCCGCACCGAGCCCCCGAGGTGGCGGGCCGCCTTGGCGATGATGGCCAGTCCCATGCCGCTGCCTTCGTATTCCTTTTGGGTGTGCATCCGCTTAAAGATCTTAAAGACGTGTTCATGGTATCGAGGAGCGATCCCTAGGCCGTTGTCCCGGACGAAGAGTTCGATCCGGCCCGGCGCGTCCTTTTGCCAGCCCACCTCCACCCGTTTGGGGTTGGACTGGTTGAATTTCAAGGCGTTGCCGATCAGATTGGAGAGGATTATTCGGATCAGCCGGGGTTGCGCCCGGAGACGCGGCCAGGTTTCGGAATGGACGATTTCCACCGTCGGGTCCACCACGTAAAGCGCCATGATTTCGCGCAGAATCTCGGGAAAATCGATGGATATGGGCGGTTCCGGCCGGTTTCCGAGCTTGGCCAGTCCTCGCAGCTCCGCGATGAGATACCGTCCGTTTCGGGTGACCTGCCGCAGATTTTCCAGAAAGCCGCGCTGCTCGTCCGGGAGCGTATCGGCCAGATCGGCGAGCAGAAAACCGGCGTAGTGGGAAGCGGCCCGGATGGCTCCGTCCAGGTCGTGGGAGACGGCTTCGGAAAAATCGAAAAGTTCCTCGTAGGCGGTGCGCAATTTTTGGTTCGCGGCCCGAAGGCTTTGCTCCGCGTTTTTGAGCCGGGTGATGTCGTGGGACACCGCCAGCGCCGCGTACACTTCGCCGTCCGCGTTTCGAAGCGGGGTCATGTGGGTGACGTAGTGGCGGCCCTGGCTGAAATTCTCCACCCGCTCGGGTTCTCCGTCCAAAGTCCGGCGATACGCCGGTTCGTATGCCGCGGCCGACGGGAGATCGAGGGCTTCGGTCACGGTTCGGCCCTCCAGGTCTTCCGGCCGCAGGCCCATGGTGGCCAGGGCCCGGCCTTCGGCCAGGATGTATCGCAAGTCGCGGTCCACCAGAAAAACCGCCCCGTTGGGCAGGTTGGCCGCCAGGGAGCGATACCGCTCCTCGCTGGCCCGAAGCGCCGCCTCGGCCTCCTTGCGTTCGCTGATGTCTTCCACGAAGGCGATGATCCACCGGGGATCGCCTTCGGCGTCCCGGATCAGCGACGCGCTTTTCCGGCCCCAGGCCACCCGGCCGTCCTTGCGGCGGTAGCGGTTTTCCAGCACGAAGTCGTCGATGGCGCCGGTTCGCAGTCGGTCCATCCATCGTTCGTTTTCCGCCAAGTCGTCGGGATGGACCATCTCCCGGAAGGTTTGCGCCGCCAGTTCTTCGGCGGAATAGCCGGTAAGTCGTTGGTAGGCGGGGTTGGCGTCCACGAAACGGCCGTCGAGGCGCATCATGGTGAAACCGATGGCCGCGTTGGCGAAGGCGGCCCGGAATTTCTCCTCGCTTTGGCGCAGGGCCTCGGCCGCCCGCCGCTTTGCGGTGACGTCGTGGAAAACGAGCACCGCGCCCACGGTCCGGCCCGCGGCGTCCAGGATCGGCGCGGCCATGTCTTCCACGGGGACGGTCCCGCCGTCCCGCCGAACCAGGGCCGCGTGATTCTCCAGGGGAACCGGTTTCCCCTCCCGCAGGGCCCGGGAGACGGGCGGTTCCAGCGGCGTTCCGGTCGGTTCGTCCACCACCCGGAACACCTCCGCCAGCGGGCGGCCCTCGGCTTCCTCGGCGGTCCGGCCGGTCAGCGCCTCGGCGACGGAGTTGATCAGCGTGATCCGTTCGTCGGCGTCGGTGGCGATGACCGCGTCCCCAATGCTCAGCAGGGTCACCCGAAGCCATTCCCGCTGCTCCCGAACCCGACGTTCGGCCAGATGCTTGTACAGCGCCATCTCGATTTGGCTGGCCAGCTCCCGTTCTTCGAAGGGCTTCAGGATATAGCCGAACGGTTGGGCGATTTTGGCCCGTTTCAGGGTGGCCGGGTCCGAATGGGCCGTCAGGAAAACCACCGGAATGTCCAGCTCTTCCCGGACGGCATCCGCCGCTTCGATGCCGTCCATGGTCCCTCCCAGGCGGATGTCCATCAACACCAGATCCGGACGCAGACGACGGGCCAGGGAGATCGCCTCCTCGGCGCCGGCGGCGGTTGCCGCCACCGCGTGGCCGAGGCGCTCCAGCTTGTTTGCCAGATCCGCCCCGACGACGGCTTCGTCTTCCACCACGAGAATGCTTTTTTGGCTCATGGGGTGGGACCTCCGAAGGCGATCGCGAATTCGGTGCCGGGCGGCTCCTTCACCGCCACGTCCGCCTTGAGCTGCCGGGCCAGCATGACCACCAGGCGCAGTCCTAGGGATGTGGCGTTCCGCCAGTCCATCTCCGGCGACAGGCCGACGCCGTCGTCCCGAACCAGCAAATGCACCCGGTCTTCGGAATTCTGGCGAAGGGAGACCGTCACGAGACCTTCGGTCTGGCCGGGGAAGGCGTGCTTCAGCGCGTTGCCCACCAGTTCGTTGAGAATCAGTCCGCACGGCAGCGCCTTTTCCACCGAAATGCGCGTGGGGTTCAGTTCGGTCCGCAGCCGAATTCCGGATGTCCGGCTGCCATGGGCGTGCCACAGGTATTCCAGCAGGCTTTCGGCGTAATCGGCGAAATCCACCCGGGCCAGATCTTCGGATTGGTAAAGTTTTTCGTGGACCAGCGCCATGGACCGGACCCGGTGGGAAATGTCGTTCAGGGCGGTTCGCGAGGATTCGTCCCGCAGCTCGTCGGATTGGAGGGAGACCAAGCTGGAGATCACCTGCATGTTGTTTTTCACCCGATGATGGATTTCCCGCAACAGCACTTCCTTTTCGCCGAGAGAGATCCGCAGCCGCTCTTCGCTCTCCCGCAGTCGCCGTTCAAGCCGGATTTTTTCGGTGATGTCCGCCAAGTTCACGATGCCGCCGATGGTCCGACCGGTTTCGTCCCGCAGGGGCGCGGCGCTCAGGAGAAAGTGGCGTTTCGATGCGCCGTCCGTTCCGATCGATGCTTCCAGGGAATGGATGCGGCCCCCCGCGAGGACCGCGTCGATGGAAAAAGGCGGGGCGTCCGCTTCCGGGTTTGCCGCCGTGTCTTCCGGTGGAAGCCGGATGCGGAAGACATCGTCGAAACGCGCCCCGAGGCAGCGGGAATCGAGCCGTTCCAGGACGATCCGGCTGGCGCGGATCACGACGCCCCGGTCGTCGCAGACGACGATGGCCTCCGCGGATTGCTCGATGATGCTTCGGCTCAGCCGCTCTTCGGCCAGCAGGCGATCGTGGCGCTTCTGATCGGTCAGGTCGGTGAGGACCACGCAGATCACCGAAACCTCCTCCAGGGTCGTCCGCGTGGCGGAAAGGTAGGCCGGAAGCGGATCGCCGCCGGGCGGGGTCAATTTGATCTCTCCCGAAGCGTGGCCCGAGCCGGCCCGTTCGAGCGCGGCCCGGAAGGCGGGGCGATCGGCTTGGTGGACGAAGGTTTCCATGGATTGCCCCACGATCCGTTCCAGCGGGCAATTCAGCATCTTCTCCAGGAATCGGTTCGCGTAGAGGACGCCGCCGTCGTCGGCCAGGGTGAGGGCGCCTTCCCGCATCTCCTCCACCAATACGCGATAGCTGTAGTCGGCGCTTCGCAGGGAGAAGACCCGATCCCCGTCGGGACCGTTCACCACCAGGGCGTCCACTTCGCCCGACCGGATGGCGGCCAGGGTGTCCCGGGCCTCCCGGAGCCGGAGGCGAAGTTCCGCGTTCTCCCGTTCCAGCCGGTCCCGCTCCGGATGGCCGTTCTTCATGATTCGTCGTCCCGGTCTTCTTTTTCGGCCAAGTCCAGCCCCACCAAAACGCGATCCGCGTCGGAGAGGTCGCCGATGACCCGCCGCAGCGGCGGCGGCAGTTCCTTGATCAGCGTGGGCAAGGCCACAATCTGGTCCGACCGGGCCATTTCGGGTTTTTGGTAGGTGTCGATCACTTCCAATTCAAACCGGCCCTTCAGATGTTCTTCGCAGATTTTCCGGATGTTGGAAATGGCCCGCATCGACTTGAACGTGGCCCCGGAAACGTACAGCCGCAGCATGTACCGCTTGGATTCTCGGTCGGCCAGCGCCCTTTCGAAATCCGCCCGGGCGTTTTTGGGCTCCTCCTTCATGACGGCCTCCTCGTTCCTAGTCGGGCGTTTTCCGGATATCGAGCCCCACCAAAACGCGCTCCGTGTTTTGCAGGGAGCCGATGATTTTTTTCACCGGAGGCGGCAGTTTCCGGACCAGCGTGGGCACGGCCAGAATTTGGTCGCCCTTGGCCAGGCCGGGGTTTTCCAGCAGGTCGATCACTTCGATCCGGTAGCGGCCCTTCAGTTCGCGCTCGCAGATGTTCCGCAAATTTTCGAACGCCTTGACGCAGTTCGGGGTCTGGCCGGCCACGTAGAGCCGCAGTTCCCAAAACTCCTCGTCGCCGACAACGGCCGGCTCCAACGCGGCGGGGCGGGGTTCCCTGGACATTCCGGCGCCTCCTTTCAATCCCGGCCCCGCATGTGGGCAAGGTGTTCGCGATGCCGGGCGAATTCCGCTTCCCGGGCTTCGCCCGCGGCGATGGCTTCCTCGATGTCTTCCTTTTCGCAAGCGAAAGCGTTCCTCAACGCGCTAATTTGGCTTTCCAGGACTCGTTCCTTGCGCTGAAGTTCCCGCCGCAGCCGCGCGATTTTCCGGGCGCGGTTTCGGGCCTCCGCCGAATCTTCGGCCTCCTGGACCAGCCGGGCGGTCCCGGTGAGCACGCCGGCCGGGCCCACGTACACGTCCTTCAAGCTAAGGCCCTTTTCGTCGATGACCAGCTCCCGGATCTGGTTGGAATGGGACATGCCCCGGGACTTCAGCACCTGAATGCCCCGGTTGCGCTCCCCGTTGGTTTCGATGTGGCGCAGCAGGAGCCAGCTGTCCATGAGGGAGGAAATGGCCGTCTCGGTGTCTTCCGCAAAGTCCGCCGAACGGATCAGGTCGCTGAACAGGGTGGTAATGCCCCGGCTTTTCATGGAGTCGATCAGGCGGGTCAGCATCCGCTTGACCTCGGCCGCGCTCGCCACGCCGGTCAAATTGGAGATGGGATCGATCAACAGGACGTCCGGACCGAAATCCTCGACCCGCTTCAGAATGATGGACAAGTGCAGCTCCAGCCCGAAGGAGGTGGCGCGGGCCGCGTGGAACCGCATCGCCCCCTCTTTGAGGGGGGTGTCCAGGTCGATGCCGATGCCCGCCATGTTGCGGATGATCTGGCGGGGCGCTTCCTCGAAGGAAAGATAGAGGGTTCGTTCGCCCCGTCGGCAGGCGGCCGCCGCAAAGGCCGCGGCCAGGCTGCTTTTTCCGGTGCCGGCGGTCCCGGAAATCAGGACGCTCGACCCGCGATAAAAGCCTTTGCCGCCGAGCATGGAGTCCAGGCGGGGGATTCCGGAGGAGATGCGCTCCGCGGAGACCGGGTAGTCCATTTCCAAACTGGTGACCGGAAAGACCGAGAAGCCCCGGTCCCCGATCAGGAAGGGGAATTCGTTGGTCTCGTGGGCGGCGCCCCGGTATTTCACCACCCTAAGGCGGCGGGTGGCCACCTGGTCTTCCATGCGATGGTCCAAAAAGACCACGCAGTCGGAGATGTATTCTTCCAGCCCCCGGCGGGTCAAGGTTCGTTCCCCCCGCTCGGCGGTGACGATGGCGGTCAGCCCCAGCTCCTTCAGCCGGCGGAACAGCCGCCGAATTTCGGACCGGAGCAGGGATTCGTCCGAAAATCCGCTGAACAGGGCCTCGATGCCGTCGATGACGATGCGCCGGGCGTTCACGGTGCGCACGGCGTATTCGACGCGGATGAACAGTCCGTCCAAATTGAACTCGCCCGTTTCCTCGATTTCCCGTCGTTCGATGTAGATGAAATCCAGGAACATCTTTTCCTGCTCGGCCAGCGCCGAAACGTCCCACCCGAGGGAGGCGACGTTTTCCGTCAACTCGGTTTCGTTTTCCTCGAAGGAGATGAAAACGCCGGGCTCTTCGAAGCCGGTCGCGCCGGTCACCAGGAATTCCATGGCAAACAGGGTTTTTCCGCTGCCCGCGCCGCCGCAGACCAATGTGGGACGCCCCCGGGGCAGGCCGCCTTCGGTGATTTCGTCGAATCCGGAAATGCCGGTGGGGCATTTTCCCAACCTCGGGGATTCCGTTCCGCGATTTTCCCGTTCCATGCATTCTTCCCCTTGATGAATGTTTGTGCGCGAGATTCCCGGAATCTATCAGATTCGGGAGAAATTTTCGATTTTTTTCCGGCGGCTTCGATTCCGGACAACGGCGTCGGAGGGTCGGGCGGGAGGAGTCGCCGATCGGCTTTTCCGGTTTCCGGGAAAACCGGC
>JBKHDD010000169.1:0-10907 GCA_046541515.1 Desulfococcaceae bacterium
GGGCAGGGGGCGAATGCGATTCGCCCCTACGAGCCCCTTGCAGATTATTCCGTAAACCGCGCCTCCCAGAACCGGGTGCGGGCCCAGTCCGACGGCAGGACGACGCCGTCCACCTTGGTGTTGACGCCGGCCACGGCCACCTCGAAATAGGCGGCGATGACGGGGCCGCGCTCGATGAGGATTTCCTGGAGCCGGTGGTACAGCTTCACCCGATTTTCCTTCACCATTTCACTGTCCACTTCTTTGACGAGCTTGTCGAACTCCTCGTCCTTCCAGTGGGCGCCGTTCCATTTTCCGTCGCTGGTGTAGGCCAGCTTGAAATAGGTCACCGGCGTGGCCCGGGAGCCCCAGTCGGTGATGCCGAAATTGCATTTCAGCCAGCTGTTCTCCCCCTCGCCAAAGTAGAGATCCGAGGGGACCACCTGGATGTTGGCGGTCACGCCGATTTCGGCGAGCTGTTCTTTCCAGACCGTGGCGATGGGAATCACGTCCAGCTGATTTTGGGCCACCAGCTCGATCTCCAGGCCGTCGGGGTGGCCCGCCTCGGCCAGCAGCTTTTTGGCCTGCTCCACGTCGCGGATCGGCGGCTTGTCCAGATAGTAATCGCCGTAGGCCGGCCCCACGGGGGTGAAGCCATTGCCCGGAACGGCCAGACCCGGCCGAACGGCGTCGATGATGGCCTGATGATCCGTGGCCAGCTTGAGGGCCTTGCGCACCTTGTTGTCCGCGGCCGGCCGTTTTCCGTCCGACCGCATGTGGATGATCCAGTGCATGTTGGATTCGTTTTTCAGCGTCTTGGTGTTGGCCGCTTTTTCGATGGTTTCGGCGAATTCCGTGGTGAGGCCGCCCACGAAGTGCAATTCCCCGCCCCGCAGCGCCTCGACCTGTCCGCCCATGTCCGGCGAAAAAATCAGATGAACTTCGTCCAGGTGGGGCAGCGCGTTGCCCTCGGCGTCCTTTTGGGAAAAATGGGGATTGCGTTTGAGCACCACCCGGTCCTCGGGGAAGTAGGAGGTCACCATGAACGCGCCGCTGCCCACCCGCTCCTTGGCGGGGTCTTTCGTCCCGGCGGGGATAATCGCGGAGTGATAGTCGCCCGCGTCGGCCGCAAATTCGGGATTCTGGTTTTTCAGGGTGAATTTCACCGTCAGCGGATCAACCGCTTCCACCTTTTCCACATTTTCATAGAGGCTGGCCGTGGGGGCGCCGACTTCCGGATCGATCATCCGCTCGAAGCTGAACACCACGTCCTCGGCGGTCACGTCTTTTCCGTTGCTGAATTTGACCCCTTCCCGGAGATGGAAGGTCCAGACTTTTCCGTCGGGGGAATCCCATTTGGCGGCGAGATCGGGAATGGCCTGGTTTTCGGCGTTGATGAAGGTAAGGTGGTGGTAGCACTGTTCCAGCACCAGAATGTCGGCAATGGAGCTGGAAAAATGGGGATCCAGGTTGGCCACCGGTTGGGAACCAACGTTGAGAATGCCGCCGGACTGGGCGCCCGCCGCCAGGGGGAAAACCGCCAGGGAAAGGGCCACCAGCACCGCCGCGGCCGCCAAACGGACCGTTTTCGACATCGTCATCTCCTTTTTTTGGGGGGTCGATTGCAAACGGTTTCGAGGAAACAATCTGCCATTAAAACCGGCCCCCGCACAAGTCAAAACCCGTGCGGGGCCGAATTCATATCCCAAAAAGGAGAAGATTGCATTATTGAGCGGCGGCGAAGCCTTCCACCCGGCCGGCGATGGCGCGGACGGTTTCTTCCGGAAGCGCGGGCGCCTCGTGGGTCGAGAGGATATCCTCGGTCCTGCGAATCGCCTTGTCCAGCACCGTGGGCGAGCCGCTTTTTTCCCATTTTTCGTGGCCCATGCGGTTCATCAGTTTGGGCCGCCACTGAACCGACCGGAGGTGCTTGAGGGTATGGGGATGGGTGAGGAACTGCCCGGCATTGCCGGCCTCGGCGATCACCTCCAGGGCGATGGATTCCTCGTTCACCGGAATGCCCTTCTGGATGCGGCGGACCTGGTCGATGATCTCGTCCATGACGACCACCCATTCCAGGCAGCCGGCGAGGCCGAAGTCCAGGTAGCCCACGTCGTGGTTCAGGTTGGAGCCGGACAGGGCCGACATGAAGGTGAGGAGTCCGCCCTCGAAGGCGGTCTGCATGTCGGGAATCTGGCTGTCGCTGGTGCCGGCGTAGCCCCAGTTGGGCAGGTCGAAATACTTGGCCATCTCCACCATGGCCATGAGGGAGAGCAGATATTCCGGTGCGTTGTAGGAACACTGGCCCGTGGCCATGTCCAGCACCGCCGGTCCGATGCCCACCAGGAAGGGGGCGCCCTCGGCGGTGAGCTGATGGATCACCAGCCCGAACAGGGATTCCGCCAGCCCCTGAACCACGTGGCCCGCCGGCGTCATGGGCGCGGTGGAGCCGGCGATGGGCGCCGGGGAATAGATCACCGGCATTCCGGTCTCCGCGCAGAAGACCAGTTTGTCCACGCTGGTGAACGGATGCTTCAGCGGGCTGATGGGCTCGTCGTACTGGACCCAGTAGGGTTTCGCCCGAAGTTCCGCCTCGCCGCCTCGGATGATTTTCGAGATTTCCCACATTTCCGCCAAGTCGTTCCGACATTCGGCGGTGTTGACGATGGGCTTGCGGGAGTTTTCCACCATGGCCCGGAAGCTTTCCAGATAGGCCTGGTGCGGGTCCAGCTCGTGGGGGTGGGCGTAGGACATGATGAAGTCGATGTTCGGCAGGGCGTCGCACAGCCGGGCCGAACGGGCGATGTCTTCGAGCCCGGTGCGGTGACGCGCCCCGGTGGCGGCGGAAACGTGGGACATCAGGTCCGACCCGGTGCCGTAGTAGGACCGCCGTCCGCCCAGGTCCATGGCCGGCTCGCCGTCTCGGTTGTAGATTTTGACGCTGTTGGGGGCGGAGGCCAGCGCCTTTTCCACCAGCTTTCGGGGCACGGTGACCCGTCCATCTTCCGTGAAGCCGCAACCCGCGCTTTTCATTTTCTCCATGGCCCCGTCGTGGAGCAGCGTCATGCCGGTGGTCTCCAACAAGGTCAGAATCGCCTCGTGGAGCTTGCCTTTGTCGTCGTCGGATAAAAAGGTCAGCGTTGGGCTGAACCCAATGTCGGTCGGACTCATGGAATCTCCTTGGGAATTTGAGTTGGGGGATGGAGAATGTCCCGATCCCCATGAAGGCATGGATTACGCCGCCGGCGCCCCGGCGGCGCAATCCGGCGTCTCCACCCCGGACGCTTCCTCCCTTTCGCCCAGAATTTCCGCAGGTGGCCGCCCCGCCGCGTCCCAGCCCATGTCGGCGTAGAAATCCGAAAGCATTTTCTGGAACGCTTCGGCGGTGAGCGGCTGGTCGGGAGCGTCCAGAAAAAAGGCGGGGAGGCGGTCCATTTCCGGTTCCAAACCGTGGCGCAGATTGAACCGCCGTTCCAACGCCGCCAGCCGGGTTCCGGCGGCCATCAGTTCTTCGGCGGAGAGATGATCCCAGCCGGTGACGGCGGCGGCCAGCTCCGCTTCGTGGACCAAATCGAATGTGCCCACCAGGGAAAGCGTCGGCACCTTGCAGAGTCCCAGACTGTCGATGATCCCGTTGACCCGCACGGCCCGGGCCACCAGCCGTCCCTTGCCCTCCGGCGAGGTCGGAACCACCGCGTTGGGGCTGCCGAATTCCCGGGCCGCCTTTTCCGGAGACCAGCGCTTTTCCAAAGAGGCGTAGACGTTGTTGTAATCCCCGCCCCGGCTGGAAACGGCGTATCCCAGGGCGGTGCCCAGCATTCCGGCGGGATGGTAGGCGGTCAGCTCCAGCCCCTTGACGTGGGCCGCCCGATCCTCGGCGCCCCGGCCGATGACCGCTCCCGCCGTCCGCACCCCCTGGGCCAGTAGGCCGCCCAGTCCTTCCCCGGCCGCCATTTGCCGGATCAGCGCTTCCATGGTTTCCCCGTTGCCCCAGGAAAGGTCCAGCCCGCCGGCGTCTTCGGCCGTGAGAATGCCCCGTTCGTTCAGGTCCATGGCGAAGGCGATCCCGTTGGCCGCCGAAATGGAATCCAGCCCAAGCCGGGAACAGAGATTGTCCAGAAAGATCAGCGTCTGCATATCGTCCAGGCCGCATTTGGCCCCGAGATTGATCATCGGCTCGAACTCCGGCCGGTGGACCGTCTTCCCCTTGAGGCGGCCTTCCGTGAATCCCAGCACGGCCTTGCAATGAACCGGGCAGCGGTAGCAGCTTCGGGAGCGGACGACGTTGTTTTCCAACTGGGCGCCGTCGATCCCGTCAACTCCGGGGAATTGGCGGTCCCGGTAGTACCGCGCGCCCATGGTTCCGGAATCCTGCGCCCATTTCACATAGCCCGCCCCGCCGGTTTTGGAAAAAATTTGATAATCCGGCGAATCCAGCACCCGGGCCATGAACCGGTCCACCGCGGCCTTGAGCGCTTCCGGTCGGGCCGGAACCGGGGCCTTTTTCCCCCGCCGGACCACAATGGCCTTGAGCCGCTTGGACCCCATGACCGCGCCCATGCCGGTCCGCCCGGCGGCGTGGTCCTGGTCGGTGACGATGCAGGCCATGGGCGCCCGGTTTTCCCCGGCCGGTCCGATCACCAGCACCTTCACCTTTTCCCCCTCGGACTCGATCCGCTCCTGGGTTTCAAAGGTGTCCAGGCCCCACAGGTCCGCCGCGTCCCGGATTTCCGCGCCGTCCTCCTCGATCTCCAGCCGCACCGGCGAATCGGCCCGGCCTCGGACGATGACCGATTGAAAGCCGCAGCTTCGCAGCCAGGCCCCAAAATGGCTGCCCACGTTGGAGCTGCCCAGCAGACCGGTCATGGGCGAGAGCGCGTTGACGTGGAGGCGGGAGGAGGTGGGAATGGGCGCCCCGGTCAGCAGGCCGCAGGAAAACAGCAGCGGGTTTTCCGGGGAAAGCGGATGGGTCCCCGGCGACAGATGCCGGTACAGCCACGCCACGTTGAACGCCCGGCCCCCAAACCAGTTCCGGGCCATGCCCGCCGGAAAATCGGAAATTGTACAAGACCTCGAAGCGAGGTCCACCTCCAGAATGCGGCCGAGCGTGGTCATCTCCCCCCCTTGCATTTCATTTTGGTCAATACAACGCCCCCACCACCGCCTCCACGGCCGCCGTCAGTTTTCCGGACCGAAACAGTTCTTTGACGGCGGCGATGTCCGGCGCCAAAAACCGGTCGGTTTCCAAATGGGGGACCACCTCGCGGATGGCGCGGTAGGCTTCAATTGTCCCCTCGCCGGGCTTCAGGTTGGTGAAGAGGTCCAGCCCCTGGGCGGCGCAGAGCAGTTCGATGGCCAGCACATCTTCGGCGTTGCTCACGATGTCCCGGGCCTTGCGGGCGGCGATGGTGCCCATGGAAACGTGGTCCTCCTTGTTGGCCGAGGTGGGGATGGAATCCACCGAGGCCGGATGGGCCAGCACCTTGTTTTCCGAGACCAGGGCGGCGGCGGTGTATTGGGCGATCATCAGGCCGGAGTTGAGGCCGCCCTCCCCCACCAGAAACGCCGGCAGGCCGCTGAGCATGGGATTGACCAGCCGCTCCACGCGCCGCTCCGAAATATTGGCCAGCTCCGCCACGGCGATGCCCAAAAAATCCATGACCATGGCCACCGGCTGGCCGTGGAAATTGCCGCCGAGCAAAAAATCTTCCTCTTCGTGGAAGAACAGCGGATTGTTGGTGGAGGCATTCATCTCCGTTTCGATCACGCCCCGGGCGTACTGGATGGTGTCGTGGCTGGCGCCGTGGACCTGGGGCGAGCAGCGAAGCGTGTAGGCGTCCTGGACCCGGGAGCAGTCCTTGTGGGAGGAGATGATTTCGCTGTTGGCGGTCATCCGGAGCATGTTGTCGGCCGCCGCGGCTTGGCCGGGATGGGGGCGGACCCGCTGGATGCGCGGATTGAATTCGGTTTGGCTGCCCATGAGTACTTCCAGGCTCATGGCGGCGGCGACGTCGGTGATTTTGCACAGCCGGTCCGCGTCGTGGACGGCCAGCCCGCCAATCCCGGTCATGGCCTGGGTGCCGTTGATCAGCGCCAGTCCTTCCGCCGATTCCAGCCGGATGGGGGCAAGCCCGGCGGCCCGCAGCGCCTCGGCCCCGTTCATGCGCCGACCCTGGAAGATCGCCTCGCCCTCCCCAATGAGGACCAACCCCAGGTGGGCCATGGGCACCAGATCCCCCGACGCCCCCACCGAGCCTTTTTCCGGAATCACTGGATGGACCCCGGCGTTGAGCATGTCGATGAGCAGCCGGAAGGTCTCCAGCCGAATGCCGGAATGGCCCCGGGCCATGTCCTTGATCCGCAGGGCCAGCACCGCCCGGGTGGCGTCCTCGGGCAGAATGGGGCCGACCCCCGCCGAATGGCTTCGCAGGATGTTGTGCTGAAGCGTTCGCGTGTCGGATCGGGAGATGGTGACCGTGCTCAAGGCCCCGAAGCCGGTGGTGACGCCGTAGATCACCCGCTCCTCCTCCACCCACCGGTCGATGAGCTTGCGGGTTTCCACGATGCGGGTTTCCGCCTCGGGTTCCACGACCACCGTCGCGTTTTGCCGGGCGATGGCCGCCAAATCGTCCAAGGTCATGCCGTCGATGCCGATGCGAATCGGGTCCACGAGGGATTCCTTTCGGGGTTTCCATTGAAATCCGGTGCCGTTCATTTTGCGATTTCAAATGGGCAATTGTGCCGGATTGAACAGGGGCGGATGGGAGGCACCCTTTTTAAATTTCCGCCTATGGCGATTTGGATCGAAGATTATGGCAGCCCCACCGCCGAGGGATGGAATCCCCCGGCTCACCCCGAAAAAGCATCCTAACGGACGCTCCACCCGAATGAACGCTGGAAAACTTTGGAGCCCGCTTCAGCGGGCTTTTCCAGATTCAGCCAGGGGATTTATCCCCTGGCGAGCCATCCGGAGCCATGGGCCGAAACCGCCCCCCAATCCGATACCGCGATCCCGGATGGGCGAAGCGGGTCGCGGTGGTCACCGTCGGCCCCACCCAGGTCCGCCGGTGGAGAATCAGGCAGGGCTCGTCCGATCCGATGGCCAGTAGCTTGCGGGTGGAGCGAAGCGGCATGACCGCTTCCAAGATGTGCTCCACCTCGGTGGTCGGCGCGATCCGCATGAGAAAATCGGCGGGGGCGATCCGCCGGAAATCCTGCTCCAGATAGTCGGGTGCGAAATCGGGCCGGACGTACCGATCTTCCAACTGGATGGGCGTCCCGCGATCCCGGTGAACCACCACGGATCGGAAGACCGGGTCCCCGGCCCGCATTTCCATTTCCAGGGCCAGGTCTTCGGCGGCCGCCTCCTCGCGCAGCAGATGGACCCGAGCGTCGTATTCTCCGCCGGCGAGCCGGATTTCCTCGGCGATGCTCCGGATTTCAAACAGCGGCATTTGGGGCTTGGTTCGGGCCACGAAGGTGCCCACGCCCATGATCCGGAACAGATAGCCCTCGCCGGTCAGTTCCCGCAGGGCCCGATTCACCGTCATCCGGGAGGCGCCCAGTTGCCGCACCAGCTCCGCCTCGGACGGAAGCTGTTCACCCGGCCCCAGCGCTCCGGATGCGATCTGCTCCCGCACCAGCTTTTTGATCCGCCGGTAGATCGGCAGCCCCGGCTCGTTCATTTCTTTAAATTTGTCCGCAAAATCCGGGGGCATTCGTTTCCTTTCACCGGTCGGGGAATCGGGCCGCCGTCCGGCCCGACTTTTCTCTTGACAGGCGGTATATACAGGTATACATCCCTATCCTAAACATTGGGAAATATGTCAATAAAAATTTTTCTCGTTGATTCCGGCGGTCCGGAAGGAACCCGGTCGGAACCGCCGGCCCGGGAGCGTCCGGCCGGCATGCGCACCCCTTTTCATTCCGGAGGAAGAAATGGTTGAAACCCAGGCGTTTTACAAGGCGTTGATGGCGGGGGACCGGGACGGTCTGATCGCGCTGGTGAACCAGGAGCTGGAAGCCGGAACCCCGGCGGCGGATGTGCTGTATAACGGACTTATTCCCAGTATGGATGTCATCGGCGAGCAGATGGAATCCGGAGACGTGTTCATTCCGGAGGTGCTCATGGCGGCCCAGGTGATGGCCGCCGGCGTGGAGATTCTTCAGCCGCTGCTGGCGGAGGGGCAGGCCCGGGTCAAGGGGAAGGTGGTCATCGGCACGGTGAAGGGCGATCTGCACGACATCGGCAAGAACCTGGTGGCCATGATGATGGAAAGCTCCGGACTGGAGGTCTACAACGTGGGCGTGGACATCGACCCGGCCGCCTTCGTCGCCAAGATCAAGGAAACCTCCGCCGACATGCTCTGCCTTTCCGCCCTGCTGACCACGACCATGCCGATGATGAAGGCCACCATCGAGGCGATTCGGGAGGCCGGCCTTCGGGACCAAATCCGCATTCTGGTGGGCGGCGCGCCCGTCACCCAGGACTACGCGGACAAAATCGGCGCCGACGGCTTCGCCACCGACGCGGGATCGGCGGTGAAGCTGGCCAAATCGCTGCTGGCGTAGCGATACGAACGAACTAAAATGAAGTGTTCCGGTTTGCTTCTTGTGTAGCGAATTTAAGCGATACATTGCCGGGGAGGCATTCTTCGTTTCCCCGGCATGGCGAGCCATCCGATCCGCCGATCCCTTTCATTCCCAATCGTTTTGGCCGGTTGTCGTTTTCGCGGTGGAAGCGGAGCGTCTCGATCTCAAAATCCCCCCGGCCTCCTTGGCAACAAGGGGGAGAAACTCCCTGCCCGAGTCGCCGGACAAAGCAGAATGAAGGAAATCCCGCCATGGAACCCATCGCCGACGCCCTGCCCCGCTTTCAATTGCTCACCCCGGAACATCGCGAATACATTCACCGCGCTTCGCTGGAAATTCTTCGGCGCACCGGCGTGCGGGTCCATCACGCGGAAACCGTGAAAATGCTGGCCGAATCCGACGCCATGGTGACGGAGGAGAACCGCGTTTTCTTCCCCGCCTCCCTGGTGGAGTGGGCCGTGCGGCAGGCGCCGGACCGGATCATGCTGTGCAAACGGGGCCAGGAAGAACCGACGGTCTGGCTGGAGGAGGGACCGGTCCATTTCGGAACCGGGTCGGACTGCAACAACTATCTCGATCCGGAAACGGGGGCGGCGCGGCCGTTCACCACAAAGGAGATCGCCGCCTGCGTCCGTCTGGTGGACGCCCTGCCGGAAATCGACTTTTGCATGTCCATGGGCTCGCCCAATGACGTTGCCGAGGCGGAGCGATTTCGAATTCAGTTCGCGCTGATGATGGAGAACACGGCAAAGCCCATCGTTTTCATCGCCGACGGTCGGGCCGATTGCGAGGCGATTCATGCCATGGCGGTGGCGGCGGCCGGAAGCGAGGATTATCTCCGGCTTCACCCCAATCTGCTCGGCTACGGCATGATGACCACGCCGCTGGTTCAGCCCGGCGAAAGCCTGGAAAAGCTGCTGTTCATGGCGGAAAAGCAGATACCGGCCGTCCACCAGCCCGCGCCGATGATGGGCGGCACCGCCCCGTTCAGTCTGGCGGGAGGTCTGGCGTTGGGCAACGCGGAGGTGCTTTCCAGCCTGGTGATTCATCAGCTCCGCCGGCCGGGGGCGCCGTTCGTCTACGGCTGCGGGTTGCACCACATGGACATGCGGACGACCCTCAGCGTCTACAACGCTCCGGAATGGCTGCTGGCCCGGGCCGGGACGGCGGAAATGGCGCGGTATTACCGGCTGCCCCGGTTCGGCTACGCCGGGCATACCGACAGCAACGCGATGGACGAGCAGGCGGCGTCGGACGCCTTTTCCTCGGTGATGATGGCATTTTTAACTCGGGAGCACCTGGCCCACGACGTGGGCTACATGGAGTCGGGCCTGACGACTTCGCCGGAGCTGATCGTCTTTTCCGACGAGGCGATTTCCGGCTTTCGCGCCTTCGACAAGGGCGTCTCCTTCGATCCGGAAAGCCTCGCACTGGACGTGATCCATCAGGTCGGTCCCGGCGGCAACCACATGAACACGCCCCACACCTTCCAACGCTTCCGCGATTTCTGGTCGCCGACCTTGTTCAACCGCAAACGCCGAACCCAGTGGGAAAAAGCCGGTTCGCCCACCCTGGGGAAGCGGCTGCGGGACAAGACGATCAGCCTGATGGAAAGCCACCGGCCGGAGCCGTTGGCGGATTCGGTGCGGGAGGAGATTGACTATATTTTGAAAAATTCAGGTTTCCCGAAGGCGCCAAACAAATAAGAGGATGGGAGAAAATATGGTTGGGAAATTGGAAAAAGTGGACGTCCGAAGTATTTGGTTGCACGAAGCATACGATTTTTCCACTTGGCTTTTCGATAATGTTGAAATTTTAAACGATCAACTGAATCTGCAAATCAATCCCATCGAAAAAGAAAAATCGGTTGGCCCATTTAACGTCGATATCCTTGCCGAAGACCACCTCGGTCGAACCGTCGTTATTGAAAACCAATTGAATAAAACCGACCATGACCATCTTGGAAAGGTTCTGACCTATCTTTCCAATTTGGATGCGAAAGTGGCGATTTGGATTTCCACGGACCCGAGACCGGAGCATGTGACGGCGGTCGATTTCTTAAACGAAGTCGTTCCAACCGATACGCAGTTTTATTTGCTCCGTCTGGATGCTTTCAAAATTGGGGATTCTGAACCGGCGCCATTGTTTACCATCGAAGCTGGTCCCTCGGAAGAGAAAAGTGCCGGTGGGGCGGTCAAGAAAGAAATCGCGGAAAAAGATCAAGCGAGACTTCGTTTTTTTGAACAATTATTGGAAAAGGCAAATGAATCGACCAAAATTTTCACGAATGTCTCCCCTGTGGGGTATCAAAATTGGGTGAATGCGGGAGCAGGAAA
>JBKHDD010000170.1:0-10862 GCA_046541515.1 Desulfococcaceae bacterium
TCACTTGCCACGGGCTCCGCCACGGCTTCGCCGCCCACTTGCTGGAGGCGAACTACGACATTCGCGCCATCCAGGAGTTGCTGGGCCACAGCGACGTCCGCACCACCATGATCTACACCCGCGTCGCCAAAAGCCGAACCGTCAAGGAAGCAAAAAAGCCCGCTGGATTTATGGACCGCTTGCTTCCTCCGGCGGGCGGCCCCCCGGTCGCCGACGACCAGAAGCCGCACTTCCTGGGCTCACCGGGCCAACAGCTACGGGGAGTGCGCGCCCGCCGAATTCGAGAGTCCCGGGCGCCCGCTTCAGCGGACCTCTTCGAATTCAGCCGGGGGATTCATTCCCCGGCCCCGCAGCGACGGCGTTAAGTCAAGCGTTTTTACCTCCCTTTTTTTTAAAGGGGGCAAGGGGGGTTTTTCGACAATGATTTAAAGTCATTCGTCAATTATTCGCCACGACGTTGCCGATTCCACAATCGTCGTTCCTTATTAATTCAACGCCATGGCGGCGCGGCGGCCGGGTGGCATTTCAATTTTCACAAATCGCTTTCGGGGGAAAAAAACGCCGGAGTTTGGGGCAACCGGCTATCCGCCCCGGCAGAAAACCATCTTCCGCCCATGCCCCATCTTGAGGCGGGTTTCTTCCTTGCGTGACGGGAGGCGAAGCCTCCGGATGGCATTGCGAGGCGAAGCCTCGCAACGAGAGACGAGAGGGAAATACCCGACGGAAGGGATCGCTGTGAAACTTCAATTTCCATGGAGCGAGCGCCCTTCAGGGCGCTTTTCGGGATGAGCCGGGGGATTCATTCCCCGGCGGCGGGGAAGGCACATTTATCAAGGCGGAGAAGGAAAACGCGGAAATAAAAAAAGGGCTCCGGAATTTCCGGAACCCTTTTCGAATATGGCGGGAGCGACGAGACTCGAACTCGCGACCTCCGGCGTGACAGGCCGGCGTTCTAACCAAACTGAACTACGCCCCCGTTGTGAGCCGATTTTCTCTTTCGACGATTCGCTGGGAAATGGTGGGCGGAACAGGGCTTGAACCTGTGACCCTCGGCTTGTAAGGCCGACGCTCTCCCAACTGAGCTACCCGCCCGCTCTTCCCGGCGGGCTGACCGCCAAAAACGAAAGCCTATCTATCAGCACCGCCGCCCTTCGTCAATATTTTTTTTCAAGGGCGGCCATTTTTTTTAATTCAAGGTGCGCGGCTCGCCGGCCTCCGGCTTTTCGGGGATCATCTCCACCGGCATCTTCTTCTCCTTGGCGGCCTTGGGATCGCCCTCGGAAACCTCCGCGGACAGCGCGTGGAACAGCACCTCGTCCATGTGCTCCACCGCGACCACCTCCACCTGGCGCAGAACCGCCGCCGGGATGTCCTTCAGGTCCTTCTCGTTCTCCCGGGGAATAAGCACCTTGGTCATGCCCGCCCGGTGGGCCGCCAGCAATTTCTCCTTCAGGCCGCCGATGGGCAGCACCCGGCCCCGCAGGGTGATCTCGCCGGTCATGGCCACGTCCCGTCGCACGGTGCGGCGGGTCAAGGCCGAAGCGATGGAGGTGCACATGGAAATGCCGGCCGACGGTCCGTCCTTGGGGATGGCCCCTTCCGGCACGTGGATGTGCATATCCAGCGTCTTGTGAAAATCCTCGCTGATGGAAAGCGACTCGGCGCGGGTGCGCACGTAGCTGACCGCCGCCTGGGCCGACTCCTTCATCACGTCGCCCAGCTTGCCGGTCACCGTCACCTTGCCCGAGCCGGGCATGACGGCGGTTTCCACCTGGAGCAGCTCGCCGCCGAACTGGGTCCAGGCCAGGCCGGTCACAAGCCCCGCCTGATCTTCCTTTTCTACCTGGTTGATCCGGAACTGCTCCGGCCCCAGGTGCTTGGTCACCGACTTCTCGGTCACCCGAATGGCGCCGGTCTCGCTCGCCTCGCCGTTCTTGAGCACTTCCCGGGCCACCTTGCGGCAGATGGAGGCGATCTCCCGCTCCAGGTTCCGCACCCCGGCCTCCCGGGTGTAGTAGCGGATGATGTGCAACACCGCGTTTTTGGAAAACTGAATTTCCCGGTCGCCCAGGCCGTTCATCTCCACCTGTTTGGGAATCAGAAAGTCCTTGGCGATGTTGTACTTTTCGTGCTCGGTGTAGCCGGGCAACCGGATGATCTCCATCCGGTCCTGCAAGGGCAACGGAATGTCCGGCAGGGTGTTGGCGGTGGTGATGAACAGGATGTTGGTCAGGTCGTAGTCCAGATCCAAGTAGTGGTCGTTGAAGCTGTAGTTCTGCTCCGGGTCCAGCACCTCCAGCAGCGCCGCGGACGGATCGCCCCGGAAATCCATGCTCATCTTGTCCACCTCGTCCAGGCAGAAGACCGGGTTGTTGACCCCCACCTTCCGCAGGGACTGGATCACCTTGCCGGGCATGGCGCCGATGTAGGTGCGCCGGTGGCCGCGGATTTCCGCCTCGTCCCGAACGCCGCCCAAAGAGAGGCGAACGAACTTTCGGCCGGTGGCCCGGGCCACGGAGCGGGCGATGGAGGTTTTTCCCACGCCCGGAGGACCCACCAGACAGAGAATCGGCCCCCGGATCTTTTTGACCAGGGTCTGGACCGCCAAATACTCCAGGATCCGTTCCTTGGGCTTTTCCAGCCCGAAATGATCCTTGTCCAGAATGGCCTCGGCCTCGTTGATGTCGGTGCGGACCTTGCTGCGCTCCGACCAGGGAATGCCGACGATCCAGTCGATATAGTTGCGGACCACGGTGGCCTCGGCGGACATGGGCGTCATCTGCTTGAGTTTCTTGAACTCGGCCCAGACCTTGTTCTTGGCCTCCTTGGGCATCCGCTTGCGCTTGATGCGCTTTTCCAGCTCGTTGAACTCCTCGGTGGGGTCCTCTTCGCCGCCCATCTCCTTGCGAATGGCGCGCATCTGCTCGTTGAGATAGTAGTTCTTCTGGGTCCGCTCCATCTGGTCCTTCACGCGGCCCTTGATGCGCTGGTCCACCTGGAAGACCTCGATTTCCATTTTGACCAGATTCAGCAGATGCTCCAACCGCTCCTTCACGGAAACCGCTTCCAGCAACTTCTGCTTTTCCTCGATGCCGAAGGAAAAATGGGCCGCCACGGTGTCCGAAAGCTGGGAGGGATCGGTGATCCCGGCAATGTTTCCCACCAGCTCCTTGGAAATGTTTTTGTTGACCTTGGCGTACTCCTCGAAGCCTTCCACCACGGCCCGGCTCAGGGCCACCACCTCGGCGTCGGTGTCGTGGGTTTCCGCCAGGCCGGTGACCTCCACCTGGAAAAATTTGTCGTTTTCCAGAAAATTGGTGATGCGGCCCCGGGCCTTCCCCTCCACCAGCGCCTTCACCGTGCCGTCCGGCAGGCGAAGCAGTTGGAGAACGCTGCCGATGGTCCCCACCGGGTTGATGTCCCGGGGACGGGGGTTGTCGATGTTGGCCTTGCGCTGGGTGGAGAGAAACACGGTCTTTTCGTGATTCATGGCGCTGGTCAGCGCCTCCACCGATTTGGCGCGCCCCACGAAAAGCGGGGCGACCATGTGAGGAAAGACGACGATGTCCCGAAGCGGCAACAGGGGCAACACTCGGCCGACCATGTTGGGATCATCGTCCTTCCGAAGAATCTTTTGCAGATTGATCATGGAATATCACCTTGCACGAAGGGCGCCGGGCGGGAAAGCCGTCCGACGCCCGTTGCGTAGTTAAGCCTGCTTTTTGGTCGGTTCGTACAGCAGAATGGGCTCCTCCTGGTTGAGGACCACCTCTTCGCCGACCACGCATTCCTTCACGTTTTCCAGGGAAGGAATCTGGTACATGATGTCGAGCATGCAGTTCTCCATGATGGCCCGCAGGCCCCGGGCGCCCGATTTGCGCTTCAGCGCCTCTTCGGCGATGGCGGTCAGGGCGCTGTCGGTGAACCGCAGGTTGACGCCCTCCATCTCGAACAGCTTCTGGTACTGCTTGGTGAGGGCGTTGCGCGGTTCCTTCAGAATCCGCACCAGCGAATTGGCGTTCAGCTCGCCCAGGGTGGCGATCACGGGCAAACGACCCAGGAATTCCGGAATCAGGCCGTACTTGATCAAGTCTTCGGGCCGAATCTGCTTCAGGGTTTCGCCGGTGGTCTTCTCCTCGGGCTTCAAAATCTTGGCCCCGAAGCCCAGCGCCTTGGAGCCCAGCCGGTTCTGGATGATCCGCTCCAGCCCGTTGAAGGTTCCGCCGCAGATGAACAGGATGTTGGAGGTGTCCACCTTGACGAAATCCTGCTGGGGATGCTTCCGCCCGCCCTTGGGGGGCACGCTGGCGGTGGTTCCCTCGATGATCTTGAGCAGGGCCTGCTGAACGCCCTCGCCGGAAACGTCCCGGGTGATGGACGGGTTGTCCGACTTGGACGCGATCTTGTCGATCTCGTCGATGTAGACGATGCCGCGCTTGGCCTTCTCCACGTCGTAGTCGGCGTTCTGGAGAAGGGAGAGGATGATGTTCTCCACGTCCTCGCCCACGTAGCCGGCCTCGGTCAGGCTGGTGGCGTCGGCGATGGTGAAGGGCACGTTGAGAAACCGGGCCAGGGTCTGGGCCAGCAGCGTCTTGCCCGAACCGGTGGGTCCGATCAGCAGAATGTTGCTCTTCTGCAACTCCACGTCCCCGGCGGTCACGGCCGAATCCAGCCGCTTGTAATGGTTGTACACCGCCACGGAAAGCACCCGCTTGGCCCCATCCTGCTCGATGACGTACTCGTCGAGCATCTGGTTGATCTCCTTGGGGATCAGGTTTACCTCGACCTCCCGGGCGTCCTTTTCGCTCTCCTCCTCGATAATTTCGCTGCACAGCTGAATGCATTCGTCGCAGATGTAGACCGCCGGGCCCGCGATCAGCTTTTTGACCTCGTTCTGGCTTTTTCCGCAGAAGGAGCAGAACAGGTTGTCGTGGTCGTCTTTCTTCCGGGTCATAACTTATCCCTCCTTCTCCGCCAGCCGATCCAGGTCGTCGCGGTTGGCCATCACGTGGTCCACGAGCCCGTAATCCCGGGCGTCCGCGCCGGACATAAAGAAATCGCGGTCGGTGTCTTTTTCGATCTGTTCCATGGGCTGGCCGGTATGATGCACGAGGATGTTGTTCAGCGCGTCGCGCATCCGCAGAATCTCCTTGGCCTGGATGGCGATGTCGCTTGCCTGGCCTTGGGAGCCGCCCATGGGCTGATGAATCATAATGCGGGCGTTGGGCAGCGCGTAGCGCTTCCCCTTGGCGCCCGCCGCCAGCAGCACGGCCCCCATGCTCGCCGCCTGGCCGATGCAAACGGTGGCGATGTCGGGCTTGATGTACTGCATGGTGTCGTATACGGCCAAGCCGGCGGTCACAACGCCGCCCGGAGAGTTCACGTAGAAGTTAATGTCTTTTTCGGGGTCCTCGGATTCCAGAAACAGCAGCTGGGCGATCAACAGGTTGGCGATCTCGTCGTTGATCGCCGTGCCCAGGAAGATGATCCGATCTTTGAGAAGCCGGGAATAGATGTCGTATGCACGCTCGCCCCTGCTGCTCTGTTCGATGACCATGGGAATCAATGGCACGAGATATCTCCTTTTATAATTCGGGTACCCGCTTCCGAATGAAAGCTGGAATAATGGTTGTACGCATTTGGATGATTGTCAACGGACCGGGCCGGGGCGACCCGGTCCGTTGAACGAAAAAAGACCGGCGAAGAGCGAACGCGGAGAAGGATTCGGAACGAGGCGGCGGGGGGCGCGGCGAGGGAACCGGAGCGCGATTGGCGAACGGGAGCGAATCAGGCGCCTTCTTCTTCTTCGGCCGCCGACTGGGTGGCCGCCACCGTCTCGATCTCATTTTCATCAAGCATTTTCCGGATGGCCTTTTTTTCCAGCAGCGAATGCTTGAAATTTTCCAGCCCCCGCGGATTGCTCTTGTAGTACTCGGTGAACATTTCCACCGGATGGCCGAATCGCCGGGCCATTTCCGCAAGCCCCGCCTCCACCTCCTCCTCGGTGGCGGAAAGCCCCTCCTGCTCGATCACTTTCTGCAGAATCAGGTAGCGACGGACCTGGGACTCGGCGGTGTCGCGATATCGTTCCCGAAGATCGGCCTGGGAGATTCCGGCGTCCTCCAGGGACATGTTCCGTTGGGAAAATCCGCGCTCGGTTTCCTGAACAATCCCGTCCAGCTCCGCCTCGATCAGGGCGTCGGGCACCTCGAAGGAGACCCGTTCCAGCAGGCCCGAGAAAAGCTGTTCGTTCAGCTCCTGCTCGGTCCGCTTTTCGTATCCCTCGGTCATGTTCTTCGAAATTTCCTCGCGGAGTTCCTCCAGGCTTTCAAACTTTCCGAATTTCTTGGCCAGCTCGTCGTCCACGGGCGGAAGCACTTCTTCCCGGATTTCGTTGAGCTTGACCCGAAATTGAACCGTCTGGCCGGCCACGTCCGGATTTTTGTGATCCTCCGGAAAGGTGAATTCGAAGGTCCGCTCGTCCCCGACGTTCAGGCCGATCAGATGGGCGTCCAGGCCCGGGGCGATGGTGTTCTCGCCCATTTTCAGGGTGACGTTTTCGGCCGTGCCCAGCGGCTCGAAGGACTTGCCGTCCTGAAGCGCCTCGAAATCCACCAGGGCGAAATCGCCCTCGGCCAGGGGCCGATCCTCGGCGACCGTCCGCTGCTCCGCCACGTTTTTCCGAAGCGCCTCCAGCTGGTTTTCGATGTCGGCCTCGGTGACGTTGTACTCGGTCTTCCGCAACGAAAGGTTCCGGTAATCCACCGGCCCCAGTTCGGGAACCACTTCCACGGTGGCGTCGAACCGATAGGGCGCCCGGTAGGATAGGTCCGGCGGATCGATCCGAGGCTGCCCCACGATCCGCAGGTCGCCGTCCCGCACCGCGTCCGCGAAGGACTCCTGAATGAGCTTGGAGGCAACGTCCGCGTCCACGTCTTTGCGGAAATGACGCTCCAGGACCGCGCGGGGCGCTTTTCCGGGCCGAAAGCCCTTGATTTTGGCGGTCCGCTTCAGCTCATTGTACGCCCGGTTCACCTCCCGGGTCACCTCTTCCTCGGGCACCTCGATGTGCAGCACTTTTTTCACGCTGCTGAGATTCTCGACGCTCACCTGCATAATGGTTGGAATATCCTTTCTTCGAAATCAAATGCCTGAAGAAAGCCGGCATGTTTCGGGCGTCTTCAGGCATCTGGAATCACGGGTTGGTGCGAGAGGGGAGACTTGAACTCCCACTCTGTTTCCAGAGCTGGATCCTAAGTCCAGTGCGTCTACCTATTCCGCCACTCTCGCGCGGGGCGCGGCGAACGGCCTCCGAGATTTCCCGCGAAAATCCACATCCAAAAATTTTCAACGTGACTCGCTACCTTAATAATGAAGATAATGAGTGTCAAGAAAAATTGGAAACCATCCGGGATTTCGCCGAATTTCGATCGTTTCCGCCGGCCCGGCGGGACGCGTTGCCCCTTGCGGCCGGCGCCCGAACGTGGTAAAAGGCTCATTTGGCATCGGGGCGTGGCGCAGCCTGGTAGCGCGTCTGCTTTGGGAGCAGAAAGCCGGGGGTTCAAATCCCTCCGCCCCGACCACCCTTTGGATTGGTTTCGGCCCGCGGCTTTCCCCGCCTTCCGTTCCCGTCCCATCCACGGATTCCTCCATTCCATGACCGCTTCTCCACCATCGCGCCGGCCATCCGCCCAGGCGTCCGACCGGCCGCCCTCCCAAGCCTCCGATCCGTCGCCCAGCCGATGCCGCGCGCTGGAATTCTGCGTGCTGGCCAGCGGCAGCCGGGGAAACGCCACCTACGTTTCCGACGGCCGCACCGCCGTGCTGGTGGACGCGGGGCTTTCCGGCGCGGAAATCCAGCGACGCATGGCCCGCCGGGGGCTGTCGCCGGAAAATCTGGACGCCGTCCTGGTCACCCACGAACACGGGGACCACGTCCGAGGCGTCGGGGTGCTGGCCCGACGGTTCGGACTGCCGGTCTACCTGAGCCCCGGCGCCGCCCGGGCCCTGGACGGTCGCCTGGGGACCATCGCCGACCTCCGCCATTTCCGCGCCGGGGAGGCCTTTCCCCTGGGCAGTCTCACCGTCCACCCCTTCGCCACCAGCCACGACGCCGCCGATCCGGTGGGGTTCACCCTGGCCGGCGGAAACCGTCGGCTGGGCATCGCCACCGATTTGGGCATGGCCACCCAGCTGGTGCGCCATCATCTTCGGGGCTGTTCGGCGGTGATTCTGGAAACCAATCACGATCCGGATCTGCTGATGAACGGCCCCTACCCGTGGCGCCTCAAGCAACGGGTGCGGGGCAGAAGCGGCCATCTGTCCAACGGCGACGCGCGGGACCTCCTGCTGGACATCCTCCACGCCCGGCTTTCCCACGTGGTGCTGGGCCACCTGAGCGAGGAAAACAACCGGCCCGAACTGGCCCTCGCCCTGATTCGCGAGGCCCTGGACGGTCGATGTCCCGCCGCGACGGTTCGGGTGGCGGGACAAAACGACGGGTCGGAACGGCTTCGACTCGGCGAAGCGGACCCCGGCGAACCGGCCGACTGACCCCCGACTTGCGTTTTCCGCCGGGGCGCCCATGTTTCAGGCATAAACGCATTCGGGCGGTCGCCCGAATTTGACATCCAACCCCAAGGAGTTGTTCATGAATTCAGCCGAGGATATTGATTTTACCGTAGACGCCCAAAACCTCTATCGCGAGGAAAACATCACCGACGTCAAAGTGGCGTCCATCCGCCGGCTCATCCCCATCCAAAGCGACGGCAGCGACGACCCGAATCGGGAGGAACTGTTCATGGGCCACACCCAGCTCATGACGCCGTCGGGACCGCTGCCCATCCAATGTTCCCTCCACGCCAAAACGCTGGACGAGGCGCTGGCGGAGTTTCCCGACGCCATGAGGGAGACGGTGAATCAGCTCATTGACGAGGCCAAAAAGGCCCAGTTCGATTCCAACCGCATCGTGGTTCCCGGCGACCAGCAAGACGGCAAAATCATCTACTGATCCCGCGCCGAAGACGACCGGGCGCCGGAACCTCCGGCGCCCGGTCGTCTTCGTCCCGTCCACCCATTCCCGCTTCCGGAACGCTCCCATGGAAATGGAAGACCGCCTCCACGCCCTCCGCCACGTCTACGCCGTGTACGACCGGTTCGCCCGGACGATCCAGACCGCCTGCGAAAAGTTCTGCGCGCGATGCTGCACCCGAAACGTGACCGCCACCCGCCTGGAGGCGCTGCTTCTGATGGACGAAATCGAGTCCAAGGGGCTGGAATCGGTGAACCATGTTCGGGAAACCCTTCAGGGGGAGCCGAGCGAACGGTTCCGCCCCGCATTCACCACCAATCGCCTCGCCGAAATCTGCGCGGCCGGCGGCGATCCGCCCCCGGAGCCCCCGGCCGATCCCGCCTGGGGCCCCTGCGGGCTGTTGACCGACGACGCCTGCCCCGTCTACGACGCCCGCCCCTTCGCCTGTCGCTGCATGGTTTCCGCCACCCGGTGCGCCGAGGGCGGCGCGGCGGAAATGACCCCGCTGATCGTCACGGTCAACACCGTTTTTATGCAGACGGTGGAGCACCTGGACGGCGACGGATTTTCCGGGAACCTGGCCGACCTCCTCGCCTTTCTGGGCGATCCGGACCATCGCCAAACATACCGGACCGGCCGTCCCGATCCGCCGCCGCCGGGGCTGATCCCCAATCGGCCCGTCCCGGTGCTGATGGTTCCCCCGGAACATCGGGAGGCGGTTCGTCCCTGGCTGGAAGCGCTTCACCGGTTGCCGCCGCGGGGGTGAACGGGACCCCGGAACCGTCGCGCGCCCGCTCTCCCCGCCCCCCTGAAAAAGGCCGGTGATTCTTCGCCCGAGCGCCCTTGATATCTCCGTCGGGAACTGCGGAGGATTCAGGCCAGCCCAAACAGTCGCGCCGCGTTCCCTCCGACCATGGCCGCCCGGTCCGCCTCGGAAATTCCCGACTCCGCCATGTCCCGCAAATAGCGCCCCGGACGCAGCAGCGGAAAATCGCTCCCCAGAAGAATTCGGTCCGCGCCGGCCAAGGCCGCGGCCGCGGGATAAATTTCCGGGGTGTAGAGAAAGGGCGACGCCGCCGTGTCGAAATAGACGTTGGCGAGCGCCTCCCGAACCTCCCGCTTCAGCAGTCGATAGAAAAAAATCCCCCCGCCCCAATGGGCGAAAATAATCTTGTTTTCCGGGAAGGACCGGGCCACGGCGTAAATTTGGGCCAGGGTGTTGGGCGATTTTCCGGGATAGGCATGGCCCACCGGCTCGTTGGTGTGCAGCATCACCGGCGCGTCCCGTTCCCGGCACAGCGCCATCACCTCGGCCAGGGCCTCCCGCCCCGCGTCGGTGATGCCGTCTTCGTAGAAGGCCAACTCCCCCACCCCGGCCATGCCGGCGGCCAGGCATCGCTCCGCCTCCCGGGGGGCGAACGGGCTGAGGGGATCGAAACAGGCCAGGCCGGTGAACCGGTCCGGATGGCGGGCCACGGCGTCGAGAATGAAATCGTTCTCCCGTTGAAAAGTATCGGCGCCGCGCCAGGGAAAGCCGAAGACCACCGCCCGATCCACCCCTTCCGCGTCCATCATCTCCAGGGTTTCCGCCGCCCCCGCCAGGCGGGATTTGGGCGAATCGTACAGCAGTCGAAAGGCGGGCTCGTCCGGGAAATAGTCGGAGCGGTTTTCTCGAACGAGGGGAGAAAACAGGTGGACGTGGGCGTCGACGATCATTCGGATTTCCTCTCTTCAGGGTTTTGACAAGCCGCGGCTTCCGGCGTATGAAAAGGAACGCGGAACCGTCCATAACGGAGGGCCGGCGCGCCGGATTGGTCCGATCCCTGGCCCG
>JBKHDD010000171.1:0-10746 GCA_046541515.1 Desulfococcaceae bacterium
TCTGAGTTTTTTGGGATTGGGGAATCCCAACCCAAACACTGGCCCCATTGGATATCGACCGGCAACCTACGAACTGGAAGGGCGGCAATCCAGCGAAACGGAATTCGTCCAGGTCGCGGAGATGGAACTGTTGGGCGGAGACAAGTTCGATGCCGTGCTGATTGCGGCGACGGAAAAATCCCACGATACGCATTTCGGCGCGTTGGCGAAAGGGATATCCGCTTTTGGCGCGACCCCGAATTGTTTTATCCTGGACGAGGATTTCTCCCCCGAAGGCCAGTGGAAATGGTTCGAAACCATTTTGGGCGTCATCGAACACGGCGACCGATTGACGCTGGACCTGACCCACGGCTACCGGGCGGTCCCCATTATTTTTTCCACGGCGCTGAATTTTCTGCAAAAGGCGCGGAACGTCCAGATCGAAGCGGTGTACTACGGCGCCTTCGACAGCAACCGCAAACTAACGCCCATTGTAAACATGAAGGATTTCTACGTCATCAACGAATGGGCCGACGCGGTGAGCCGCCTGGTCGAAGAGGCCGACGCCCGGAAAATTTCGGAAGTGGCCGCGAAGACGACCGACTTCCAGGCCGGGGAACTCAACGATCCCGAAATCATTTCCGCGCTGGACGATTTGACGAATACCGTCCGAAACGTGGACGTGAACAACGTCGGCCGAAAGGCCCATGCCGCCATTGAAATGATTCGGGCCAAAAAAGAGGAGGCGTCCGAAACGGGACGGGTTCTTTTGGATCTCGTTTTTGATAAATTCGTAAGCCTCTGCACGGAAACGGCCCCGTCCGGCCAGTACAACAAAGCCTATTTCGAACTCCAAATCGAAATTGTCCGGTTGCTGCTGGAGCATAAGCTGTTCATGCAGGCGTACACGGTGATGCGGGAATTTATCGCTTCGCTTGCGATGATTCATTTTGAACGAGAAGGAATTAACAACCAGAAGAGGAAAAAGAAGAGAAAGAATTGTGGAGAAGTTTTTTTAAGTTTTTCGAGAAGCCTGAAAATGAATGGAAAATTAAAGGAAAGGAGATGTTTCGAGATCCTATAATTCCACTTTATGAAGAATTGAAAGTCTGCGGAGTTGAAAAAATCCTGAGAGGATTTGTCGAAGAACTCGGGAATTATCGAAATGGTTTCGACCATGCTTGGACAGCAAGAAGCGGCGCGGCTTCAGACATACCCAAAAAGGGACAAGAATTTTTGGAAAATCTGATCGCGGTTCGAGATCGGATGGACGAAGCGGGCATTTGGAAATCCTTGGAGATTCCGGACACCACTCACAAACCCGGAACAAATGTCTCTTCCGGATAACATTTGACCTTAGCGGAAGGATTGTACCATGCCCTACCACCACATCGTCATCACCGCCGGGATTTCCCTGTTTTCGCCGGCCAACATTTTTCGAAAATGGCATGACGCGGAACTCGATCTGTTCGCTTTCGAGCGCACCAACCCGATCGCGCCGAAAGGAGAAGATGCGGACGCGCTGTTGAAAAAGTGGCGGAGCGCCTGCGGGGCGGCCAACCTGGGCGGGATGGCGACGGACGCCCCGAAAAACGTCAGCGCGGAATTTTCCCTGCTCCACGCCCTGCGGGCCGGAAACCATCTGGGCGGCGCGCCGGATGTGGTGTTGATCCACACGGCCGGCCTTGGCGGCCGGGCCGCCGCTATTTTGCTGGAACGGGTGATCGCCGGCGCCTTCAATGCGCGGGTATCGCTCCGGCCGGTGGACGACCTGGACCCCAACGATCGGGGCCGCCTCCGCCGGAGTCTGGGCGGGTTTATGGAGGTCGTCGCCAAATCGCTGGAAGGGCGCGACAACTTTTCCACCTGCTTTGCTCCGGTGGGCGGATACAAAGTGATGACCGCATTGGGGTATTTGGCCGGGGCCTATCGGGGCTTTCCCACGGCGTACCTTCACGAGGACAGCCAGGTGCTTCAGGAAATTCCGGCGGTTCCGATCCGGATGGACCCGGAAGAGCTTCGAAAAACCGCTCCGTTGCTGCGCCGGCTCCGGAGGGTGGACATGGAATGGACAACCCTTTCCGAAGCGGAGCGGGAGACCGTGCGCCGCCATCCCTACCTCTTCGACCGGCTGGACGACCTGGTCGCCGTCAACGCCTTCGGGGAATTCCTGATGAACCAGCCCGAAAACGCCGCTCTGTTCGCCTGCCGGGTGTACCTTTCGCCGGAAGCGGAAAAGGCGGCGCGAGACCGACGGCATCGGGACTTCATCTTCCAACAAATTCGAGAATTGATCAAAAAGCTGGATTTGCCGGAAGAAAATTGGGGAAAATTGCGGCATGACTTGGATTTTTCCAGCTTGGCGAAAAATCCCAAATTTTTCCTCTACAAAGGCGCCCGCAACGGAGACCTGACCTTTTCCGCCGCCTATGCCCGTGATCTGGAAAAGGGAGAAATTCGTCTGAACCGAATTTGGACCGACCACAAAGAATACGAACGGAAAGCGGAAAGCGGCGACGGCTTCTTCGGCGAACCATCCAAAATTCATTGGCAAGACTGGTCGGAAGAAGTGCATGGGAACGAATAGAAACGTCGGAACGGTTTGCTCGTCGGGATATCCCCGGCACGATGTTGCGTTGGACAACGGGAAGGAAAGGAGGAAGGCGAAATGCCCGAAATCGGGAAGCACTTGGCGGTAATCGACCTGCCCGGGATCAAGGATTTTGTTTTCGGCGCCGGCCGACTGGTCGAAATCCGGGGCGCCAGCGGTTTGCTGGACCATCTGAACCGGAATCAAATTCCGGACCTTCTCCGCGGGAAATTGGGCGCGGATCATGTGGAATGCGTGTTCGCCGGCGGCGGGGCGGGCCAATTCATCCTGGAAGCCGACGCGCCGGCGATCCAGGAGGCTCTCACCGCCGCCAACGGCCTTGTCTTCGCCGAATCCGGCGGCGCCCTGCGGCTGTCATGGGGGCTGGCCCCACTTTCCGAAGCGTACCCGGAAACGTTAAAGGCGGCATTCCTCGACCTGGACCGCCAAAAAAACGAACGGCCGTTCCATGCGTCCTCCCCGCTCCATGCCGGTTTTGTCCGGCAATGCGACAGTTGCGCCGGCATGGCGTCCAATTTTTCGGTTTTCGGCGGCGAGAAGCGGCTGCTTTGCAAGGCTTGCCTGAAAAAAGAGAATTTCGGTCGAAAACGGGGCCTTTGGCGAGATTTCGCCAAGTATCTCCGCCAGGAGGGGATGGATGCCGAAAGCGCACGGGAGCTTCGTCCCCAGGATTTTGATGAAATCGGGAAACGCAGTGCGCGCAACGGCTATACGGCACTGGTCTACGCGGACGGCAACAGCATGGGAAAAATCGTGAAATCCATTCATTCCAAACAGGAATTCAGGGATTTCTCTTTCGCGGTGGACGCCGCCATCCGGGAGGCCTGCTACGAGGCGATCGCCTGTTGCTGCCCCCCGGTGCGGGACAAAATTCCGGCGGACATTCTCTTGCTGGGCGGCGACGACCTTCTGGTGTATCTGACCGCCGAAACCGCCTTCCCCTTTGCCTTGGAGGCGGCCCGGCGTTTCGAGGAAAAAACCCGGGACAAGCTTGCGGCTTCGGATTCCGCGAACGCTTTTCAACCCTGGATCGAAGCCGGCGGCCTGACTATCTCTCTCGGGATCGCTTTCGGAAAAAGTCATACCCCCATTTCCATCCTGCTGGACCAGGCGGAAGAACTGATGACCCTGGCCAAGCGCAAAGGGCTGGAAAGTCGGCCGGATGCCCTCGTGGCCCCGGCCTACCTGGACTTTCACCTGACGACTCGATTCAACCAGGTCGGCGTTGGGGAAACCCGCCGCACCCACCTGACGCTGAAAACCGCCGCCGGGGAGGATTTGCGACTGCACCAGGGCCCGTACGCCCTGCCCGACGCCCGGGACATGTGGACCCACGCGGAACAGCTCGCGTCCAGCGAAATCCCGCGTTCCCGGCTGCACCGGCTGGGCATGGCGCCATCCCGGGGAAAGGCGGACGGAACCGTGGAAACCCTGATTCAGTATGGCCGGGCCAAAGCGGGGGAACAACGGCAACTCATCGCCGAAGCGCTGAAACGCTTTGATTGTCTGGAAAACATGCCCTGGCGCCCCGTGAAAGAAGGCCACACGACGGCGCTGGTGGAACTGATTGAACTGGCCGAATTTACTCGCGGATAAGGAGTCAATGCCATGCACCATCGCATTCAACTGGAACTAACCCTCCCCATGGGAAGCCGGTGGCACGCGGGATCGGGAGAAGGGAATTTGCTAACGGACCGACTGGTTCGACGGGACGCCCGAAACCGTCCCTATATCCCTGGGAGTACCCTAAAGGGCGTCATCCGCGAAAGTTGCGAACGGCTGTCCCGCCTGCTTGGCTTTCCGGAACCCGGCGATCCGCACCAAAGGAACATTCGTCAGACCGGCGCTTTCGACGAAACCGAATCCCCGGTGGATCGAATTTTCGGGACCAAACGAATTCCCGGCGAACTTTTTTTTCGGGACGCCCGCCCGCCGGACACGCCCGGGTTCCCCAGCTTCTCCCGAAACCGAAACGCGCGATACCGGGCCTTGGGGACCGTCCGGCACGGCCACTTGTTTTCCACGGAATATGCGCCGGCAACGGCGCTCCATACAAAAGTGGACGGATGGCACAAGGGTCTGGTGGCCATGGATGAAGAATACCCCCCTTTCGCCTATTGCCTGCTAATGGCGGGAATCCTCGCGGTGGATCGCGTCGGGGGCGACAAAAGCACCGGCGCCGGATGGCTGGCCCCGTCCATCTCGATCACGTCCGCGTCCTACAACGGTTCGGGAATCAACCTGGAGGACATTTTTGAGCTGTTGGACCCGGCCGACTATCGGGAATTGCTGAAAGGAGGGGAATGAATGAACTGTTTTCGCCTGATCGCGGAACTCCGCTCGCCGCTGATGCGGCCCGCGAGCGACAAGCCGGGCGGGCCGCGGGGGCTGCCCTTCCTTACGGGGAGCACCCTTCGGGGCGCCGTGGCCGGACAAATGCTCCGCCGGGGCGTCGAGCCGGAAGCGGGGGATTTCCGACGCCTTTTTCTGGATGCGCCGCCTCGCTTCCCCGATCTTCTGCCGGCGACCCGGCGGGATGAAAGCCCCCGACCGTATCCGCTCACCGCCCATTCTTGCAAGCGAAGTCCCGGGTTTAAATCCGGAAGCGGGGAAGAATCGGGCCACGGCGTGTTCGACACCCTCGCCGCCGTCGGCGCGGGCCAATGGCTTCGGGTGGCGTCGGAATCCGCCTTCTCCTGCCCCACTTGCGGGGCGGACCTGAAACCCCGCTCGGGTTTCTGGAACGGTCGGACGGACGCGCCCTCGGCCGCGGAACCGGTGGTCGTGTACGAGCGACACACCGGCATCGACCGCGCGACGGGAACCATTGCCCCGTCGATCTTTTTCACCGTGGAAGGGCTGGCCGATTTCCGGAAAGACCCGGACGGCGAATACCAGCCCCAGTTTTTGTCCGGGGAAATGTTCCTTTCGCCGGACCAGGAAGCGGTTCTTCGGGAAGCGATCCAAGAGCCGGTTTTCGCCGGCGGGGATCGGACAAGGGGAATGGGCGAACTTCAACTCGCCCTGGAAAAAACGGAATTCCAGCCCCCCGACCCGGTCGCCTGGAACCGGGAATTCCGAAAAAAGCTGGAGGCCGTCACGGGGGATTCGGTTCCCGATGGCCTGCTTTTCAGCGTCGATCTGACCGCCCACGCCATTCTCGTGGATGCGTTTCTGCGGCCCATGCCGGACCCGAAGCTGGATTTTCCGGAAATTGAAACGGTCGCCCGGGTGGTTCGATCCCGGCTGGTGAAGGGATGGCAGGCCAGCTGGCAACTGCCCAAGCCCGACGACATCGCCCTGGCCATGGGGGGCGTATTTCTCTTTTGCTACACCGGAACGGACGAAGAAGGGCTCATAAAGTATTTGAGCCGGTTGGCGAAGGAAGGCATCGGTCTCCGTCGGCCCGAGGGATTCGGCCGGGTCCGGGTTTGCGACCCCTTGCATTTACGGGAGGCAATCTGATGAGTTCTCAAATGGAAAAACTGACGCCGGATACGCTCCAGGCCATCGACCTGGCGCTGGAAGACTTTTTCCCGCAATCCGTTTTCGCCGGCCGCGAGCTGGCGAGCGTCGGATTAAAGAACAGCCAGATCCGCGGCCTGGAAAACCTCGTCGCCTCCACCCGGCGGTTTTCGGAAATCGTCAACTACATCAAGAATCAAACGGGCAAGGAGCGGGGAAACACCCTCCGCTGGAGAACCGTAAGCGAAACCCTTTTGAATCAGCTTCGCGATTTGGAAACCGCGGCCGAAACTATCGCGGGAGAGGACGGCGGCCTGCGCCTCGCCGTCAAGTTGCGGCTGGCCCGCGGTTGGTGCCGGCAGGTGGTGGCCCATTATCTCTACGAAAACCGGGAGGGAGGCGCCGGATGACGTCCTACGCGGAATATCTGAATTCCAACGACTTCCGTTGCTTCGCGGATGAAACCTTGCGGGAGGCGGCATGCGGCGCCGTGGCGGCCTATCTGGACGCCATGAAGAACCAGAAGGTGGCCGATCCGCATCAACTCTACACCCTGAAGGGGGTGGCGGCGGGAACCGGCCTCGGCGGGCTTCGAAAGCTGGCCCGGGAGCAGAAAGAACGAAACACCAGCAAGACAAACAAAGAATTCTGGATTTTTTTCGCAGAACGAATCGGCACGGAGTCTCCCGGGAAAGAGGCATTCCCCAATCTTGTCCGGGAAGAACTCCAAAAACGGGGACTGCTGTCGGATGAAACCGTCGGAGAAAAACCGGAAAAACGGGCGGCCCGCAGGGCCAACCGGGGACGCATCGACGGAGCATTGGAACGGGCATTGTCCGCCTTGGTGGAACATTTCGTATCGGAATACGCCTATCAGGTCGCGAAACGGAAAGGAGTCAACCGGTGACATATTCTCTCCTTGAACAAAAAGTCCGCATCACGGGTCAACTGACCTTCGAAACCGCCTTCCACATCGGGTCGGGGAAGGAAGGCGAGCTGGCCACCGACATGGGCGTCATGAAGGATCACCTCGACCGGCCGGTTTTGCCCGGCTCCACCCTCAAGGGCTGCTTCCGCGCCACGGCCGAGCGGCTGGCGGAATATCTCGGCGCCTCGGCCTGTCTGCTGGACACCGAACTGTCCGAGGTGAATTGCGTTACGGATCAGAAGTATTTCTCGCGGAAAAAGACGGAATTTCAGGAACTGGAAGACGAACGGGCCAAGCTGAATTGGATCGACGAACATGTCTGCCGGGTCTGCCGCCTCTTCGGCTCTCCCGTCCAAAGCTCCCGGATTTTTTTCTCGGACGGAATTTTGCAGCCGGGGAACAACTCCTTTCTGGTGCGGGACGGCGTCAGCCTGGATCGGGACTCCGGAACGGCGCGGCACGGCATCAAGTACGATTTTGAAGTGGCCGCCGCCGACGCGGTGTTCGACATCGTCATCGACCTTGAAAACCCGGACGACACCGACCTGGCACTGGTCGCCGCGGTGTTGGCGGAATGGGAAAACGGATTTCGCATCGGCGGCTTCACCTCCCGGGGGCTTGGGCGGGTCCGGCTTCACGACACCCAAGTGATGAAAGTCGATTTGCGGGATGCGGACCAGCGCACCGCCTATCTGCTGAAACGGGAAATGACCCCGGCGGATGACTTGCTAACGGACGCCATCGGCTTGGCCCTGAACGCGTAAAGGAGGCGAAATGCTCAAAAGAATGATCAACCATGCCGTGGTGGAATTCACGATTACGCCGGTCGATCCGCTTTTGATCAAGTCGGGTCAGGCCACGGTCGGCGGCGTGGATATGGCGTTCGTCCGAACCTACCGCCGGGGAAACGAGGAGCCGGAGCCGTTTATTCCGGGCAGTTCCCTCAAGGGCGTCGTCCGCTCCTACGCGGAAATGATCTGCCGAAGCCTGCGGGTGAACCCCGTTCCGGTTTGTCTGCCTTACGTCGCTCCCGGAAGGGAAGCCCATGGCGAAGGCAATCAGGCTTCCTGCGGCCTTCGGATCGAGGGATATAAACGAGCGCAACAGATCCCGACGGTTCCCACCTCGGACATTTACAAGATTTCTTGCCCCGCATGCCGGACCTTCGGCTCCCACGCCTTCATTGGACGCTTCGCCACCTCGGACGCCTACCTGACCGATGCGTTCCGCCAAACCGGAAAGGCCGTTCTGGAAGTCCGGGACGGGGTGGCCATTGACCGGCTGACGGGCGGCCCCGCCGGCGGCGCCAAGTACGACCTGGAAGTATTGACCCGCGGCGAATTCGGCGCGGGGATCGAAATTCGGAATTTTGAACGGTGGCAGCTTGGGCTGCTGGGGCTGGTGCTGCGGGACATGGCGGACGAGCTGGTCCGGATCGGCCTGGGCAAAAGCCGGGGCCTGGGACGAATTCGGGCCGAGGTAACGAAGTTTTCCGTAACCAGCTACGCCCGGAAGCTTGAGGGCCTGACCGGATTGGCCGGCGTTTGCACGACGGAAGAGACCGAGGCGTATGGCTTCGCCCCGGAACCGGGCGGTGAAATGGTCCTTCCCGAGCCCGAAGTGGCCGGACTGCGGTACACCTACGACCTGACGGAAACCTGGCGAGACGCGCTGGAACCGGCGGTGAAGGACCTGACCGCCTACATCGAAAGCGTATCCTGGCCGGGCGATATCCGGCAATACACCGGGGAGGGATAGGCGCCATGGCATATTTGCGAACGGGCGATGTTTCCCCCGCCGAATTCAGCGAATTCATCGGGAACGTTATCTGGCCGGCACCGCCGCTGTTGATGGCCTTTTCTCCGGCCCGCGCTCTTCTGGACCGGTTCACTCCGGCGCTTTTGGAGGAGATGGGTGATACCGAGCAGGGACGGATATTCAGCCCCGCGGGCGAACTTCGCTGGCGGGCGATGGGCGAAACCCTTCGGGTCGTTTACCTGGGGGAAGAGCCGGGACCCGAATCTTTGACCGATTGTTCCGCCGAGCTGAACGGACTCGCCCCCGGCACAAGAGAGCTGTTGCTTTGGGGAGAGCGAACGAACGCCGAAGACGAATGGCTGGAACAACGGGTTCCCCACCGATTTGCCTTCCCCATCGAAAAAAGGGAGTTCTCCCGGGGGCGGGCCGCCATCGTGGTGGAGGACTGGGTGGATGCCGCCGGTCTTCCGCAGTTCAGCCGGTATCGCGAATTGATCGAGGTGAAGGGAGGGACGGAAAATGCCCCATGGTGAACAATTCTGGAACCCGTACCGACTGATCCCCGTTCGGGGAGAAGTTCCCCGACGGCCGCCCCGAACCCACGAGCGGTTTTCCGGAATCAGCGGCTGGATGTCCTGCTCGATCACCAATCTGACGCCGTTGTTCATCGGGGGGCGAAGCAGTGGGAGCCAGCACCCGCCCCTTTTGCGGCGGAATCGACGGGTCATCCCGGGCGCCTCGCTCAAGGGAGTGCTGCGGTCCCTGGTGGAAATTGTCGGCGGCGGCTGTTTCGTTGTGAAAGACAACGGCTCCCCCCATGCCAACCAGTACAATGCCTGTGATAGCGTCCAGTGGCTTTGCGCGGGATGCCGGATGTTCGGCATGATGGAACGAGGCCCCAACGCAAAGGTCCACCAGGGAAATATTTATATCGGCGACGCGCCGATTCGGGAAGAACGGGCGGAGACCATCCCCCTGGACGTGCTGTTGACCCACAACCAGCTGCGCCACCAGCCTTTTTACCGGAACCCGGGGACCCATCAAATGGATGGAAACAACCGGAAGCTGTATTTCCACCAGCCCAAGCGAGTGGAATCCACGCCCCCCATTCCCGCTCCCATCCGGGATCGGGCTTGGCGAATTGAGGCGGTGAGGGCCGGCCACCACTTCGATTTCGACATCCACTTCACCAATCTGGAAGAGGACGAACTGAATTTGCTGCTGTACGCGCTCGCTTTGGAGGAGGCGGTATCCGTCCAAATACCAAGCGAAGAGACGCCCATTTCCCTGAGCGGCCCCATGCGCCACAAGATCGGCAACGCCAAGCCCCTGGGGCTGGGCAGCAGTCATATCCAGGTTCAAAAGCTAACGCTTTTGGCCGAGCCCCGGGAACGCTTCGCCACCCTTTCGGGAAATTTGGCGGAAACGGTGTTGGAAGGCGAGGCGCTGCACGGGGAAATTCAGCGGCGAACGGCGCAATGGCGGAATGACGCCTCGCCAACCATGGAAGCGCTCCGCAAGATGATGGTCTGGGATGAAAAGGATCCCAGGGATTTTCGTTATCCCGATTACAACTGGTTTCAAAATCCTCAGAACGCGCAAAAACCGTTGAAACCAATATAGGTTTTCGGAATTCCCGAATCGATTTTGGCGGTTTTCCAGCGGCGGGCCGGGGCTTCCCGCCCGCCCTTCCCGTTCTGACGGCAAACCTTTTTTCCCCGGAAATTTGAAAAACCGGCTTCCGGGGCCGTAGAGATTTATAAATTCGGAAACGCGGCCCGCAGATTTGCCCGTTTTGTCCGCCCATGAAGGAAACGGGGGGCCTCGCCGCGCAAGAAAGGGAGGGAAACGATGAGAATTTTCGGAAACGCATCCGGCTGGCGAATCTGCGCCGCCCTCCTTCTGCCGTGTCTGGTCTGCGCCCCGGTGCTGACCGGCTGCGGGGAGGACGAGAGAGACATCATCATCCGCCAACAGGAGCAAAAAATCGAGGAATTGAAGCGGG
>JBKHDD010000172.1:0-10632 GCA_046541515.1 Desulfococcaceae bacterium
TTTTGAAGTTCAGCCTCAATAGTCCGAATTTGCATTAATTTTCGACAAGAGTATTATTTTGCGAAGCCTTCATTTATGTCGCAATGATCAACAATATGGCCCGGAGGCTCGCAGACGGGCAATTCTAATTTTCAAACACGCTCTGAAATCCCGCCAGCGTTGATGCGGGAGATGGCGTTTGATGGTTCAGGGTTCGATTTAAATTTTAGAGGCATGTTGAGCCTCCCGGCGCGATCGTAGACGGAATCGTGAGCGATGCAAAGTTTTCGGAAATGCAAGGTCTGAATCGCGATCGTTTGGCAGGTTGACAAGGGGGAAACGATGGGCGCGCCGGCAAAAGGGAAAGCGACTTACACCTATTTATTGTACATCCCGGAAAATCGGATTGGGAAATCATCAATGGCGAACCGCGCTCCCTGCCCCGGCCGTCTTTCAAACACGCAATGGTGGTTTCGTTTCTTTCCGGCGAAATCGTTCGTCCGTTCTCCTAAGCGCGAGGAGGGCCGGGCGGCTGGCTTGTTTTGTTTGAACCGGAATTGTTGACGGGAAAAAACATTCTGGTTTCGGATCTCGCAGGTTGGAAAAAAGAAAGATTGCCCAATCTTCCCGAAACCAACTGGATCGAAGTGTCTCCGGATTGGGTCTGTGAAGTCCTTTCCCCGAGTACGGTTCAGATCGACAAGACGAAAAAAAAGCCCATCTATGCCAAACATGCGTGCGCCATGTGTGGTTGATTGATCCAATCGCGAAAACATTGGATGTCTTCAAACCCCTGCATGATGGCGGAAGGGAATTGATGGGGGCGTTTGCGGAAAATGATGCGGTGATGGCGGAGCCATTTCATGAGATCGAAATCAATCTGACTGATCTATGGGGAGTTTAGCGGGGGGGAGTTTAGCGGGGGATTTTTGGGATGCGATGCTTCCGTGTCCCCAACCAAAAAACGCGTCGGATAAAGCGGTAATTTCCCCCTTATCCACTCGCCTCGGTTCCCCCTTTCCTCCCAACCGCCCCTCTCCGCTCCAAAAACCGCGCCGCCAGCAGACACAGCAACGCCCAGGCCGCCCCGGCGCTCCATCCGGCCAGAACGTCCGTGGGATAATGGACTCCCAGGTAAACCCGGCTCAACCCGATGAACAGGCTCAGCAAGATGGCGATGGTCAGCACGTAAACCTTGAGCTTTCGGCCGGTCAAAAACCGGGCCAGCAGCACGCCCAGCGTCAGGTAGACAATGGTGGACAACATGGCGTGGCCGCTGGGGAAGCTCGCGGTGGAAACCGTGACCAGGTGCGGAACCAGGTCCGGCCGCTCACGCGAAAACAGGTTCTTCAAAAGCTGGCTGAACGCCATGCCCAGCGCCGCGGCGAAAAACACCAGCCCGGCGGCCCCCTTTTTCCGCTGCAACAGCAGGAGCCCCAACACCACCAAAATAATCAGAATCAGGATGGTAAACCCGCCCAACGCCGTGATGTCCCGGGCGATGGTCAGCGGGACCTCCCCGCCGATGGGCGCCGAAGGGTCGTCCGGCCGGCGCATGGCCCGAACAACCCATTCGTCGAACTGCTTGAGATCGCCTTCCATCACCTCGTCGGCGATTTCGGCGAAGACCCAGATCGCGGCGACGATCAGGATCACCCAGAGGATCACCGCCGTTTCCAGATGACGGCGCTCCCGGATTTCCGAAAGCGCCGTTTCCGCAAGGCGGCGCAGATTCATGGAACCCGCCTTTCCGCCTTCTTTTCCGGGTTTCCCATCCGCCGGCGAACTCCCGCGCCCCGTCCACCGTTCCGATCTCTCCTCCGTAAATC
The DNA here is from genome assembly GCA_046541515.1 of Desulfococcaceae bacterium. Lineage (GTDB taxonomy): Bacteria > Desulfobacterota > Desulfobacteria > Desulfobacterales > Desulfococcaceae > CAYFVR01. The sequence goes on from JBKHDD010000172.1 coordinate 1,809, forward strand.
TCCCGTCTCTCGATTTCGGGATGTCGCGTCAACACCCTGTTCCCGGCGAGCGAACGGCAAATTCGGCATCATTCCGAAATGGTCGCCACCAGTTTGCCGTCGGGATGGCGGGTTTCCATCTGGGCGTGGGCGGCCCGGAAGGGTTCCGCGGCAAAACCGTCCAGCGGCCGAATCCGATGGGGCGACAACACGCCCTCGTCGATGAGCCGCGCCAGTTCTCGTAGCTGTTCGCCATAAATGGACCAGTATTCGCCGGTGGCGAAGCGCGACCGGGCCAAGACCAGCACGGCGTGGAAGGTGGCCGCCTTGCCCAGCAGCGGGCTTTTGCCGCCGGTGACCGCGTGAAACCGGAAATCTTCCGGCTCTTCCACGATGGTGGCCATCCGACCGTCGAAATCCACCACCTCCAGGCAAAGCCGCTTCATGTCCCCGCCCACGAAATCGAAGGTTGCGGGAATCAGTCGGCCGCCGTTCATGGAGGTGAGCCGTTCGCCCATGTCGGCGATGGAAAGACCGGGATATCGCAGGATGTGGTCTTTCGGAATTCCCAACCGGCCGGTGAGATAGCCGACGCTCTGGTCGCTGCCCGCCGTGGTCAGAATCGGGTCCGCGCCGAGATGGCGGGCGAGCTGGATGGCCGGGACGCCCACGGCGCCGGAACCGCCGGCGATGAAGACCGCCTCCCCTTTCTGAACCTTGGCTTTCTGGACCACGGCCTGATAGGCGGTGAGCCCCACCATGGCCATGGCGGCCGCTTCCGGGTGGGAAAAGTTTTTGGGTTTCGGCGCCATGTGGGATTGATGAACGGTCACGTACTCCGCGTGGGCGCCGTTGCTGGCCGGGCCTTCCGGGTCCACGAAGCCCCACACCTCGTCGCCCGGCGAAAAACCGGAGACGCCGGCGCCCACCGCGTCCACCACGCCGGAAAGATCGACCCCCAGCACCATGGGCGGTTTGCCGCCCAGAAACCCTTTTCGCATTTTGAAGTCCACGGGGTTGACCGAAGCGGCGTGGATCTTCACCCGCACTTCCTCCGGGGCCGGATCGGGCACGTCCCATTCTCGTTTGTCGAGATTTTCGGCCCCGCCGAATTTTTCGAGAACGACGGCCTGCATTTTCATGACTGCCTCCGGGATTTCGGGTGGAAGAAAAAGGAACGGTTCGATTGCGAAAGTTTTAAAAATAAAGACGGCGCTCGGGAAGATCAATTGGGGTGAACACCCTATTTGCGTTCCAGTCTGGCCGGAAGCGGCCCCGGCGCCGGAGCGGCCCGAGGTTCGGAAAAATACGGTTTCGCCCCCATGGAAGGCGAGGGGAGCTTCGGGTACGGTTGTTGTTTAACGGTTGGACGGCGGATCGCCGCGACCCATCTCCCACGGGAGGCGGGGGTGGAAAAAGAAATCGAAGTTTGGAAAGGAAGTGGAACCATGTCCAAGGAAGCCATGTTATACGAAAAACGAGGCGAAAACGAAGTGCATTGCCGCCTTTGCAACCATGCCTGCACCATCGCGCCGGGGAAATTCGGTCTGTGCCGGGTGCGGGAAAACCGCGACGGCACGCTGTACTCCCGCGTCTACGGGGAGGCCATCGCGGCCAACGCCGATCCCATCGAGAAGAAGCCGCTGTATCACTTTCTCCCCGGGACCCTGTCGTTTTCCGTCGCCACCCGAGGATGCAATTTTCAATGCGGCTTTTGCCAGAACTGGCAGATTTCCCAAACCACCACCGACGGCGGCGGCCATCGGGTCACCACCCATCTGGAGCCGCCGGAGCTGGTGCGGCTGGCCCGCAGCCAGACCTGCCACAGCATCGCCTACACCTACACCGAGCCGACCATCTATTTCGAGTACGCCTACGACACCGCCAAGCTGGCCAAGGACGCGGGCTTGAAAAACGTGTTCGTGACCAACGGCTTCATGACCGACGAAGCCGCGCGAACCATCCAGCCCTACCTGGACGCGGCCAACGTGGACCTGAAGAGCTTTTCCGACGATTTTTACCGGAAAACCTGTCGCGGCAAGCTGCAACCCGTGCTGGACAACATTTCCTTGATGCGGGAGTTGGGCGTCTGGGTGGAAGTGACCACGCTCATCGTGCCGGGCCAGAACGATTCCGTGTCCGAGTTGTCCGATATCGCCGGCTTCCTGGCCGAGGTGGACCCCGACATTCCATGGCACATCAGCCGGTTTCATCCGGATTACCAGCTCACCGACGGCGACGTGACCCCGGTTTCCACCATGAAGCGGGCCCGGGAGATCGGCCGGGAGAAGGGGCTTCGGTACATCTACATGGGCAACGTTCCGGACGCCTCCCGGGACACCGCCTGCCCGAAATGCGGGGAAACGGTGATCCGCCGGCATTACATGACGGCCACGGAAAACCTCCTGAAAAACGGCGCCTGCGCCGAATGCGGCGCGGCGATCCCCGGCGTGTTCGAGCACCCGCCGGTTTGATGGCGGGTCGGCGGCGGAGCTGGCCGTCCAACCGGGGGAAATGTTTTCCCGAAAGGAAACCGAAATGAAAAACGAAAAAGAGGCGTCCCGAAACAACGAAGAGGCGGAGGAGCCGGAGATGGAAGCGGTGTTGCTGAAGGAGGACGGAGATTTTCCCAACAATTCGGAACTGCCGCTGCTGCTCTTTCCCGCCGCCGCGGATTTGTCGGATGACGACCCCGCCCGGGTTTTCGAGGAGCGCTTTTCGGAAAACGGCTGGGGAAGTTCCTGGCGGAACGGCATTTTCCCCTACCACCACTATCACAGCACCGCCCACGAGGTGCTGGGAGTTTACCGCGGCGAGGCCAAGGTGCTGTTTGGCGGCGAAGACGGGGAAATTCGGAAGGTGGCCACCGGCGACGTTGTTGTGATTCCGGCCGGGGTGGCCCACAAATGTCTGGAGTGGAGTTCCGATCTGGGCGTGGTGGGCGCGTATCCGGGAAACCAGCGGCCCAACTTGATGCAAGGCAAGGCGGGCGAGCGTCCCGAAGCGGACAAGAACATCGCGGCCGTGCCTCTTCCTGAAAGCGATCCGCTGTATGGACCGGAAGGGCCGCTGATGGATCACTGGAAAGCGGGAAAGGAATAGCGCGGTGTTCCTGTTCGATTTTGACGGCGTGCTGATGGACTCCGTGGACGAGGTGGCGGTGACCGCCTTCAACGCCGTCGCCGGCGCGGAGGCCCGCTCCTTGCAAGCGCTTCCGGACGATCTGGCGGACCGCTTTCGCCGCAACCGCTTCCACGCCCAGGGCGCCGCCGGGATTTTCGCGCTGATGGCCGGATGTCTGGCGGGGGAGGGGCGCGATTCCGGCGGGCCGATGACCGGGGCGGAATACGACCGGCTGTTGGAAAACGCGGCGGTTCCGGCGGAGGAACGGCGGGAGCGTTTCTTCGCGGCCCGGCGGCGCTTCCAGGCCGACGATCCGAATGGTTGGCTGAAGTTGAACCGGCCGTATCCGGCGGTTTGGGAGGCAATCCTCCGCCGGGGGCCGGATCGGACGGTGCTGATGACCAGCAAGAACCGGGAGGCGGTGGTCCGGCTTTGCCGCCATTTTGGGCTGGAATTGGCGGAGGAGAACGTCTTCTCCGGCGACGGCGGCACGAGCAAACCCGAGAACCTGGACCGGATTCACCGGCGATTCGGGGCGGAGAGCTACACCTTCATCGACGATCATCTGAAAAACCTGCGGGAAGTGGACGCCCACGCCCGGGAACGGGCCATCGCCCTGACGCCGGTGCTGGCAAAATGGGGCTACACCGGCCCGGACGCGGCCGACGCGGCGCGGGAATTGGGATTTTCGGTGATGTCCCGGGCGGATTTGGTTGCGGCGCTGGAATCGGAATAGAAAAGGAGAACCCCGGAAAGGAGGCCGGCCATGGCCCATCGAACCTTGTCGTCGGGATATTCCCGGCTGGTGGAACGTCTGAACCGGTATCCCCAGGGCGCGCCGGCTTCGGACACGCTGTTTCGGATTTTGGAAATGCTGTTTTCCGAACGGGAGGCGGAGCTGGTTTCGCTGCTGCCCATCAAGCCATTCACGGCGGAAACGGCGGCCGGGGCCTGGAAGATGCCCGAATCCGAGGCGCGAACGGTGCTGGAAGAGCTGGCCCGCCGCGCCATTTTGGTGGACATGGACCAGAACGGCGAATCGGTCTACGTGCTGCCGCCGCCCATGGCCGGCTTTTTCGAATTTTCCCTCATGCGCACCCGGGGCGATTTGGATCAGAAGGCGCTGAGCGAGCTGTTTTACCAGTATCTGAACGTGGAGGAGGATTTCGTCCGGGAGCTGTTCACCCGGGGCGACACCCAGCTCGGCCGCACCTTCGTCCACGAGCCTGCGCTGACCGATGAAAACGCGCTCCACGTGCTGGACTACGAGCGGGCCGGCGAGGTGATCCGCACCGCCTCGGCCATGGGGATCAGCGACTGCTACTGCCGCCACAAAATGTTCCACATGGACCGGGCCTGCGACGCGCCGATGAACATCTGCATGACGTTCAACACGTCGGCCAAATCGCTCGTCAAGCACGGCCACGCCCGGCCGGTGGACGCGGCCGAAGGGCTGGACCTGCTGCAAACGGCGTATGAACACAATCTGGTGCAGTTCGGCGAGAACGTGCGGGAGTCGGTGAATTTCATCTGCAACTGCTGCGGCTGCTGCTGCGAGGCGATGATCGCGGCGCGGCGATTCGCCATTTTGAATCCGGTGCATACCACGAATTTTATCCCGGCGGTGGACGCGGCGGAATGCACCGGCTGCGGCAAGTGCGTGGAAATCTGCCCGGTGGAGGGGATGTCGCTGGTTTCCGCCAACGACCCGAACCGGCCCAAGGCCAAAACGGCGCGGCTGGACGAGGAGGTCTGCATTGGCTGCGGATTGTGCGTGCGGAATTGCCCCACCGGGGGCGTGGCGCTGGTGGAGCGGGAGACGCGGGTGCTGACGCCCATGAACGGCGCCCACAAGGCGGTGGTGATGGCGGTGGAACGGGGGCTGTTGCAGGAGCTGATTTTCGACAACCAGGTGCTGTGGCATCATCGCGCCCTGGCGGCGGTGCTGGGCGTGGTGCTGAATTTGCCGCCGGTGAAGCGGGCCATGGCGAGCGAGCAGATGAAGTCGCGGTATTTGGAGGCGCTGGTGGCGCGGTTTGCGGGGTAAAGTTTGGAGTTCCGCCTTTAGGCGCAATGCCGTTCATTTAACCGGGAAAATGGTAGGGGCGAATCGCATTCGCCCTGGTCAATCTGGCACGATTGGCCAATTGAAATCCCAAAGTGAACGGTATTGCCTTTAGGCGGCGTTGGGGATCTGAACTGGGATTTCCTGGATTTGAAGGATTTTCAGGATTGGGTTCCGTGTTTTTCGCGCCGCTTGGAATAGGAATCGTTTGGAGTTCCGCCTTCAGGCGTTATCGGCGGTAAATTCGCTCCAGCCATGGATTTGACCGCATTCATTCCAAAAACCAAAATCCTACTTCATCCCATGACCGCACTGCCTGAAGGCGGAACTCCGAACTGGCTTCATCCCGCTTCCCCCTCCGCCATCTTCCGAATCCGCCCCGCCGCCCAGCGGCAAACGGACAGGTAGGGAAAGGCGATGGACGGCACTTCGAAGGCCAGGCGGCAACCGCCGGAATCGTTCGGTTCCACCCGATGCCCGGTGGCCCGCACGCCCGCAACCTTCCAGGCCCAATAGCGCCCCGGATCAAACTCGGTGATTTCAAAGGGAAGCCAAACTCCCGCGGCGGTTTTCACCCGTCCACGGTCGCCTTTTTCGATGAATCGATGTGTAGCTTCCACCCGTTGAACGGAGGGACCCCATCGGGGCCATCCATGGGTGTCGGCGAGGAGCCGCCAGACCCGGCCCGGCGGGGCGTTTATCGAAATGCGGACGGCGAGGGTGCGGGGGAAAAGCGACATGGGGGACCCCGGGAAAAAGACGGCATGCGGCCGACGGAGGTTTCGTCCGTTTCTGAAATCGAAAAACGCGGCCCGGCCGAATGCCGAACCGCGTTTTTTCCTGGAACGGAGGGATGGGGTGCGCGCGTCGGGCTTATCCGTTTTTCTTCTCGAATTCCTTCATGAAATCCACCAGCGCCTCGATGGCTTCCACCGGAACGGCGTTGTAAATCGACGCCCGGCAGCCGCCCACGGAGCGATGGCCCTTGAGGCCGCCCAGCTTGGCCTCGGTGGCCTCGGCCACGAATTTTTTCTCCAACTCCTCGCTCGGCAGCCGGAAGGTGACGTTCATGCGGGACCGGCTGTCGGCGTCGGCGGTGCCTCGGTAGAAATCGCTGGAATCCAGCAGGCCGTAGATCATGCCCGCCTTTTTCTCGTTGATTTCCGCCATCTTTTCCAGTCCGCCCACCGTCTCCTCCAACCACTTCAACACCAATTGCACCGCGTAGACCGCAAAGCACGGCGGGGTGTTGAACATGGAGTTCTTGGCGGAATGGGTGGTGTATTTCATCACCGTCGGGATGTCTTCGGGCACGCGGTCCAGCATGTCCTGGCGGACGATGACCATGCAGACGCCGGAGGGGCCGATGTTCTTCTGGGCGCCGGCGTAGATCAGGCCGAACGGCTTCACGTCGAAGGGGCGGCTCATGATGTCCGAGGACATGTCGGAGAGGATCGGCACGCCGGCGGTGTCCGGAAACTGGGCGTATTGGGTGCCCTTGATGGTGTTGTTGGAGGTGAGGTGGACGTAGGCCGCGTCGCCGCTGAAATTGAAGCTCTTGGGGATGTAGGCGAAGTTCCGGTCCTCGGAGGAGGCGGCCACGTTGACCTTGCGGCCCAGCGCCTGGGCTTCCTTGATGGCCTTGGTGGACCAGGTCCCGGTGTTCACGTAGTCCACCGTCGCGCCCTCGGCGGAAAAATTCATGGGGGCCATGCAGAACTGGAGGCTGGCGCCGCCCTGTAAAAACATCACCTGGTAGTCGTCGCCGAGACCCAGCAGCCGCTTGGTGCGGGCGACGGCGTCGTTCATGACCTCGTCGAACCAGGGGGACCGGTGGCTGATTTCGGTGATGGACATGCCGGAGCCCGCGAAATTGAGGAAGTTTTCCTGGATTTCCTCCAGAACGGGAAGGGGCAGGGCGGCGGGCCCCGGGTTGAAATTGAAAATGCGATTGGCCTTCATGGTGTCCTCCAGATCATCGGAATATTGAGGTGGTCCCCCGGATGTGATAAATTGAGGGTCTTTTGCCCGGCTGTTTTGACAGAACCGCGGTTTCTTGTCAATGGGTATCATAATTGCGTTCGGGCGCGATGAAACCGCTATTTTCAGTGGGGAAAAGAAACAATCTGAACGAAATTTGGATTACCCAAACCGGCCAGACCGGCCCCCAATCCACCATCCCGAAAGTGAATGTTATGGAAATATTGACCTATCCCTCCGACGCCGCCGAAGCCCGGGTTCGGGCCATCGCCGCCCGCACCCTGGACGCCGATCCGGCCGTGTACGAAAATGTTCGAACCATCCTTGGGGACGTTCGCGATCGCGGCGACGAGGCCCTGATGGAATACACGCGGAAATTCGACGGGGCCGAACTGACCCCGGAAACCCTTCGGGTGAGCCCCGAGGAAATCGCCGACGCCGAGATATCCGTGGACGGCCACTTCATGGACGCCCTGAACCGGGCGATCCGGCAGATCGAAAGTTTCCACCGGAATCAATTGCGGAAATCCTGGATCAACACCGACCGGCCCGGCACGGTGCTGGGGCAGCTTTTCAATCCGGTGGAAGCGGCCGGGGTCTACGTGCCCGGCGGAAAGGGCGGGGACACGCCGCTGGTGTCCTCGGTGCTCATGGGCGTGATTCCCGCGCGGATCGCCGGGGTGGATCGGGTCGTCATGACGACGCCGCCCACGGCGGAGGGGAAGGTCAGCCCGCAAATGCTGGTTGCCGCCAAGCGGGCCGGGGTGGACGCCGTGTACCGCGTAGGCGGCGCCTGGTCCGTCGCGGCCATGGCCTACGGCACCCAAACCGTGCCCCGCTGCGACGTGATCGTCGGCCCGGGGAATATCTACGTCACCGTTGCCAAAAAGATGGTCGCCGGGGCGGTGGGGATCGACATGATCGCCGGTCCCAGCGAGGTGCTGGTCATCGCCGACGCCGACGCCAATCCCGAATTCGTCGCGGCCGACCTGCTCTCCCAGGCGGAGCACGATCCGCTGGCTTCGGCGGTGCTGGTCACCGTTTCCCAACCCCTGGCCGAAAAGGTCCGGGAGGCGCTGAATCGCCAGCTCGACGCCTTGGGACGGGCCGACATCGCCCGCCAATCTCTTGCCGACTACGGCGCGCTTCTGGTGGTCTCCGACCTGGACGCCGCGTTTGTCCTGTCCAACCGGATCGCCCCCGAACACCTGGAGTTGCTGGTGGATTCGCCCTTCGAGCAGCTCGGGAAAATCCGCAACGCCGGGGCCGTTTTCATGGGGCCGTACACCCCGGAACCCATGGGGGACTACATCGCCGGGCCCAACCACGTCCTGCCCACCGGCGGCACGGCCCGGTTTTCCTCCGCCCTCTCGGTGGACAATTTCATCAAGAAAACCAGCGTGATCCACTACGCCGAATCGGCCTTCCGGGAAGAGGCCCCCGACGTCATCCGCCTGGCCGAAACCGAGGGCCTCGGCGCCCACGCCCGCTCGGTGCGCGTCCGGCTGGAGGATTGATTTCGGACGACCCGATTTCTAGTTTGGCGGGCCACTCGGAAGGGGGGGGCGGGGCTTTCCCCCCATTTCGAAGGAGGGCGGTGGATTTTTGGAACTGCAATGCGACCATTTTCCGTGAAACTGGAAACCTGCCAAAGGAACCCCCACTGCGGGGCGCGCA
>JBKHDD010000173.1:0-10512 GCA_046541515.1 Desulfococcaceae bacterium
TAATTTTCGCAAATCGCCTAAAACGTCACCTCCATCCCGATGTGATAGGTTTGCTCCGGCGCGGGGAAATCGTATTCTTCCCGGTAGTCCTCGTCGAAAAGGTTGTCCACGCCGGCGGTCAACGTGGCGGAACCATTCTCCCCCTTCCAGACCGGGTACTGGAACAGGAGGTCCACCGTCACGAAATCGTCCAGGGTAATGAGGGTCACGTCCCGGCCCGTTGGCGCTCCTTCGGGAGCGCTGCCCCCGGCGAAGGGCGCGCCCGGCTCGCCCAGGAAGGGCACCTCCCGATCGTCCACCCAGCGGACGGTCAGTTGCGCCAGGGCCCCGTCCGGCCGTTGGTATTTGACGCCGAAATTGAATTTCCATTCCGGCAGCTCCGATAGTTCGTCGGTGAGCGCGTTGCTCCCGTCCAGCACGTCGCCTTCTTTTTCCGTGGTTTGCCAGGTGGCGTTGGCGAAGGCGAAGATGTTCTCCCAGACCCGGGTCTCCGCCTCGGCTTCCACGCCGTCAAAGGTCACGTTGTCGATGTTGTAGACCACCCGGCTGGGGGCGTAGCCGAAGATCCAGCGGAGATAGTCGTCCACGTCGTAGTGATAATAGGAAAGGGCGAAGCGCCAGCCGGGAAGTGCAGTGTAATCAACCCCGATTTCGTATTGGAGGGCGTCCTCGTAGGTCAGATCGCCGCGCACCACGTCGGAAGCCGGGTCCACCTCCGGGCGGTAGCCGCCGTAGTACCAATAAAAAGCCGGATTGTCCGGAAATCGGGTGGAACGGGCGAAGCGGCCTTCCAGGGCCAGCCCTTCCAGGGGGCGATAGACCGCGCCGAATTTGGGGAGCAGGGTCTCTTCGTCGAACGTCGCCACCGTGGTTCCAAAACCTGCGGGACGGCCGTTTTGGTAGCCCAGGACCGTGTCCGCGGTCCGGTCGCCGGCGTAATCTTCGTAGCGAAGCCCGGCGTAGAGGTCGAGTTGCTTGTGGACCATCCAGAGATCGTCCACGTATAGTCCGTGCTGGCGGGTGCCGTCCCAGTCGTCGTTCCCGTCCATCGGGGGGCGGGGAAAATAGTCGGGCCGGATGAACGTGTTTTCCGTGCCGCCGTATCCCAGGTAATGGCCGTTGGCGCCGAAGCCGATCTGGTGGACGCCCAAGCGTTTTTCAAAATCGGCGGTCCATCCCCAGGACCGATCCGGCGTCGCCTCCCGCTCCAGCACCAGTTCCCCGGTGGCGAAGGAGCGGATGGTGTCCTCCCGATCCTCGTTGTTGAAATAGAATTTCAGCTCGGAATCGACCCCGGCCACGTTTTTCTTGAGGCTGAAATCCAGCTCGTATCGCTCCTTGGTGTAGAAGCTGCCGTCGCCGTGGCGATCCCCGCCCGGAAAGCGAATGCCCGGCCCGATCAGGTACGTTCCGGAAGCTTCCGGGAAGGCCGCGTCGAACCCGGCGGTTCCCGCCCGGTTTTCCACCGGCATTTCAAAGTCGCCGTCTAGGTAGCGGAAGCCGAGCATGATCTCGCCGTCGTCGCCCCAGAATCCGTAAAAACGGCCCGCGAGGTTGGTCCGTTCCGCGCCGCTGTTGCGCAGGTGGCCGTCGGTTTCGTCGTAGCCGGCGGCCAAAAAGGCGCCGAAGGGGCCGGCCCGCCCGGCGGCGTCGGCGGAAAAGGACCAGGTGTCGTAACGCATGTGGCCGGCCCGCGCCGAGACGGTGGGATCTACCGGCGGGGGCAGGGGAACGAGGTTGATGGTGCCGCCCAGAGTGTTGCCGTATTTGGCGCTGAAACCGCCCTTGCCCACCTCGATGGATTGCCAGCCTTGCAACGAAAGGACGCTCCAGTCCACGAACTGGCCGCCCATGACGCCGGTGCCGTTGAGCGGCCGACCGTCCAGCATGATCAGGGAGCGGTTTTCCGTGAAGCCGCGAATGCGGACCTGGCTGCTTTTGGGGGTCATGATGGAGCGGCGCTGGACGTCCAGGCCCGGCGTTCGCTCCAGGGCGTCGGGCACGGTGGAAGGGACGGCCTTGTCCGCCGGACCCAGCTCCACGACATCCCGGTTTTGCTCCGGGGAGAGGGGACGCCGGCCCTGGACGGTGACGGTTTCGAGTTGAACAGGCTCCTTTTGGGCCAGGGCCGGCGGCGCAAAGAGGAACAGGGGAATAATCAGTGGAGGCAAAAGAGATTTCATGGGAATCCTTTTTTGGTTCGTTTTACGGTTTTCAGGCATTCAGAAGAACTCGGACGATCGGGGCCGTCTCCTCTGGAATCATTTCCGCCGTCAGCGGGACGCCGTCCAAACCGGCCTTCTGCAGGGCCTCGTCCAAAGGGATGCAGCCGACGACCGGAACGCCACGATCGGACAGTCGCTCCGCCAGCCGGTTTTTTTGTTCTTCGGAACCAACCTTGTTCAGCACCGCGCCGGAAAAAGCCGCCCCGGAAGCATGGCCGAGTTCCATGATTTTTTGGGCCAGGGTGACCGATTCCAACGAGGGCTCGACCACGCTGATCACCCGATCCACGCCCGACTCCAAGCCTCGGCCGAAATGTTCAATCCCGGCTTCCATGTCCACCAGCATGACTTCGTTTTCCGCCGTTTGATATTTTCGGAGAAATTCTTTGCTGATCGTCCCCATGGGACAGGCGCAGCCTTCCAGGGCCTGAAGAATTTTCCCGGTCGCCACCAGGGTGATTCCGTCCTTCTTCGGCGCGAAATCCGACGGGATGTCCGGCGTGGAAATCGCGTCCATCTCCCAAAGGGTCATGGCCGGTTCGTCCTTTCCCTTGGAAAATTGGGCCATCATTTTTCGCTGAACCTCCTTTTTGCCGCCCACCAGTTCCATCAGGTTGCGGGGCGGCGCCGCGAAGCCCAGCATCCAAAACAGGCTGGTGTTGGATTCGTCCGAATCCAGCACGACCGGGTTTTTCCCTTCGCGCCGGAATGCCATGGCCAACAGGCAAGTCACGGTGCTTTTTCCGCTTCCGCCTTTGCCGCATACACAGATTTTCATAAGGTTTTTCCTTGGGCTTGAAAAGATTTATTCCAGAGAATTCCCCGGCCTTTCGGTTCCGGGGAATCCTCTGGAAAGATCGAATCGGGCTGCGCTATTCCGAAACCGTCAAGCCCAGCATCTCCATGGGATCGACCCCGGGCCGGGCGTAGTCCTTGGGTTGCGTGCCTTCGGGCAATTCGAAGGAATGCAGGACGGTCACGAAATCTTCGGGGACATCCAGGCGTTCCAAGTACCAGAGATCCGCGCAGAGCTTGTCGATCACGCTGTTTCCGGTGGTTGGGCAATCGGTTTCCCCCCAGGCGAATCCGAGCACCTGGCCGTCCCATCGGCCCGTGTCTCCGTCCTTCCGGTAGACGATGGTCGAGGCGTTCTGGAATTCCGGCAGCCACCGGGCCTTGTCCGCGTCGGCGGGAAAGGTCGCGGCGTATCCGCTCTTGCCCGGCGTGGCGTTGAGCATGACCATCAGGGCGTCTTCCTTGCACCAGGGCTGTACGCCCTGCACGAAATAGCCGCCCGACGCCGAAGCCGGCGGAAGATTTTCTTTCACGAACTGGGCCATCATGATTCCGGAGGTGACGCCGGGGCAGTAATGGTCGTGAAACTCGAAAGAGCGGACGGCGTAGGCCGGGGCCCCGGCGGCGACCGCGTTGGCGATGGTGACCACCGCAAATTCGTTGCCGCCGAAAATCTTTTCGTCGAAACGAGCGGCGGCTTCCGCCGAGTTGGCATAAAGAAAATCGGGATGGATGTTCTGCACGCTCCGGATGGCGAACAGATCGGCGGCGGCCATGTCGGTCGGCGCAACGTTGAATTCCGGAAACGCGGGGTTGGCTTGGAGATAGGCGCACAGTCCGGAGGCCGTGTCGTAGATCGCCGCGTAAAGCGGTTTCGCGGCGTGGGATTGGATTTCCAGGAGGCGGTTTTGGCCCCGACGGACCCCGCTTGTCTCCGTCAGTCCGTCGATCACGCCTTCGGTGGTTTGCCCGTCCATTTCAGCGTATCCGGCGTTGGTCAGGACGATCAGATCCCCGGAATCGGGGGTTGCGCCCTGATCCTTCAAGAGAGCCAGTCCCTCTTCGGCGGCCCGTCGGCCGACCGAATGCCAGAGGGCGAATTCGCCGGATTCGCCGGTTCGGTTCAGGCCTAGAATCTCCAGCGGGTTCGCGGCGGGGCGGGACAGGTCCGAGGGATTTCCGATGGTTTCCAGGTCGGACAGATGGAACACGGAATGTCCGTGGATCGGGATCGTCTCGATGAATCGTTCCGGCGTGTCCAGGTGGTCGAGAAACCAGAGATTCATCTTCAGGCGGGATTCCCACCAGTTCCAGGGCGTGTCTTCGCCCCAGTTGTTCGCGGCCCGGGCCTCGTCGAAATCGAAGGCCAGGGCCATTCCTTCGCCCTCGGGTTCGGCCCCGTTTCCGTTCCATCGAAAAAACACCCCGGCGATATCTTTCGCGTCCTCCCGGAGCGCGGCGCTGTCTTCGGCGGAAAGATAGGAGACGCCGTAGCCCTTTTTGCCGGGGGTGGCGTTGAGCAGGGTCATCAGGGCGTCGTCCTTGCACCAGGGCGGCATGGAGAGGACGAAATAATTCCCGTATTGGGCGGTGCGGGGGAAATGTCGCTCCAGGAAGCGGGTCAGGAGAAGGCCGCTGGTGACGCCGGGGCAATAGTGGTCGTGGAACTGGATGGAGCGGACCAGGTCGTAGGGCGCGTTTTCCATCAGCGCGTGAACGATGCCCGCGATGCGGAATTCGTTTCCGTTGAAGGCCTTGGCGTCGAAGAGGGTTTCGTGGGCCTCGGACGGGTTCGAAAACAATTGGTCCGCGTTCACGTTGCGGAGATTTTGCGTGGAAAACAATTCTCCCCGGACGGAAAAATCCACCGGATGGAGGGCTGCGGGATCCACCTCGGAATAGACGCCGTCTCCGGTGTCCTTGTTCGCCAGAAAGAACCAGAGGGGCGCGTCGGTCGCGGCGTGGACGCTCAACAGGGTCCGCCGGCCCTCGGAAACCTCCGCGTGTTCCCGAAGTCCGTCCAGACAGGCCTCGGTGCTCCGTCCGTCGATCATGACGAACCCCGCGTTGGTCAGGGCGATCAGTTCGGGTTTTCCGCCGGTCCGGCCGGCCGCTTCGTTCAGCAGGGCCACGGACGAATCCACGGCGTCCCGGGAAATGTCCGTCCAGAAGGCGTATTCGGCCTCCCGCGTTTCGGTGGCGACGACCTCCCCGTTCGACGAGGAGCATCCCCAAAGGCAGGCCCCGACCGCCAACGCCGAAAACAGCGCCAGAATCGCCATCTTTTGTTTCCGTTTCATTTCCATTCGCCTTTCCTCCTTTTGAAAAACCGGTTTGGGTGGATTGGAAAACGGAACGAAAAAAGCCAGAAAAACCTGGAAACGAATGGCTTTCGTCGTTCCGAAGTCTTCTGGCTTCGATTGCGGAAACGGGCGGCCATGGCGGCCGGCCCATGGAAATTTTCGGGGATCCGACGGAGGGAACGCCCCGGCGTCATTGCCGGCGGCGCCGTTCCCCCGGAACCTCGATGGAAAAGGACCGGGAACTCTCCGTGCCCCGTCGGCCCCCATCGAATAGGGTTGGGGGCAAATTTCGTCCCCTTCTGGGGACTTGCAGATTTCTCCGGGGATTCGTCCCCGGCGTTGGATTGGTTCCGCCTACTGGATCGAATCGCCCGGCGGTTCGGGCGGCGGCCCGCCGTTGGGCACGACCACCACGTGGTTTTTGTGGCGCAGGATGTCCACCGCCACGCCATAAACCTCGGCCACGGTCTCCGGGCCGACCTGCTCCGGCCGGCCCCAGGCGAAAACACGGCCGTTTTTCAGAAACAGCACGCGATCCGCGAACCGGAAGGCCAGATTCAGGTCGTGGAGGGTCATCGCGGCGGCCAGTCGATGTTCCCGGACCACCCGGCGGATGGTCTCCAGGATGTCGAGCTGGTTTCGGAGATCCAGGCTGCTGGTGGGTTCGTCCAGCAGCAGCACCCGGGGCTCCTGGACCAGGGCCCGGGCGATGCAGACCTTCTGGAGTTCCCCGCCGCTCATCTCGTCGATGTGCCGCAGGGCCAGATGTTCCAGCCCGAGCTGGCGCAGGGCGCCGTCCACCTTGCGCAGATCCTCCGGGGAAACCCGCCAGCGCAGATGGGGCTTGCGGCCCAGCAGCACGGCGTCGAAGGCGGTCATGCGGCCGGCCTCGTTGCGCTGGGCCACGTATCCCAGTTGTCGGGCGATTTCGCCGGGGCCCATGCGGAACACGTCGGCCTCGGCCACCCGAACCGCGCCGGACCAGGGCCGGATCATGGCGTTGATGCAGCGCAGCAGGGTGGTCTTGCCCACGCCGTTGGGTCCCAAAATGGCCAGCACCTGTCCGGGCGCCACGGCGAATCCCAGATCGTCCAGAACCAGTTCGCCGCTTTTTCCGTATCCGACGCGGATGTTTTCGACGGCCAGCATCAGCGCCTCCGTTTCCGGAGCAGCAGGTACAGGAAGGCGGGCGCGCCCAGAAACGCGGTGAGGATGGACACGGGCAGGATATGGGGGGCCAGAATCAGACGGGCCGCCGTGTCCGAGCCCAGCAGCAGGGCCGCGCCGGCCAGGGCCGACGCCGGCATGGCGAATCGGTGGTCGTCGCCGACGATCCGCCGCACCATGTGGGGACAGATCAGCCCCACGAAGCCGATGACGCCCAGGAAGGAAACCACGAAGGCGGTCACGATGGAGGCCGCCACCATGCCGGCCATGCGGACCCGCTCCACCGGAACGCCCAGGCTCCGCGCGGTTTCGTCGCCGGCGTCGATGGCGTTGTAGTTCCAGCGGTTGACCACGAAAAAAGCCGTTCCGGCGGCCACCACCGCGGCCATGTAGCCCACCTCCCGCCAGCCGGCCCGGCCCACGTCCCCGAAGGTCCAGAAGACCATGGCCGCGAGCTGCACGTCGTCGGCGAAGTATTGCAGGAACATGGTGCCGGCCGAAAAGAGCGAGCCCAGCGCCACTCCGCTCAGGACCATGATTTCCGGCGTGGCGCCCCGGATGCGGGCGATGCCCACGATGATCGCCGAGGCGGCCATGCAGGCCGCGAAGGCCGAGGCGGTGGTCAACCACGGGTTGGCGACGGTCACGGCGCCCGTCTGGGAGGACTGCATGACGCCCGCGCCCATGAGCATGACGGCGAAGGCCGCCCCGAAGGCCCCGGCCTGGGAGATGCCCAGGGTGAAGGGCGAGCCCAGGGGATTGCGCAGGATGGACTGCATGGCCGCGCCGGCCGCGGCCAGACCGGCCCCGGCCACCAGCGCGGCCAGGGCGTGGGGCAGCCGGATCTGCTGAATGATGACGCCGAAGCGGGCGTCGGTTTCCAGGCCCAGAAAGGACCGGATCACCGCCAGGGGCGGAATGGGCGCCGCGCCCAGGGAAACGGCCATGACCAGCAGGACGAGAACCAGCAGGGCGAGCCCGAGGACGAAGAGGATCTTTCGGTCCACGTAGGCCGTGTACGCGACCGGAATCCGGCCGTGGTTCAGATGGGCCATGGCGGACTATCGCACCGGAATCCGGCGAAAGGCCAGACCGTCGAATTGCCGATTCATCTTCTCGAAGGCCGGTCCGCCGTTCAGGAAGACGGAGATTTCCTCGGCCTTGGCCATGGGGTCCACGTCCGCGAACCGTTCGGGATACAGGGTCTTGCCCACGAAATAGGCGTTGGCGAAGACCGACTCGAAATTCTGGGTGTAGGAATTGTAGGGAAACAGCCCGTACACCGCGCCCCGGTTCACGGCGGACAGGGCCCGGTAGGCCGGATCGTCCCGCAACTGGGCCAGGGCGTTGGCCCCGGCGCCCAGCCGCAGGGTGGAAACGTCCAGAAAAATCACCTCGGGGTCCCGGATCACGATTTCCTCCTTGGCCAGGATGGCGTGGGAGGTCGGCGCTTTCGAGGGATCGGGCGCCGCGACGTTCCGGACGCCCAGAAAGGCGAAAGGCGCGAAGGATGGCTCCGTGGACTGGAATCCGTGGGGGCCGCTCTGGCCCAGGCCGCCGACGTAGGCGGCGGGGCGGCGGTCTTCGGGGACTTCGGCGGCCCGTTCCCGGAGGTCGCGCTCCAGTTCGTCGAAATAGGCGATCACCGCCTCGGCCCGCTCCCCTTCGCCCATGACTTCGCCCATGAGGCGAAGGGCCTGGTTCAGGGCGTCCCGTTGGTAGGTGAGGTTGCCGTATTTCAGAATCACCACCGGGATGCCGGTCTTGGCCTGCAAGGAGTCCGGGCCGGTTCCCCGCCCCCCATAGGTTTTGAAGATCACCTGCGGTTGCGGATCCAGGGCCGCGATGAGTTCCGGATTGTCGTGCCCCCGGAATTCCCCGAACAGCGGATAGGTCTTGAATTGGGGATTGGCGATGGCGTAGGGCCGGGCGTCGATGGGCGAGCCCCGCAGCTCGATGCTGTCCACCCCGACGATGCGGTCGTGGGCCTGGAGATAGGTGAGGAGTCGCAGGCACCCCGCGCCCGAGCAGATCGCCCGATCCGCGGCTTTCGGAACGGTCACGGTTCGGCCGGCGGCGTCGGCGATTTCCCGAACTTCCGAGGCCGCGGCCGATGCCGGGGCGGCCGGCGCGAACAGCAGGCAAAGGGCGATGGACAAGCACGCGGGGCCGCGTCTGATCCGGAACATGATGGGACGCTCTCCTTTTCGGCGGATCGGTTTACGGGTTGGGTTGCGGGTCGGAACGCGGGTCCGGAAACGCCGTCTTCCCGAACCCGCCCCCGTTCATACGCGATCCGGCCTTCAGAAGTCAAACTTCAGGCCGGCCATGGCGACGATTCCCGGCGCGATGGTGTCGCTTCTCCCCCGACTGCGAAAGATGGGATATTCTTCGTCGAACAGATTTTCCACGTTCAGGTAGGCGGTGAACCGGTCGAAAAACCGGCGCGACACGGATGCGTCCAGGGTGAAATAGCCGCTTTCCTCCAGGGTGTTTTCGTTGTCGAAATAAATGTCCGCAAGGTAGTTGGCGGTCACCTGGACGTTGACGATCTCCGGGTTTTGGTACCGGAAGCCGAAATGGGTCTGGTGACGGGGATCGTTGGGCAGCCGATTGCCCTCCAGGGCCGCGTCGTTTTCATCCTCTTCCACTTTCGAGACGTTGTAGGTGTAGTTGGCGAAAAAGGTCAGGTCGTTCCGGGGGCGCCACTCCAGTTCGGCTTCAACGCCGTAAATATCCACCTCGCCGATGTTGTCGAGCTTGAATTCGTTTCGAATTCGCGTACCGCCGGCGAAAGGGACCTCGCGCAGAAAACGGTCGCCGATGTAATCCTGGGCGAAGGCTTGATAAAAGGTCAGCCGGCCCCAGAGGTCGTTGCGCAGAAACCGTTCGGCCCCCACATCGTAGGACCAGATTTCCTCCGGCGCCAGATTCGGGTTGGCCTCCCGGTAAAAGGCGCCGCCGCCCCGAACCTGAACTTTGTAAAATTCGAACAGGCTCGGCACGCGAAAGCCTTTTCCGCCGGAGGCCCGCAGGGTGGTTTTGTCGTCCGGATGCCAGGCGACGCCCAGTTTGGGCGAAAAACTTTGCTCGGTTTGGGTGGGAAAGTCGTTGGCGAAGGCCGGTCTTCCGGCGCTGGCCCGGGTGTCGAAATTGGACCCGTCCGAAGTTTCAATCCAGTCGTAGCGGGCGCCCAGGTTCAAAAAAAGACGGTCTTCGAGGAAGCGGAAATCCGCGTGCACAAAGGGGGATGCGATGCGTTGTTTTCCTTCCGCGCCGGCGTCGCGGTCGCTTCCCGGAAAATCTTCGTTGTAGTCCAGATTGGCTTCCTTGTAGGTTGCGCCAAAGGTGACGTGGCCGGATTCCCAGTTTGAAAGCGTCGCCTGAAAATCGGCGCCCCAGTTGTAGGTGCCGTCAAACTTTTCCTCTCGGAAGAGCGAGGCGAAATTGTCGTTGGCCGTGTCCTGAAAGGCGGTCTTGTCGGCGCGGTTCAGATAAACCAGCCCTTTCATGTCGAATCCCTCTCCCCCTTGGGCATACTGCAACCAATACTGGTCCAGGGTCAGTTCGTCGTAGAAGAATTCGCGGCCCTTGCCGGTTTCGTGGTCGTACAGCAGCGCGGCCAGGGTAACGTTCGAATTGGGGGTGGGGTCGTAGGCGACCTTGCCGATCCCTTTGGCGACCTCCCGGTGGCGCTTGATCTCGTAGGGCGCCGGGTCCTCCACCATGTGCCAGCCGTCGCTTTCCTCGTAGCCGCCGGCGACCAGGAAGCCGAAGTTTTCAATTTTTTGGCCGTAAAACCCGTGGCCGCCGTAGGTGTCGGCGGTGCCGATCTCGCCCCGAATCGAAGTTTCTCTCTCCGCCTTCGGCGCCTTGGTGATGATGTGGATCACGCCGCCCAGACCTTCGGAACCGTAAAGCGCCGAAGTCGGACCCCGCACGATTTCGATGCGTTCGATGGCTTCCTTGGGGATGTGGCCCCAGGCCACCCAGGAGATGGAGTTGTTGAAGTTGTCGTTCTG
>JBKHDD010000174.1:0-10511 GCA_046541515.1 Desulfococcaceae bacterium
TGGCACTGGTCCCTCTCCCACAAAACGGAATTCGTCGCCGGCGTGGCGGCGCCGTTTCCCGTGGGCATCGACCTGGAGCTGCCCGGTCCGCGCCATCCCGGCCTCTTCGACAAGGTGGGGACCGATGCGGAATGGGAATGCCTCGGCGGTCGGGACTGGCCCCGTTTTTTTCGCCTGTGGACCGCAAAAGAAGCCGTGCTCAAAGCGCTGGGCGTGGGTCTGGCCGGGCTGGGGGATTGCCGTTTGGCGTCCGCCGATGGGAAACGGCTGAATTTGCGGTTTGGTGGACGCCTCTGGACGGTGGAGACCGCCGCCGGGAGAAAGTTCGTCGCGGCGGTGACCCCCGGCGACGGTTCGGTTTCGTGGGAGTTTCGGGATTCGGATTGATGTGGTAATCTGAGTTGAAATCCAGCGCGGGCCTTTATTTGGGATTCGGAGTCCCATCCCTGGATTTTGGCAGATTCCTGTAATCTGATTATTCGCCCATATTCCGCCACGCCACAAGCCCCAAGGAAACCTTTCATGCGCGTCACCCGCCTTCGACTCAAAAATTGGTTGAATTTTCGGGATGTGGAAATTCCCCTGGCGGATCGGTGCTATCTGATCGGGCCCAACGCCTGCGGGAAATCCAATTTTCTGGAAGCCTTCCGCTTTCTTCGGGATATCGCGAAACCGGCGGGCGGTGGTTTGCAAAAAGCCGTGACGGATCGGGGCGGCATTCGGAAACTCCGATGTCTTCAGGCTCGAAAAGACGCCGAAATTCGCGTGGAAACCTGGATTTCCGATTCCGAAACCGAGTGGGCCTATTTCCTTGGGTTTAAAAGCGAGGGCCGAGGCGCCCAGCGACTATGGATCACCGATGAAACGGTTCGGCGAAACGGGGAAATTCTTCTTCGGCGGCCGGACAAAGATGATCGGGACGATCCCGTTCGATTGACCCAGACTTTTCTGGAGCAAATTAACGCCAACGTGGATTTTCGTTCGTTGGCGGAATTTTTCAGCGACACGACCTATCTCCACCTGGTTCCCCAATTGCTGACTTTTGGGGACCAAATGGCCGTGCGCCGGATGGAGGACGACCCCTTCGGCCAAGGATTTTTGGAGCGTCTGGCGAAAACCCAGAAGAAAACCCGGGACAGCCGCCTGAAACGCATACAAAACGCGTTGACCGCCGCCGTTCCGCAGTTCGACGCATTAAGGTTCACGAGAGACGCCGCCGGGCATCCGCATCTGGAGGCCCGGTATGCGCATTGGCGGCCCAATGCCGGTTGGCAGACCGAGGAACAATTTTCCTACGGAACCCTGCGGCTCATCGGGCTTCTTTGGTCGCTGATGGAAGGCGATGGCCTGCTGTTGCTGGAAGAGCCGGAGCTTTCCTTGAACGACGGCGTGGTCGAGCATATTCCTTTGATGATCGACCGGGTGCTTCGGGAAAGCCGTCGTCGTCGGCAGGTTCTGGTGAGCACGCACAGCGAGGCGTTGCTGAGAAATCCATTGGACGGGCGGGGAATTCTGCTGCTGGAGCCGGGTAGGGACGGGACGCGGATTCGTCTTCCCGATGAGGCGGAAGCGGCCATGCTTCAACAAGATTTTTCTCCCGCCGAAATTTTTCTTCCCAAAACCCGTCCGGAAAAACTGTTGGACTGGGAAGCCTCGGCCTGAACGTGGGAATCGACATCGCCGTGGCGACGGAGGACGCCCTGAGCGAATCGGTGGCGCTTGTGCACTGCTCCAGCAATCCGGGCGGGAATACCGGATTTGGCGGCGACTCCGGCGAAAGGGCTTCGATTATCTCAAATCCAAAGTCCACGACTTCAACCAGATGGCGTATCGCGGCCTTTCGGTCCTTCTGTTGACCGATCTCGATCGCCATCCCTGCGCCCCCGCCCTCCAGCGGGATTGGTTGCCCGGTCCGGTTTCCGACCGGTTGCTGTTTCGCGTGGCGGTTCGGGAAGTGGAATCCTGGTTGCTCGCCGACCCGGAAGGCTTGGCCGGCTTTTTGGGGATCAGCCGCGCCAAAATTCCACCGGAGCCGGATCAATTGCCGGAAGCCAAGGGCAGCCTCCTTTCTCTGGCAATTAACAGCCGCAAACGCGGCCTTCGGTCCGAAATTTTTCCCGCTCCCGGCAGTACCGCTCCCGTTGGCCTTGGCCACAATCTTCAATGGGGCCGCTTCGTCCGGGATCACCGGTCCGCGCCACGGGCCGCCGAACGCTCTCCCAGTCTGAAACGCGCCTGGGTTCGCATTCTGGAATTCTGCGGATAGGCGGAAGGCCGGGCATTCTTTTGCCCAGGTCGCCTGGCGGTTTCTTCGCTTTCGGCCTCGTCCACTTTCGTGTCTTTTCCCCGGCGAGATTTCTTCCCGTCCTATTCTTCGGCCCTCCCACTAATTTTCCCGCTTCGGTATTTTTCCCTTTTTTTGCCCTCCCGTTCCGCTTCCTAATGGTTCCCTGGTACAAAATTTGGCCAAGTCATGGTAATATCGAAAAAACTGATGATCCATTCGGAGACGTTTATGGCGGAAGAACCGGACGGCGGCACCATCTTGATTGTTGATGACGATTTGCGGAACATCCGGGTGCTGGATCAGAT
Source organism: Desulfococcaceae bacterium (assembly GCA_046541515.1). Lineage (GTDB taxonomy): Bacteria > Desulfobacterota > Desulfobacteria > Desulfobacterales > Desulfococcaceae > CAYFVR01. The sequence goes on from JBKHDD010000174.1 coordinate 2,593, forward strand.
GCTGGAGCGGGCGGGTCACAATCTGTTGATCGCCCGAAACGGCATGGAGGCCATGGAACGGGCGGAGCGGGGACGCCCGGATGTCATTCTGCTGGACATCATGATGCCGGGACGGGACGGATACGAAACCTGCGCGCGGCTCAAAAGTCATCCGGCCACTTCCGCCATTCCGGTCATTTTTTTATCCGCCCTGGGCGATTCCGAAAGCGTCATGAAAGGATTTCAGGCCGGCGGGGTGGATTTCGTCACGAAACCCTTCCGCCAGGAAGAAGTCCGGGCCCGGGTTTCCGTCCACCTGACCATCCAACGCGACCAGCGGCAATTGCGGGACTTGGCCCGACGGCTGGAGGCGGAGGCGAAGGCACGGAAGCGGACCGCCGCCGCGGCGGAGGAAAGCGAGGCCCGCGCCCGGGCGCTTCTGGACGCCATTCCCGATCTGGTGTTCCGCCTCAATCGCCGGGCGGAGATTCTGGATTGCCGGGCCGAACCGGCGGAGCTGATTCGCCACGATCTGCCCCAAGATTGCCAACAGATGCTGGGAAAAGCCATGGCAACCCTGGTCCCGCGATTTCTGGCGGACTGGTTTTCCGAAGCCGTCCGGCGGGCCATGGACGAGAAAAAGCCTCGGATTTTGGAATACACCCTTTCCCGCGCGGGCCAGGCGGGAGAGGAGGACGACCGGTATTTCGAAGCCCGGGTTGTGCCCAGCGGACCGGGGGAGACGATCGCCATGGTCCGGGACATCACCCGGGAAAAGGCCCTGGAGCGGGAGCGGCGGCGGATGGAACGGCGGCTCGAAACCCGGCGGCGTTTGGAAAGCCTGGGCGTAATGGCCGGCGGCATTGCCCACGATTTCAACAACATTTTGATGGCGGTGCTGGGAAACCTGGAACTGGCCCGCCTGGAACTGCCGCCGGAGGGCCGGGCGTCCCGCTTTTTGGCCGAATCCGAATCCGGCCTGTTCCGGGCCGCCGAACTGGTTCGGCAGATGCTGGCCTATTCGGGGAAGAGCCAATTCAGCTTTTCCACCGTGGTTCCGGAAACCTGGATGCGGGAAACCCGGCCTCTGCTGGAAAAGACCCTGCCCCCGCACGCGAAGCTGGAAATCGACCTTCCCCCCAACCTGCCCGCCATTTCCGGCGATTCCGAGCAACTAAGTCAGCTTTTGGTCAATCTGGCCATGAACGCGGCCGAATCCTACCCAGCGGGCGCCGCGGCGCCGATTCGAATTCGCCTGCGATCCCGAACCTTCGTCTCGTCGGAATTGTTCCAGACGCTTTCGGAACTCTGGTCCGCCTACGAATACCCGATGGCGGCCGGCCGTTTCCTGGTGGTGGAGGTGTCCGACGACGGCGAAGGCATGGACGCCGAGGTGCGGAAACGGATGTTCGAGCCTTTTTTTTCCACCAAATTTCAGGGGCGCGGGCTGGGGCTGGCCGTGGTGCTGGGGATCGTGAGGGGCCATGGCGGGTATTTGCGGGTGGACTCCACGCCCGGCCGCGGCGCCGCCGTCCAGTTGATCCTGCCTGCCGAAACGGGCCGTCCGGAAAACGGGACTCCGGGTTTCGAATCTTCATGAAGAGAAAAAAAAGTGGCCGGAAGGCCCGGGAAAAGTGCTGTCGCGCCCTTCGCCGTCGGCTGGAAGAAAGTGAACGGCGGCTCCGCCAAACCCAGGAGATCGCCCGCGTGGGCAGTTTCGAACGGAACCTGGAGACCGGCGAGGGCTACTGGTCCGACGAACACTATCGGCTGTTGGGATACGAACCCGGCCAGATCGAACATTCCTTCGACTTTTTTCTGGCGCACATCCACCCGGAGGATCGAAAGCGGACCCGGGACATCTTGACCGGGGCCTACGAGAGAATGGAATCGTTCCGCTACGACGGAAGGTTCATTCGGCGAGACGGCGAGGTTCGCTGGTTTCATCACAGCGGGCGCGGCACGGTGGACGAAAACGGCGGGCGCTGGATTCGAGGCATCTTCCAGGACGTGACCGAACGAAAGCGGGCCGAAGAAAAGGCGCGGGAAAGCGCCGGCCGGTACCGGGTCATTTTTGAAAAATCGCCCCTGGGCATCGTCCATTTCGACGAGACGGGCCGGGTTTTGGACTGCAATGCGGCCTTCGTCCGGCTGGTCGGCTCCTCCCGGGAAAAACTGGTCGGTTTTCCGGCCCTGGAAAAGTTGGCCCCGGCCGCCCGTCGAGTTCTGGAGAAGGCGCTGGCCGGGGAAACGGCGGTGTTCGAAGACGCCTACACCTCCGTCACGGGCAACCGAACCGCGGAGCTTCGGGCCGTGCTGAATCCCGTCCATCCCGGACGCCGTCCCACGGAGGTCATCGCCACCTACGAGGACGTGTCCGAACGCAGGGCCGCGGAACGGGAGCGCCGGAAAAGCGAAGAGAAATTCCGCCTGCTCGCCCAGGCCGCGCCCATCGGGATTTGGATTTCCCGGGGAGAACGGATCGTTTACGCCAACCCGGCGTTTCTGGAGATGACCGGCTACGCCGCCGAGGAAATCGTCGGCGTTTCCCTGATGGAGCTGATTCATCCCGATTCGCGGGAATACGTGCGCGAAAAGGTCGCGGCCCGCCGGAAGGGCGCGGAGGGATTGTTCCGCTATGAATTAAAGGGGCTGCACCGCGACGGCCGGGCCTTCTGGCTGGATCATTCCTCGGTTTTGATCGAGCTGGACGGGGCGCCTTCGGTGCTGGGCATTTCCATCGACGTGACCGATCGGGAGCGGGCGGCGCGGAAGCTGCGGGAGGCCCGGGAGGCCGCCGAGGCGGCCAGCCACGCCAAAACCGAGTTCATCGCCAACATGAGCCACGAGCTTCGCACCCCGCTGAACGCCATTCTCGGCCACTGCCAGATTCTGGTGCGGGACGAATCGATTTCGAAAACCCAGCGGAACGGCTTGGCCGTCATCGAAAAAAGCGGCCATCACCTTCTGACCCTGATCAACGACATCCTGGACATGTCCCGGGTGGAGGTGGGCAAGGTGCGGCTGGAAAGCCGGCCGCTGGATTTGCGGAATCTGGTGGACGGCGTGGTGGATATGCTGCGTTTCCGGGCGATTGAGAAGGGGATTTCCCTGTCGGCGGAGATGGACCCCGCCGTGCCCCGATGGGTGCGGTCCGACCCCAAACGGCTGCGCCAGATTCTGCTGAATCTGCTCTCCAACGCCGTGAAGTTTACCGGGCGCGGCGGCGCGCGGGTCCGGGTGTTTCCCGATGGCGGCTTCGTCGGCTTTTCGGTGGCGGACACCGGGCCGGGAATTCCCGAGGACCGGCGGGAGGCCGTTTTCGACGCGTTCCGGCAGCTTGGACCGCCGGAACGGCGGTCCGACGGCACCGGCCTCGGCCTCACCATCAGCCGGACGCTGGTGATGCTGATGGGCGGGAAGCTGACTCTGGAAAGCCGGGTGGGGGAGGGGAGCACCTTTCAGTTTTCCGTTCCCCTGCCGCCGGCGGAAGCGTGGGGGAACGAGGGGCTGGAAACTTCGTCCGAAGCGGAGGCCCCGATTGCGGCCGCGCCCGCCTCGTCCCCCTCGTCAAGCGGGCGAACCGTCTCCCCGAACCCCGAGTCGCTTGTTCCCCCCGGTCCGGAAGACCTCGCCGCGCTGACGGAATTGGCCCGGATCGGGAACATCACTCGCATTACCGACCACGCCCGAAATCTGGCCCGCTCCGATCCGTCCACCGCCGCTTTTTGCCTTCGGCTGCTGGAATTGGCCGACGAATACGATTTTGAAAAAATCCTGGCCTTGTTGGAAAGCGCGGGCGAAAAAACGGCTCGGGCCCCGGATGGGGGGAACCCTTCTTGACGCCTCCGCAATCCCCGTTTGGCGGGGACCATCGGATGGGATGCCCTTTATTTCCCTTCGCCTATCCCGGAATTAAAAAATATCGGACGGAGAACCGGAAATGAAAATATCCACCCGAATCGTCGCGCTCCTGATCGGCGGCTTCCTGCTGCTGGGAATCATTGTCCTTTCCTACAACGCCGCATCCTTCCGCCGGCAAGGCGCCGCCGAGCTTTCCCGGTCCATGGAAATGTCGCTTTCCCAGCGAAAGCGAATGCTCCAGACCCTGGTTTCCAACGTCTACACCATGGTGGAATCCAATCACGCGGTGGCCCGAGACCCCGACAAGCTGGCCGAACTCTACAAAAAGGAGCTTTCGGCGGCGGTGGGCGTCACCTTTTCGGTGCTGGAATATGTGGACGGCCTGAAGATTCCGGATCAGCTCAAGCGGCACATGGCGCTGCGCCAGATCGGCGCGTTGCGCTTCGACGCGGGCGAGTATTTCTGGATCATCGACCAAACGCCCGCCATGGTGATGCACCCTCGGCGGTCGGAGTTGGACGGCCAGGATCTTTCCGATTTTCAAGACGCCGGGGGAAAGCGGCCGTTCGTGGAAATGGTGGAAGCGGCCCGGAATCCGGAGGGGGGATTCGTTCACTATCTCTGGCCGCCCGCCGAATCGGAAGCCCCCCGGCCCAAGCTCTCCTTCGTCCGCCTGTTCGAACCCTGGGGCTGGGTCGTGGGCGCCGGCGTATTCCTGGACGTGGCCGAACGGGATATCCAGGAACAGGTGCTCCGGACCATCGGCGCCTTTCGGTTCGGCCCGGACAATCTGGACTATTTTTACGTGTTTGGCGCCGAATCGGGGAAAATGCTGCAATACCCCCGGGAGGAATGGATCGGCGAAGCCATCGACGCCGAGACGTTCCGGGACCCCGAAGGCGGCCTGCCGCTGGAGCGCCAGCGGGAACTGGCGCAAGCGGAAGGCGAGGGCTTCGTCCGCCATCCCTGGCCCCGGCCGGGAACCAACGAGACCACGCCGAAATTGACCTACGTTCGCCATTTCCCGCCCTGGGACTGGGTGATCGCCACCGGCGCCCATCTGGACGATTTGGAAGCGGCCGCCCAGGTCCGGGAGGCCGAAATTGCCGGGGGCGTCCGGCGTCGGATGCTTCGGCTGACCGGGATATTGGCCGGGGTGGGAGCGGCGGTCTGCGTTCTGCTGTGGCTGGTGGTGGGCCGGAAAATCGTGCGGCCGATCCGGGGCGTCATCGACGCGCTGGGGGACAACTCCGCGCGGCTTTCCCGGTCGGCGGAAGCGGCCCGGGAAAGCGGCCGGTCCCTGACCGACAGCAACGCCCGCCAGTCCGGCGTGCTGCTGGAGGCGGCCGATTCGCTGGACCGGGTGGGCGCGGCCCTTCGCCAAAACCGGGAGACCGTGGGCTTCGTGGACGGCCGGATGGAAACGGCCGGGGAGATTGTGGACCGGGCCGAGGCGTCGATGACCGGAATGGGCCGCTCCATGGAGGAGATGACCGAATCCAGCCGACGGATTCGGACCATCATCGACGCCATCGACGACATCGCCTTTCAGACCAACCTGCTGGCCTTGAACGCGGCGGTGGAGGCGGCCCGCGCGGGCCAGGCGGGGGCGGGCTTTTCCGTGGTGGCCCAGGAGGTGCGGAACCTTGCGGGCCGGGCGGCCGAGGCCTCCCGGGACACCCGCGCCCTGATCGAAAAGGCGGCGGCTTCGGTGGAACGGGGGCGGGAATGCACCGACGCCGCCCGGGAGGCCTACCGCCGGAACGTGGAAATCACCGGGGAAACCCGGGAGCGGATGCGGGCGCTTTCCGAGGCGTCGGACGCGCTGTTGCGGGACGTGGAGGAGCTGGGGACGGTCGTGCGGGAGGTGAAGCGGGCGGTGGAGGAAAACCAGACGGGCGCCGAGCGAAACATGGCCCGTTCCGACGAACTCAACGATCTGGCGGAAGAACTGGGGGGCATCGTGGACCGGCTGGAATCCGTCATCGGCCTGGGCGCCCGTGCCCGCCGAGCCGAATCCGGGTCCGATTTCCATGCGGGTTCCGGTTCGGGCGCCGCGCCGCGCCGGCTTGCGCCGCCTTCGGACGACAAATTTTGACGGTGACGTTGGCGGTGGACCGCGCCGCGGCTGGGGTCCGGTTTTCCATGAATGGGGGACGGGGCTCCGGAAACGCCGCCCACCTTCCGGCGATCCGGTTTCCCCGTCGCCGAATTCGGCCGTTGACGCCGGTTGTGGGGGTGGAATATCCGTTCCGGCGACGATGGCGGCCGTTTTGAACCAAAAAACCTCCACCCCCCGGCGGGGGATGGAGGCCGAATGCCAACGGGAATGCCCTTGGGTCAAACGTCCAGGGGCGCCCGGCGATTCCTACCAGTTTTCTCCCAGCAGTTCGAAGTGGGCCTGGGGATGGGCGCAGGCCACGCACATCTGGGGCGCGACGTTGCCCTCGTGCAGGTAGCCGCAGTTGCGGCAACGCCAGACCACCACGTCGTCCCGCTTGAACACCCGGTCGGCCTTCAGGTTGCCGGCCAGCTCCACGTACCGTTTTTCGTGCTGCTTTTCCGCCACGCAAATGGCGTCGAACACCATGCCCACGGCCTCGAAGCCTTCGTCCCGAGCCACCTTGGCGAATCCCGGATACATCTCGGTGTGCTCGTACCGCTCGCCCTCGGCGGCCGCCATCAGATTGTCATAGGTGGCGCCGATCAACCCGGCGGGGAATGCGCAGGCGATCTCGGTCTCTCCGCCCTCCAGGAATTTGAAATACCGTTTGGCGTGTTCCTTCTCCTGATTGGCGGTCTCTTCGAAGATGTCCGCGATCTGAACGTAGCCTTCCTTGCGGGCCTGTTTGCCAAAATAGGTGTAACGGTTCCGGGCCTGGGATTCGCCGGCGAAGGCGGTCAGCAGGTTCTTCTCGGTCTGGGAGCCTTTGATGCTTTTCAAAACTTTTTCTCCTTTTTGCACGATTTCCAGGGTTGGAATTTCGGACCACGGCGCGGGGCCGAGACCGAAGAAATATCGCATGGCAACATAACCAAGCGAAACGGGTGTTTCGTGAGAATTCGACGAGGCCGCGAACCCTTTGCGGCTTCGTCGAATTCACCGATCGGGTTTGAAACTGGAAGTATTGCGATTTTCCGTTTTGGCCGGGGCGGGAATCGGGTCCGGGAAGGCGTTGTTCCGGAGCCGGGCGATTTGACGTATCATATCAAAAATCGAGATTCTTGACAAGTCTTGATCGCGTTGCAACATTCCCGGGTGAGGGATTTTCGCCACGTCCCGAACCCCGTTGGGTTCCCTTCGGATAGGTATCCGGATGAATTCTTTTTGGATTTTTCATATTTATGAATAATCTCTATCCAAACGTCGCCCAAAAAAAGCCGCCGTTCCGGCGGAATCCTGGAAACCTCGCGCTCGGCCGCCACCCCTTCCCCAACTCTTTCAAACGATCGGCGACCCCGGGCGGTCGAACGGGGGGTCACCCGGGCGCGTTTTCGTCCCCGTGCCCCTGGCATCGGGCGCACAAGCCGAAAAAATCGAGGCGGTGCTTCGTGATTTGAAACCCGGTTTCGGCGGCCACCCGTTCGGTGAGTCCGTCCAGAAAATCCATGTCCGGGTCCTGGATTTGGCCGCACCGGGTGCAGATCAGGTGGGGATGCGGCCGCGGATTCAGGCCGTCGTACCGATTGCTCCCGTCGCTGAAGCCGATTTCCAGCACTTCCCCCAGCTCTTTCAGCACCACCAGCGTTTTGTATACGGTGGCCAAGCTGGTGGTGGGGAAGTCCACTTTGACACGGCCGTGGATTTTTTCTACAGTCGGATGCTCGTCGTTTTCGGCCAAAATGCGTACAACGGCCAGCCGCTGGGGCGTCAGGCGATACTCCCGCGCCTTCAGCTTGTCGACCATCTCCGTCATCCGGCGGGCCGCTCGAGCGCGGCGTTCATCCGAAACGTTTTTGTTTTGGATAATCATTATCCAGAGGGTAGCGGATCGCGGGGCCGCCGTCAAGGAAAATGTTGGTCAACCGCGAGAACGCTCCGGCGCCCTCCGAATCTTTTCCTGGAATGGAATGGT